>NZ_CP136187.1:2497500-2795000 GCF_033193315.1 Agathobaculum sp. NTUH-O15-33
ATTGGCTGTATTTACCTGCGCACATATGTGGTATATCATGTTACACTCTTGGAAGGAGATGTTATCATATGCAGGTTAAATACAAACTTATGGTTGGTTTATGGGCCGTTTTATTCACCTATTTTTATACGCTGCCGGCGCGGGCCATGGACATGGATCCGGCACAGAATTACAATATCGCGCCGGATGTAACTCCACAGCCCCCCGCCGAGCCGCCAAGCGACCCCAACACCGTAAAAACCGCCGATGAGCTGGCGCAATGGTTTGTGTATAACCAAGAAGCGGGAGGTACGGTAAGCCTCGCTGCTGATCTCATATGGGACCGTTCGCACCGCATCACACGCCCGCTTTCACAGGTAACGATCCTCACAGGGGAACATACCATCCGCATCCAGCCGGGCGCGCAATGGGATGTGCGCGCCCCTCTCGTTTTCCGGGGCGGCGGTACAATCTTTTACATAGAAGAGGGCGGTACGCTATCGCTTTACGCGGAAAATGAGATCCACGCGACAGGCGACGGCGCAACGGCTATTCTAACCGAAGGCCCGCATGGCGTCGTTTCCGATCACGGGCAAGTGTTTGCATATGGAACGGGCGCAACGGCCATTCGTTCACAAAGTGATCTTACCCTTTCCATTCTGTCCGCTATGGCCACCGGTATCGACGCCATAGCCGTAGCGTGCGAAGGCGACGCCGACCTGACCTACTGCCGTCTTATTGCCGAGGGCGAAGGGGCGCGGACGGTCGCCGCAACAGGCGGCGTTACGCTGGACGCCTGTTACGCTATGCCCGAAATAACGGGCGCGGCAAGTTTTTCCCGCTCGGCAGTGGTTTCGCTCTCTCCGCTTTATACGGAAACCGGAGGGAAACCCTATGAGCCAAGCCTGCGTTTTACCATTTGCCGGCTTCTTTCAGACAGTCGGCCGCCGCTTTCCGTCAGAATCCCGTTGACGTTGGATGTGAACGGAATTGGCACAGAAGTGGAAGTGCAATACGCACTGCCCGTACACTTTGCGCCCCGCTTTCCAGAGATCGATATCGGGCTGCCGAAAGCGTATACGGTTCCTCTCTATGTGCTCGATCCCGAACGCCCCCGCCTAATCTCTGCCGATGTACAGAACGGTGAACTGCGGCTCAGCCTTTACCGGCCCATACCCAAGGAAACAGTAACAACGGTATACGTTTCCACCGATGACGGCGCAACATGGGTGTTGCAGCTGACTAAGGAGGGTTCGGTTTCTTCCTATGTGCCAACGGGTTTCCGGTTGGAGCCCGGAAACAAGGCGCTTTTCTATTTGGAGCTGTCGCGCGATGGCAAAACACAGCGTTCCAATCTGCTTACGGTGTCCTACACCGAAACAGGGGAGCTTCTGTGCCCGCCGGATAACGGCGATTACGACGGCGGCGACATGGAGGATGACAGCTCACCGACACCTCCTCTCGATCGGCCGGGCAAACAGACCTCCGAAAGCTCGCGCTATCCTTCACACGGCGCGGAGCCGTCTGCGGGCAAATCACTTCCGGCGCTCCCGCTGTTTCCTTCTATCTCCATAACAGACACAGAAGCAGAGGAAACCGCTCCCCGTTCCCCGCCCCAAAATGCCGCCCCGCCCCAAAATGCCGCCCCGCCCCAAAATGCCGCCCCGCCGCTTAAACCTGCGGAGCCATTTGGGGCTCCGGTAATTACGCCCGCTTTCCTTCCCGGTGTGGAAACGCAATTCCCTATTCGATCCGCGGAGACGTTGCCCACGCTGGAACAAACCGATGAGCTGTCGCCGTCCACTGGTGCGAACGCTCCGCGCGGCGAACCGGAACTCTCTCCAGTAGAAATGCCCCCTTCACATGCCGCAGGGTCACACAGCGCTGTATTCTATGCCGCCGCTATCTGCGTACTGTTGTTTGGTATCAGCATCGTCATTGGTCGCCTAATCTATAAGCGACGTTTTCTCGGCATAGGCAAGGCGCTTCTCGTATTCTTTTGTGTTTCCACCGTGCTGAGCGGCGTTCTCTTCTTCTTAGTCAAATTCGGGCTGGACAGCAAATACGCTTCCCAGCCGCAAGCCAGCCAAGGCGTGCTGAACGCCGCCTTGATTCCTCAGGAACAGTCACTGACTTTTCTGTGGGATGGGTGGGAGTTCTACGAGGACAATCTCACCCCGGAGGCGCTCCATACCGGCGAACACATCCCGTCCTATATCTATATCGGACAGTTTGGGGAGTACTATTGGAGTGGTTCCTTTCCCGGCGGTGGCGCCACGTATCGCCTGACCATTGAAACACCGGACGACGGTCAAACCTACGCGCTGGAAATCCCTCATGTTTTCGGTACCTACCGACTTTGGATCAACGGCGCGCTCTACAGCAGTGATACGGACAAGCGCCCTTACCTGCTGGTGGAACCGAAAAACGACCGCATTGAGCTCGTAATAGCCGTAGAGTCACACGATCAGTTATACAACGGCCTTGTCTATCCCCCTACCCTCGGCACGCCTGAAGCGGTTTGGACGCTGCTGCAGCTCCGCTCCGTTCTTACGGTTTTGGCTTGTGGATGTGCTGTTTTTCTGGCTTTGCTGTATTTGTTGATCGGTCTTAAAGCACGCAAGGCCCGGCGGGCTTTCTTCTTTGCGCTGCTCTGCATTTGTTATGTGGGCACCGTAATGAGGGTTCCCCTACTCACCCTCGGCGTGCCCGCTGAAAGCTTGCTGGTTTTTTGCAGGGTATGCTACTACGGTATTTTTCTATCTACCATGCTAATTTTAAACGATTTATATGCGGTAAAGCAAGAGGTAATGTGCGCCACGTTCTTTTTAGGTGCATCCATGTGCCTATTTGTGCTTTGGTTCCAGCTTTGGGGCGTACGCGGGAATATGGAACTTTTCCAGCTCTTCAGCCAAACCGTAACTTGGTATAAGTTTGCTGTCGCCGCTTTTTTGGTCGGGCTGTCCGTGCTTGCCGTGGTGCGAAACCGTCCGTACAGCATACGGCTGCTATTTGGCGTTTTGTTTTTCGCCGCCGCGCTTCTGGCCGACCGCATCTATCCCAAGTATGAACCCGCGCTGTCACACTGGCCGGTGGAGACTGCCGCACTGCTCCAAATCGGTATCATCGCCGGGGTCTTGATCTCCGACACCGTACGGGTCTATGGAGACAATATTCTGCTGCATGAAAGAGACCGAATCACGCAAGCCCTAATCAACGCGCAAACCGTGCAGTATACCACGCTTTCCCGCCATTTGGAGGATTTCGCCCGCGTGCGCCACGATATGCGCAGCCTACTGATCGCTCTGCAAAACCGGTGCCAGAACGGTGACTATGCGGGAATAGATGACCTGATCCAAGGCAGCCTTGGCGCGACGGCCGCGCCCGCCCTCACTGGCAACAGCCTGATCAACGCGATTTTATCCGTGTTGCTTGGCGAAGCCGAAAGCGAGCGCATTTGCGTGCATACCGACTTGGGTCCCCTGCCGCCCAAGCTCCATATCGCGGATACCGACCTGTGCGTCCTGCTTTCCAATTTGATCCGCAACGCGATTGAAGCGACCAGCGCGCTGCCCGCAGATCAGCCGCGTACCATTGACCTGTATCTGCGATATAGTTGGGGCGATCATATGCTGAATTTCTCCTGCAAAAACCCTTGCCGCAAAAAGCTGCGTTTTACCAAAGGATTACCGCTTAGCTCAAAACAGAGTTGGGGACACGGTCTTGGTCTAAAGGCCGTGGAAGAACTGATACAAAAATACGGCGGCGTTCTTTCTCTGGAGCAGCAGAACCATGTCTTCATCGCTAGATTCTCAATATAATTTTTTGTGCGCCGACTGGGAAAAAAGCCCGTAGTATCAAGGTTTTTCAGCTTTGTATAACTTGATTTTTTAAGGTAAAGTTGTTTTTAATTTTGGTCAAAATCAAGTTAAAAAAATTGAGAGGAAACAGTTCTTTGCATTGCAAAAAATAAAGCGGAAGCGGAACAATTCTGTAAGAAAATGTTCCGCTTCCGCTTTATTTTTTAGCTGGATAAAAGATATCAGAGACATATGCCTATTGATGTCTTAGCTTAACTTGCTCTTGATAGTATGCTTCAAGCCTAACAAGAAAGGCTGCTTTATTTACTGTCATACCCTCTGGAGTTTCCCTTGTCTCCAACTCTAACTGTTTCGTCGCTTTAATTGCCGTTCCTTTGGCTACGTCTAATATCTCCGACAAGTCTTTTAGCAGAAACGTATCCGGGAATTTATTCAGCCTGTGCATAACTTCTTGCAAGTTGATAACTTTAGACCAATGCTTCATGCACTAAGACTTTTTTCGCTTTAAATTGTTTCGCTCACGGATGCGCGGTAGTATTCATAGCACCTCATATTTTTTCAGAAAATGTGGGCGCATATGTGGGCATTTAAAGAATTCACTTAACTAAAGCACCTTGAAAAGTGTTTATAATACAGAAAAAGGGCGAAAAACAATGTTTTTCGCCCTTCCAAAGTGGTCGAGGTGACAGGATTTGAACCTGCGGCCTCTTCGTCCCGAACGAAGCGCTCTACCAAGCTGAGCCACACCTCGATTATGCTGTCTTTTTCCTGTGACAGCTTTATTATTATATCGAATTTATGAGGTGTTGTCAACTATTTCTTCACTCAATTTTTAATTTTATATATGGAAGATCAGCGCGCGGATGAACGAACGGAACACGGGGCCGCGCGCGGCGGCGATTTCGTTTACCTCCGCGCCGGATAACGGCTGCATCAGAACGCCGGAAGCCATATTGGTGATCATCGCCACGGCGGCAACCGGCAGGCCGCAATGCGCGGCGGCGATCGCCTCGTACACGGTCGACATTCCGACGGCATCCGCGCCGAGCGCGCGGAACGCGCGAATTTCGGCAGGCGTTTCAAACTGTGGGCCGTTCACACCGCAGTAAACGCCGTGGCGTAGCGCAATACCGCAATCCGCGGCAGCCTGATTGGCCAGTTCACGCAGAGTGGGCGCATAGGCAAACGTCATATCCGGAAAGCGCGTACCCAGCGCCGCATCGTTTGAACCGGTGAGCGGGCTCTTGCCGGTCATATTGATATGATCCTCGATCAGCATCAGGTCGCCGACCGAAAAGTCCGTATTGATACCGCCCGACGCATTGGTCAGCACCAGCGCACGCACGCCGAGCGCCTGCATGACATAAACCGGAAAAGCGATGTCCGCGGGCTCGTAACCCTCATAGCCGTGCAGGCGCCCCTGCATGCACAAAACGGTTTTGCCCGCCAGCTTGCCGCAAACGAACCGGCCTATGTGGTCGGGCGCGGTAGAGGTTTTAAAGTGTGGAATCTCCCCATAGGGCACAAAGACCGCGTCCCCAATCTCATCGGCGATCGGGCCCAGCCCGGAGCCGAGCACTAGACCGATTTCCGGCTTTTGCGATAGCCGCTTCGCGACGGCTTCCGCCGCCTGCCGTACCTGCTGATGATCCATGAGCGTCTCCTTCCCTTTTTACAGGCCCGCCAGAATGCGGTCTGTTCTGCGTTGCGCTTGCGCCTTGACCCGCTCGATGTCGAGCGTCAGGAACGAGCCGTCGCGATAAAGCACCTTACCGTCCACCATGGTTAGTCTGACATCGCTGCCGCCGGCGGCGTAGACCACATTGCAGGCGGCGTTCGTCATCGGGGTAAACTGCGGCGAATCGGTATCAATCACACACAGATCGGCCCGGCCGCCCACCTTGATTGCGCCGCTGTCCTCCCGGCCTTGGCTGTGCGCGCCCGCGCGCGTCAGCGCGTACAGCGCTTCCTTAGGCGTAATGAGCGTGGAATCATGGTAGTAACCCTTGTAGGCTGTGGCGAACAGATACAGATCCTGCAAGATATTCAGGTTGTTGTTGGAAGCCGCGCCGTCCGTGCCGATCGCCACGGAGATACCGCGCCGCATCAGCTCCGGCACGTTGGCATAGCCCGAAGCCAGCTTCAGGTTGCTGGCCGGACAACAGGCCACGGTAACGCCGTGAGAACGAAGAATTTCAAAATCCTCCCCTTCCAGCCAGACGCAGTGCGCCGCCGTTGTGGGCACATCAAAAATGCCGTGCGCCTGCATATAAGCGGCGGGCGTCATGCCGTGCCGCAGCTTGCAGCCCTTGTGTTCGGACTCGGTCTCGGACAGGTGGATGTGCATGCGCGTGCCCCGCTCTTTCGCCTGCGCGGCCACGGCTTCCACCACCGCCGGAGAGGAGGTATATTCCCCATGAATGCACAGGTCGATCGTAAGCCGCCCATCGCCCGCGCCCTGATAATCGCGCAGCAGCTCCTCATTGTCGCGGTACGCCTGAATCTGCTCGTAAGCGCTGCCGTCGAATACGGTCAGGCCCCGGCTGAGATTGCACTTGATGCCGCTTTCCAAAACGGCCTTCGCCATCGCTTGGCATTCAAAATACATATCGGTAAAGGATACCGTACCGCACTGCACCATTTCGGCAATGGCCAGCTGCGTGGCCCAGTACACATCCTCATCCGTCAGGCAGTCCTCAAACGGGAACACCTTTTCATTCAGCCACCTGTCCAGCGGCAGGTTTTCCGCATAGCCGCGCAGCAGCACCATGGGCGCGTGGCTGTGCACATTGTAAAAGCCGGGCAGCAGCAGGCGGCGGCGGCCGTCATAGCGTCCGCCGTAATCCTCCTGCGGCGCGGTTTCGCCGATATAGGCGATACGGCCGTTTTTTACGCCGACATACCGGTCCCGTTCCAGTTCCAGTTGTTCGTTTAACAGATCAATATTACAAAATAACATGATTTTCACCTGTCCTTTGGGTGTAAGTATGGGTTTGGCGGCTTAACTACAAATATTGTGGAGGCGTTTTCCCCAAATAACGTTCATCGGCACGGCATAGGTAGAAAAACGCACGCCCAGATCGATATTAAAATGATCGATCGATTTCATCAGTCCAATGCAGCCGACCTGAAACAGATCGTCCGGCGATTCGCCGCGCCCGTGAAACCGCTGGATGACCGAAAGCACCAGCCGCAGATTGCCGCGGATTAGCTCGTCCCGCGCCTGTTTATCCCCATCCTTAACGCGACGCAGCAGCGCGTCGGTCTCCTTCGCGGTCAATACGGTGAGCCCGGCCGTATTGACCCCGCATATCTCTACCTTTGTTTGCACGAAAAAACCTCCTGTCCCTGATCCAAAGAGCAAGTGTTCAACATGAGGATTTTCCCCTGCGCACCAAATGAATATACTGCCGAAATTTTTTGCCAGCCGACTTTTTTCGACTGGATTTTGCCCGGGTTTGTGCTTATACCGGCAAACGCCTTACAGACTGTCGCCCGCGCTTTCCATTTTGTTCTTTTTTAATTTTGCGGGCAGGTTCAGCAGCACGATCGCGCTGAGGACGAGCAGAATGCCGCAAAGCTTATCCCACGATACCGCTTCGTGTAGCAGCGTTACGCCGAGAACAGTGGCGACGACCGGCTCCGCCGTGGAAAGGATGGCGGCTTGCCCGGCGGGCACCTTAGCCAGTCCCGCTGTGTATAACAGATACGCCACGACCGTGCACACCAGCGCGCAGCCAAGCGCGTTTCGCAAAACCGCAGGACTGCGGCACAGCCCCAAAAGCCGTACCGGCTGCGACAGCGGGATTGTCGCCAATGCGGCAAATACCGCTGTATAGGCGGTAATGGTCTCCGGCTTGTAATGAACAAGCGCAAACTTGCCGAAAATACTATATAACGCGTAGCCAAAGCCAGAGCCGAGCCCCCAGAGAAGCG
Source organism: Agathobaculum sp. NTUH-O15-33 (assembly GCF_033193315.1). NCBI lineage: Bacteria > Bacillati > Bacillota > Clostridia > Eubacteriales > Butyricicoccaceae > Agathobaculum > Agathobaculum sp. NTUH-O15-33. Next base: position 2,505,237 of record NZ_CP136187.1, read on the forward strand.
CCACAGGCGTGAGCCGTACCCCGCCCGCGGTAAATACGCCCGCCACGAACACACAGCCCAATACCGTGAGCGCCAACGCGGTCACGCTGCGCGCGGAAAGCTTTTCATGAAACAGTACGGCGGAAAGCACCATGACAAAAACCGGCGCGGTATACAGCAGCAGCGCCGCCACCGCGACGCCCGCATATTTGATGCAGGTGATATAGCAAAAATTAAAGAAGGCCAAGCTGCACACGCCCGTGCCGATAAAGTAGAGCAAATGCCGCGGCCGTTTGATGCGCAGCGCCGCCGGATCGCGCACCGCGAGATACACCACATATCCCACCGCGGCGAGTGCAAACCGCATGGTAATCGTCTGCATGCTCGTCAGACCCTCGGCAGATAACCCACTGTAAAACACCGGGATCGCGCCCCAGCACACCGCAGCCGCAACGATGAGTAAATACGCTTTTTTCATTTTATTGGTTTCCCCCAGACACGTTTTTATTCTACCGCATTTTTCCGCTCCATGCAAGTTTTACAGCACGGTGCAGCCGGTAAAAAAACGCCGCGGCAAAAGCCGCGGCGTTTCAGCGTGTCAAAGAACTCCCTCGCGCCGCAGCGCGCATAAAATAGAATTTTGCCGTTTGCGGCAAAATTCATAAAAACCGGGAGCATGTATCTCGGTTTTTATACAAACCGACTTCAAGTGTGCCTAAAAGGCGCGCGCAGAAGCCGGAATTCTCGATCGAAATGGGGCTTTGTTTCGATCGACAGACTGTCAAAACTTGTTTTTTGACAGTCTGAAACGCCGCGGCAAAAGCCGCGGCGTTTAGTGCGGGAACCACACTCATACCCACTTCAGAATGTCCTTGCGCATGCGCGCGATGATGCGCTTTTCCAAACGGGAGATGTAACTTTGCGAAATGCCGAGCAGATCGGCTACCTCCTTCTGCGTCATGGCTTCGGCCATGCCGATGCCGAAGCGCAGCGAGATAATGCGCTTCTCCCGCTCGGGCAAGCGGTCTAGCGCGCGCAGCAAAAGCGCCCGATCCACATCGTCCTCCAGTGGACGCAGCACGCTGTCGGCCTCTGTACCCAATATATCGGAAAGCAGCAGCTCGTTGCCGTCCCAATCCGAGGAAAGCGGTTCGTCAAAGGAAATTTCCGTGCGCTGGTTGCCGATCTTGCGCAGATGCATTAGGATCTCATTTTCGATACAGCGCGAGGCATAGGTGGCAAGCTTCACGTTTTTATCGCTTTTATAAGTACCCACGGCCTTGATCAGCCCAATCGTGCCGATCGAGATCAGATCCTCCGTGCCAACGCCGCTCGATTCAAATTTACGCGCCAAAAAAACGACCAAGCGCAGGTTGTGCTCGATCAGCGTATTGCGCGCGGCTTCGCTTCCCGCCTGACAGGCGGCGACCTGCTGCGCCTCCTCCACGGCGGAAAGCGGCGGCGGCAGCACCTCGCTGCCGCCGATATAATAGACGCGCCCGCGCCGTTTCAGCAAGTTCAGTAATTTTCCCAGCCATTTTTTCAGCATGATGCTCTCCCTTTCACACGCCCAGCAAGCCTTCGTAACCGCCCTGATCCATTCGTTCCGTTCCAATCGCCAATACACAATCTATTTTTTTGCCGGCGGCGTCCCATACCCCGTCCGGCCTGAAAAACAGCAGCAGGCCGTTCGCCGTGCCGACCGCCTGATACGGCAGCAGCCCCGCGCGCCGCGCCAGCTCGGGCGGCAGGGCGGCAAGGCAGGCGGCGGCGTTCCCCGCCGTCAGCCCTTGCAGCGCGGCAAACCGTTCGCCCAGCAGCCGCGCGGCGGCGCTTTGCCCCAGAATAAGCGCCGGTTTTCCGGAAGCGGGCTCGGTCAGCTCATTGCCTGTGTCGCGCAGCACATTCACCTGTATGCGCCTATCAAACAACGAGACCGTGACCGTGCCGATCTGCCGCCGTACCGCGCCGTGAGCCGCGTCGCCCCGGAGCAGCACGCCGCTTACCGCGTATCCCACGGCGGCGGCCAGCAGCAGCAAGCGCAGCGGCACCGCGAGGTAATAGCCCGCGCCGAACAGCAGCCGTTTCCCGGTCGCCGCGCCGAGCGCCAGCGCCACACCCGCGAACGCGGCCGATACCAGCAGATAAAGCGCGCAGACACGCACGAACGGCCCTTTGCCATAGTACGCCGCGGCACAAATCCCCACGCCCGCTGCAAGCCGCAGCGGCAGGGCTCCCAGTACCGGCATTACGGCGCCCAGCACCGCATAAGCGCCGCCCAGCAGCGCCGCGAGGGCGATGCGCCCTCTTCCGCTATGTATACCGCCCAGCCGGGCCGCGGCCAGCAGGGTCGCGTAATCCATCAGTGCGTTCACCGCGAACAGCACATCCACATAGACCGTCATACGCGCCCTCCCTCCGCCGATTGCTATCATATCACTTTGCGGCCGAGCTTTTTGACGAAAGGACACAAGCAAAAAAATAGGAGATAGGAAGTAATGAGAAATTAGGAATTAGTAGTTAGGAATTGTGGTATCGCGCAAAGCGCGATGATTGAATATCCGGCTTTGCCGGAACTCCACCATTACTAATTACTAATTTCTAATTACTACTTCCTAACCCCTACTTTAAAACTTAAAACGTATGGCAAACGGCGTGTGCGAGCAGCGCGGCCGCGGCGGCGACGTCGCTTTCGGCGCACATTTCGCTTGGGGAGTGGATATACCGCGTCGGGATGGACACCGCGCCGGACAAAACGCCCGTGCGCGTCTTTTGCAGGGCGGCCGTATCCGTGCCGCCAAACTGCAATATCTCGCGCTGGAGCGGCAGGCCGAGCGCTTCGCCCGCCTGCGTCAATCCCGCGACGACCTGCGGCGCGCAAATGACCGAGCGATCCATGACCTTGATCGCGGGGCCGCCGCCGAGCGATACCGCCATGGGGCTTTTGCGCTCGGGCAGGTCGCCGGTATCGGTCACATCGACCGCGAGCGCCAGATCGGGCTCAACCGCGAACGCGGCGGCGCCCGCGCCCCGCAGGCCGACCTCCTCCTGCGAGGTAAACACAAAGTATAGGTCGTTATCCGTTTCGGCGAGCTGCTCCATCGCAAGCAGCAGCGTCACGCAGCCGATGCGGTTATCCAGATAGGGGCCGCACAGCACGCCGTTCTGTGAAAAGCTCGGCGCGGCAAACACGGCGAAATCACCCACCTGAACCTGCCGCTCCGCCTCCGCGCGGTCTTTCGCGCCGATGTCGATAAACAGGTTGTCGAGCGTCAGCTCCTTAAAGGGCGTTTTTTCCTCATAGGAGATCACGCCGCGCGTGCCGTTTGCAAACCGCACCTGAATATTGATCAGATCGCCCTTAAATAGGCCGCCGACCGGTGAAAAGCGCAGAAAGCCGTTATCGTCGATATACGTGGCGACCACACCGATCGAATCCATGTGCGCGGCCAGCAATATCTTTTTGCCGCCGCCTTTTTTCCGGCAGATCAGGCTGCCGAGCGCGTCCGTCGTCATATCGTCCACATAGTCTGCGGCGAGGGCGGCAATGGTCTCGCGCACCTCCTGCTCGCGGCCGGACGGCCCGAACGCGCCGCCCACCTTCTGGTAAAGGTCAAATATTTTACTCATCGTCGTTCCCTCCGAGTTCCTCTAAAAATGCGCGGCAGAGCGCCAAAACAGCCTCACAGTCCGCCGTGGCCGCGACGCTTGCGGGCGAGTGGATATAGCGCACCGGCGCGGCGACCGCGCACACGCGCACGCCCGCGCGGCTCTTGTGGATGCGGCCCGCGTCCGTGCCGCCGGAAACGCGGCTTTTGGTCTGCCACGGAATATGGCGCGCCGCTGCGGCGTCCCGCAGCAGCTCGAACAGCGCGGCGTCGTAGATCGTCGAACCGTCCATGAACGGAATGACCGCGCCGCCGCGCAGGCGGCAAACAGCCTTGCCATCCTTTACATCGTACAGGTCCGCCGCGGTCGTGCCCTCAATCACCAGACAAAAGCCGGGGTCGAGCGCATACGCCATGGTCGCGGAGCCGCGCAGGCCGGTTTCCTCCTGCACGGTGAAGCAAAACCACGTATCAACCGGCGGCTTGTCCTTCAGTATCGTCAAAAGCACGGCGCAGCCGATCCGGTCGTCGATCGCGCGGGCCTTCAAAAAGCCGTCGCCAAACAAAACGGGCGGGGAATCAAACACGCCGTAATCGCCGGGCGCGACAAGCGCCTCCACCGCAGCACGGTTCTCCGCGCCGATATCGATATACAGGTCGCGCGTCTTTGGCATGTGCTTCCGTTCCGCCGCCGTGGTCAGGTGTACGGCCTTAATGCCGATCACGCCCACCGTTTTGCCGAAGCGCACGCGCCGTCCGATGACGACGCGGGGATCAACCCCGCCGACAAAGCCGAATTTCAGCATGCCGTCCTCGGTCGCGCGCTTTACAATCACGCCGACCTCGTCCATGTGCGCGGCCAGCACGACCGGGCGCTCGGGCGCTTTTTCGCCCCGGCGCAATACCATCAGGTTGCCGATCGCATCCTCGCGTATTTCGTCGGCAAAGGGTTCGGCCTGCCCACGGATAAAGTCCCGTACCGCGTCCTCACAGCCCGAGGGGCCGGGCAGCGCGCACAGGGTTTTCAGCAGTTCGATCATGCGCCCACCTCCCCATCGAATTTGCGGACAAACTGGTAGATCAGATCAGCCGTGTCCGTCAGATCGGACAGACGGATCGCTTCGATCGGCGTGTGCATGTAGCGCAGCGGAATGGAGAGCAGCGCGGTCGCCACGCCGTGCGCGACGATCTGCATCGTCCAAGCGTTGGTGCCGGTATTCCCTTCCATTACCTCGGTTTGATAATGGATATCCTCCGCCTTGGCGGTCTTCTGAATAGCCGTCGTCAGCCCCCGGTGCAGGTTGGGGCCCACGCCGATGAGCGGGCCGCCGCCGTATTCAAACACGCCCTCCGCCGGTGCGTCCGGCGTTTTGGCATGGCTGACATCCACCGCGATCGCAAACGAAGGCTGCACCGCAAACGTACCCGTGGCCGCGCCGAGGCCGGTCACTTCCTCCTGCGCGCTGATCAATACGGCCACATCGCATCGCAGCGATTTTTCACCCGCAAGCCGCTCCATCGCGCTGAGGATGGCGGCAATGCCCGCGCGGTCGTCCAAGCTTTTGCCCGAAACGCAGTCGCCCGCGAGCCTCACCGGCTCGCCCGCGAACACGATCGGCGTGCCGATCGTGATTTTCTCCTTCGCGTTTAAAAGGCCGGTGTCGATCAGCATTTCGTCGACCGGTACGGCATTGTCCTGCTCGCCCGCCTTCAGCAGATGCGGCGGCAGGCAGGATACCACGCCGAACAACGGCTCTTCCGCTAGGATGGTCACCTCTCCCGCCAGCAGCATACGCGGGTCAACCCCGCCCACCGGCGCAAAACGTAAGAAGCCGCCCTCCAGCACATCGGTCACCAGAAAACCGATCTGATCCAGATGCGCGTCCAGCAGGATGGTGGGGGCGTCCGGCTTGCCGCAGCTTTTGCGCGCCAGCACATTGCCGTGCACATCGACCGAGACTTCGCTGCAATAGGGCCGCAGCATATCCGCTACCGTTTCCGCGGCCTTTGGCTCAAACCCACTCACCGCCGGCAGGGCGCACAGCGTTTTTAGGGTCTCAAATATCTCCAAAACATTCATTCCTCCCTTTCCTGATTTGTTTTGTCAAGGAATATTATACCCTTTGGGCCCTCCCATTACAATAAAATCTGTTTGCTTTGCCGCTATAATTCCCTTTTCTGTTGATTCTCACTTGACGGCCTTGCCACGCGGTGGTATATTGTTGTTATAGCGAAACGTAAATATTATTTACCTTTTTGAAAATGGAGGGATCGAACATGACCGAGCTCACCCTTGCCGCGCGTTTTGCGCTGCTTTCTCTCAATGCACAGGATAGCCTGCATATGACAGTCGCCAAGCGTATGGCGCTGCGCTGCACGGCTGCCGCCGCTGTTTGTGAAGTACAGCTTGATCGCGGCTTTCCGCTGGATAGCGCTTTTCTCACCGCGCCGGGCGATCCTTCTCTGTCGCTTTACCAACAGGCGGCGCTTGAAGCGCTGGACCCTCAGCCTGCCGACACGGCCATCGACCTGCTCGCGCGCACCGCGCATCTGCATGATAAGGCGCTCGCCGCCGTTGAGCGCGCTGTGACCGATCTGTTAAAAGGCCGAAATCTGCTGGACGAGGTTCAATCCCTGCTCGCGTGTGATATGGATTTTGACGTACAAAACATGGATTTGCTCGAATACCGCGCGGAGCGGGAGGCGTATCATTCCATCGCTGAAGCCCTCCACACCGAGATTTTGACGGACGACCAAATGGACGATGAAAACGTGCTGTTCTTTTTCCTGCTGCGCGAAAGCGGCTGCATCCACGACTTGTTTTCCGAAGGCGAGATGCCCACGGTCCATGTGCAGATGCAAAAAGCAAGCGCCTTTTCCCCACTCGCCAAAGTGCTGTTTCCGCTCGATATCCATAAAAATATGGAGAAAAAGATCAAGGAATTTTTGGAGGGGAAAAAGAACATGTCCACCGCAGACTGCGGGGTCGGCCTGAACTTTCTTTTCCCTGTTTTTCAGCGCAATCAATCAGTCTTTATCGATGTGGAAAAGCTGTACGAATCGAACGAGGACTTTTTGGCTCATGTTTTGGAGCGTCTTAAAAACCACGAAGTCGAGGTGCTGCGAACCGGCAAGGTACCGCTTTTGCGGATCGATAATGTTCTGTACGAGGCCGTGCCCAGCGCCGTACCCGTCGGCGGCGTAGGTTTACGCGTACCCGTTTACGGCGCGCGCCTGCGGCTCTATCCAATGTTTCAGTAAAGACGCGGCAAGCTACCGCGGCTCTCCCCCATGGTGGACAAAACGGCGGCGTGTGGTCACGCCGCAGTGCGCATAGAATGGAAAATGGAGCGAAGCGACGTAAAATCCGTTTTTTCGGGGGCGTGTACCTCGAAAAAACACCTCGACCCGCGCCACCGGGCGCGTAACCCGGGGGTATCGAGACCGGTTTCTCCGAAACTGGCCGAGTATCTAGGGGGCACGGGGTGCCCCCTAGACAGCGTGTCGACTTTGTCGACACGCTAAAAAGGAGGAGGGACAACCGTTTGGTTGTCCCTCCTCCTTTTTAGCATGCTTTTGAGTTTTCCGGCTCATTCACCTGTAAAAGCGTGACCTCGCCGGTTTGGGTATTGTACTTGGCGGCGGCAAAGGTCAAATCGGGCACGCTTGCCAGCACGGGGTCTGCCCGAAGTAGGGCAAGGCTGCTTAGAATATTGAAATTCTCCGCTTGTTCGGCCACTTGCTCGGGCAAGGCCGCTTGTCGGATCGCCTGTTCGACCGAGGGGGCGATCTGGCTAAGCACCCGCTTCATGCAGCCGTTTCCCTTGCCTTGCAGCGCGCCCGCCACAGCGCCGCAGCCCGAATGGCCCATCACCAGCACCAGCCGCGCGCCCAGATCGGCGACCGCGTATTCCACGCTGCCGCGTTCAAAATCCGAAACCACGTTTCCGGCTGTGCGGATCGAAAAAATCTGCCCCAGCCCTTGGCAAAAAACCAGCTCCGGCGTGACGCGGGAATCCGAACAGCACAGCACCGCCGCCCGCGGCCGCTGCCCTTCGTTGCAAAGGCGGGCAATCTCCGCCCGGTCCGCGATGGCGGGGCCTTGCCCTTCGCGAAAGGCGCGGTTGCCCTCCAGCAAGCTTTCCAGCACCGCCCGGCCTTGCCCGCTTTGCTTCATGCCATCGGCCCCTTCCCTGTTACAGCTTTGCAAGCTCCTCCGCGATCAGCTTATTGATGATCTGCGGATTGCCCTGTCCCTTGGAGGCCTTCATGCACTGGCCCACAAGGAAGCCGGTGACGTTTTTACCGGCCTTGAAGTCGGAAACGGCCTTTTCATTGTTTGCCAGCACGTCCTGCACGATCGCGCGAATCGCGCCCTCATCGGACACCTGCTTGAGGCCCATGCGTTCGACGATCGCCTCGACCGCTTCGTCGGTCTCGAACATGGCGGGCAGCACCTTTTTGCCTGCCGCGCCCGAAATCGTGCCCTGATCGATCAGCACGATCAGATCGATCAGCTTATCGGCGTTCAGCCTCGTGCTTTCCAATTCGACCGCCTTGTCGTTCAGATACTTGGAAATATCCGAAAGGATCCAGTTGGCGGCCGCCTTGGGCTTTACCTTGCCGGATTTCGCGCAACGGTCGAGCAGCTCCGCCTTGGCGAAGTTCTCCGAGATCAGTCGCGCTTCCATCGCGGTCATGCCGTACTCGTTCAGATAGCGCTCGTAACGGCTGATCGGCAGCTCGGGGATCTCGCTTTCGATCCGGCGCATCCACTCGTCGTCGATCTCGACCGGAATCAGGTCGGGATCGGGGAAATAACGGTAGTCCTGCGCGTCCTCTTTGGTGCGCATGACGGTGTTTTTCAGCTTCACATCATCCCAGCGGCGCGTTTCCTGCTGTACCTCACCGCCGTGCTCTACCAGATCGATCTGGCGCGCGATCTCGTAATCAATGGCGCGCACCGCGCCCGAGAAGGTGTTGACGTTCTTCATTTCCACGCGCGTACCCAGCGTATCCGATCCTTCCGGGCGGATGGACACGTTCACGTCGCAGCGGATCGAGCCTTCCTCCATCTTGCAATCCGAGATATCGAGGTAGCCGAGCGTGGTCTTGATCATTTCGAGAAATTCCTTGGCCTCCGCCGAGGAACGCAGGTCGGGCCGCGTGACCATTTCGATCAGCGGCACGCCGCAGCGGTTAAAGTCGACGACCGTGCCGTCGATCTCGTCATGCAACAGCTTGCCCGCGTCCTCCTCAAAATGGATGCGCTCCAACCGGCAGGACTTTTTTTCGCCGTCCACATAGAAGAACACCTCGCCGTTTTCGCAAATCGGCACATCGAACTGCGAAATTTGGTAGGCCTTGGGCAGGTCAGGGTAAAAATAATTCTTACGGTCGGCCTTGCACAGCCGGTTTACCGTGCAACCGGTGGCCTTGCCCATCTTGGCGGCATAGTGCACGACCTCGCGGTTCAATACGGGCAGCGCGCCCGGCATGCCCGTGCAGACCGGGCAGGTATGGGTGTTGATCGGCGCACCGAATCCGGTCGAACACGAGCAGTAGATCTTGCTCTTCGTCGATAGCTCCGCGTGCACCTCAAGGCCGATGACAGCTTCGTATTTCATTTAAATGTATTCACTCCTTAAACCTATCTGTCATTCTGATGAGCGGAGCGAGGAAGAATCCCGCGCGTACGCGCGAGTTCCTTCGCTGCGCTCAGGAAGACGATGCGGGTAACTTACAGTGCCGCGATAATATTCTTGAGACCGGACGCCTGCTCAAACGCAAGGCCGGCGTTTAAAAGCTTTTGCTCGCCAAAGCGCGGGCCGATCAGCTGCATGCCGACGGGTAGGCCCGCCGCGTCATAGCCGCAGGGTTGCACCAAACCGGGCAGGCCCGCGATGTTGACCGATACCGTGCAGATATCGCCCGCGTACATCTCGATCGGGCTGGCGGTCTTGGAGCCCAGCTCGTACGCCGTCGTCGGCGCGACCGGGGTTAGAATCACATCGCACTTCCGGAACGCTTCGGCAAACTCCTCTTTGATCTTGCGCTGCGCGGCGCGCGCCTTTTTGTAGTAAGCATCGTAATAACCGGAGGACAGCACATAGGTGCCCAGCATAATGCGGCGCTGCACCTCGGCCCCAAAGCCCTCCGAACGGCTTTTAACATACAGGTCGATCAGATCCTCAAAGCCTTCGGCGCGGTAGCCGTACTTGACGCCGTCGAACCGCGCGAGGTTGGAGGACGCTTCCGCCGACGACAAAATGTAATAAACCGGCAGCGCATACTCCACAAGCGGCAGAGAGATCTCGAATACCTCGGCGCCTAGGCTTTTATAGGTCTCGGCGGCCTTCATCACGTTATCGCGAACCTCATCCGAAACGCCCGCGCCGAAATACTCCTTCGGCAGGCCGATCTTCATGCCCTTGACGTCCGCGTTCAGGTTTTGGCGGACCGAGCCCTCAAACGGCGTCTTGACCGAGGTCGAATCGTGCAGCGGGTCGTGGCCGGTGATCGCGTCCAGCAGCATGGCCGCGTCCTCGATCGAACGGGCGAACGGGCCGATCTGATCCAGCGAGGATGCAAACGCGATCAGACCATAGCGGGACACCGCGCCGTACGTCGGCTTGAGGCCGACCACGCCGCAGAACGACGCAGGCTGGCGGATCGATCCGCCGGTGTCGGAACCGAGCGAAAGCGGCGCTTCGCCCGCGGCCACGATCGCGGCCGAGCCGCCGGAGGAGCCGCCCGGCACGTGGTCCAGCCCGTGCGGGTTATGCGTCGGATGCACGGCCGAATTTTCACAGGAAGAACCCATGGCGAACTCGTCCATATTGGCCTTGCCGGTGATGACCGCGCCGTGCGCGGCCAGCTTTTCCACGACCGTCGCGTTATACGGCGGCTTAAAGTTATAAAGCATTTTGGAAGCGCAGGTGGTCAGCGTTCCCTTGGTGCAAATATTATCCTTCACGGCGACCGGAATGCCCGCAAGCGGCGAAAGCGCTTCGCCCGCGGCGCGCTTATCATCCACCGCCTTCGCGGCGGCAAGCGCCGCGTCCTCGGTCACGGTCACATAGCCCTGTACCTTGTCCTCCACGGCCTTGGTGCGCGCCAGCACGTCTTGCGCCAGCTCGACGGCGGAGATCTCCTTATTGCGGAGCTTGTCGGACAGTTCCGCTGCTGTCTGCTTAAAAAGTTCCATTCTGCTGCTGTCCCTCCCTTATTCGACGACGCGCGGCACAGCCACGCCGCCCGCCTGAAAGTCCGGCGCGTTCGGCGCGACCAGCTCGTCCGGTGTAAATTCCTGAATCACTTCGTCCTCATGGAACGCGTTCTTGCGTTCGGTGTCGATCACATCGGTGATATCGCCCAGATCAAGGTCGGCCAGCTTGTCCACCATGCCGACGATGCCCTGCATATCCTCCGCCAGCCGGTCGAACACGCCGCCATTGGAATCGAGCCGCGCCAAAACGGCGATGTGCTCGATCTCACCCCGCGAAATTGCCATATTATTTTTCCTCCTCTGCTGCTTCTCGTATCATGTTTTGAAATTCTTCTTCTGTCAGCACGGGAATACCGAGTTCAGCCGCTTTTTGCAGCTTGCTGCCCGCGTTTTCCCCTGCGACGACGTAAGCTGTCTTTTTGGAAACCGAGCCGGACGCTTTACCGCCCAGCGACTCGATCAGATCGTTGATCTCCTGCCTGCTGTAAAGCGTCAGGCTGCCGGTGGCGACGATTGTTTTGCCCGCGAGCAGATCGCTTTTGGCGGTCTTTTCGCCGGTAAAGTTCACGCCGTGCGCGCGCAGCTGATCGATCAGCGTCTTCGACTGGTCGAGCTCGCGCCACGCGGCGATGGATTCCGCCGTGGTCTGCCCGATATCGCGAATCTCAGTCATTTCCTCCACCGTGGCGGCCAAAACCGCGTCCAGACTGCCGAAGTGGTTGGACAGTACCTTGCCCGCCTTCTGGCCGACATGGCGAATGCCGAACGCAAAGAGCAGCCGCGACAGATCGCGCGTTTTACTGTCCTCTATGCCGCGCAGCAGATTGCCCGCCCACACATCGACCTTTTTGCCGAGCGGCAACAGCTGTTCGAGCGTTAGGTCGTACAGGTCGGCCGCCGAACGGACAAGACCCGCGTCAATCAGTTTGACCAAATTTCCTTCGCCGCAGCCGTCGATATCCATCGCGTCGCGCGAGGCAAAGTGCATCAAATTGCGCAAAAGCTGCGCCGGACAGGCCGCGCCTGTGCAGCGAATGGCGGCTTCCTCCTCGTCCTCGAACACAGGCGCGCCGCAAGCCGGGCAAAAGCGCGGCATTTCATAGGGCGCCGCGTCCGCCGGGCGCTTGTCCAGCTCCACCTCGACGATCTCCGGAATGATCTCCCCCGCCTTACGCACCGATACCGTATCGCCCACGCGCACATCGAGCTCCCGGATAAAATCGCGGTTGTGCAGCGTAGCGCGGGACACGGTCGTGCCCGCGAGGCGGACCGGCTCTAAAACGGCGTTCGGCGTCAACACGCCCGTGCGGCCGACCGAAATGACGATATCCTTCAAAAGCGTTTGCTTGATTTCGGGCGGATATTTATACGCCGCCGCCCAGCGCGGGAATTTCGCGGTGGAGCCAAGCGTTTCACGCTGCAAAAAGTCGTTTACCTTGATTACCGCGCCGTCGATATCAAAATCCAGCGCGCCGCGGGTCTCGCCCATGCGCAATATCTCGCTGTGGCACTCATCCGCCGTGTGGAAGATCGGATACACCGGACTGACCGGAAACCCCAGTTTTTTTAAATAATCGAGCGACTCCGTATGGCTGCCAAGGGGCAGCTCGTCCGCGTTTTGGATGTTGAAGCAAAAGATCGAAAGGCGGCGCTCCTTGGTGACCTTGCTGCTCTTTTGCCGCAAGGAGCCCGCCGCCGCGTTGCGCGGGTTGGCGAGCAGAGGCTTTTCGTGCAGCTCCAGTTCAGCGTTCAGCGCATCGAACACCGATTTTTTCATATACACCTCGCCGCGAACAATCAGCCGCGGCGGCGCGTCCTCCAGCTTTTGCGGAATGTCCTTAATCGTTTTCAGGTTGGCGGTCACATCCTCGCCCACCTGACCGTCTCCGCGCGTAAGACCCTGCGTGAATACGCCGTTTTCATACAAGAGCGCGACCGAAAGTCCGTCGATCTTGTATTCGACCACATATTCGGCTTCGCCCACCGCGCCTTCGACACGGGCAAAAAACTCACCCAGCTCCTCGAAGGAAAACACATCCTGCAAGCTTTCCAGCGGATACGCGTGCCGCACCTTGGCGAAACGGCCGGATGCCGAACCACCGACCCGCTGGGTCGGCGAATCAGCGTCGGCGTACTCCGGGTGTTCGGCTTCCAGCGCGCGCAGCTCGCGCTGGAGCATGTCATAATCATAATCCGAAATTTCGGGCGCGTCTTCGTTATAGTATTTTTCATTATGATACCGCAGCTTTTCACGCAGCGCGGTGATCTGACTGAGCGTATCCATCAGCACCTTCTCCAATCCCAATACAGTTTATTATACCAAATTTTCTCGCCCACTGAAAGAGGGAATTTAATTAATTAGGAATTAGTAATGAGTAGTTAGTAATTGTGGTATCGCGCGGGGCGCGATCATCAAATCAATCGGCCCGCGGCCATTCCTTGTTTTTAATTCCTAATTCCTAACTACTAATTCCTAATTGGTTTCCGCGTAATCGTTGATTTTTCCCAACAGACCGTCCCTCGTATCGTCGATATAGGTATACTGCTCGGGCACGGTGCCGATGATCACGGTATCCGTCACCGGATAGGAGGTCTTCACCTCTTTATACGTCACGCCGAACGGGGTCAGGATGCGGAAACCCGCCCGCACCTCGATCAGGATGTTATGCCGTGTTTGGTTGATGCCTGCGGAGGAAAACGCGCTGACGAACTCGGCGGACATCTGCGATAGCGCGGTCATGCCGACATCCACCGTCGGCCCCATGCCGCTGAACAGCGAGGGCGCGAACACCGAGCCGAGCGGCACCTCTACCGTTGTCTGCTCCAGATCCTCCAGCCGTTCAAATAGGCCGTTGACGAGCGCGGCCTTGATCTGGCCGATCGCGATTACATCGGTTTTCAGCGCGGTGACATGGTTTTCGTCGTCTCTTTCCAGTACGACCAGATTTTCATAGGTTTCTCGGTCTGCGTATATTTTATCCTGCAAAACGTTGTTGATCTCTTGCAAGGCGCTGTCTTCGCATAAATTCACTGCATATTCCATAAAAACCGGCCGAAACCGCAACGTGATCACAGCGGCGAGCGCCAATACAACCAGCGCGCAAACGACCAGCCACCGCGCGCCCCGCCCTCTTCTCCGGTACCTTCTTCGCCGCATTCACACCAACCCCTTCAGGGTCAGTATACGCGGAACACGCAGTCTGGTATCACAAAGATTGAACGCGGCACCCCGCCTGCTGTTTTCTATTTTGTGCCCGCCGCCGCATGATGGACGTTTTCTAAAGACAAAAAGGCCCGCTGCAGCATGCAGCGGGCCTTTGAACGCATTTGAAACTTATTCGTCGTCGTACTCGTCGTCATCGACAAGCAGAGCGCGGATGGAAAGGGATACCTTCTTCTTCTCATCGTTGATGTCGATGATCTTGGCATCCACCTGCTGGCCGGCGGTCAGCGCATCCTCGGGCTTGGCGATGCGGTGATCGGCGATCTGCGAAATGTGGATCAGGCCGTCCACGCCCGGTACGATCTCAGCGAACGCGCCGAAGGGCATGAACTTGAGGATCTTGACTTCCGCTACGTCGCCCACAGCGTAGTTGGACTTGAATACGTTCCACGGATTGTCCTCTTCGCGCTTGTAGCCGAGAGAGATCTTCTTGTTTTCCTTGTCCAGACCGATTACAAACACCTTGATCTGATCGCCGACAGCGACGACCTCGCTCGGGTGCTTGATGCGGCCCCAAGACAGCTCGGAGATATGGACCATGCCGTCCACGCCGCCGATATCTACGAACGCGCCGTAGCTCGTCAGGGACTTGACGGTGCCGTCGTACTCGTTGCCGACCTCAATGGTCTCCCAGATCTTTTCAGCGGCAACCTTGCGGGCTTCCTGCTGGATCTGGCGGATCGAACCGACCACGCGCTTGCGCTGGCGGTTGATCTCGGTAATATAGAAGGACTGCTTGGTCTTAACCAGCTGGCTCATCGGCTGATCCTTGGGCACGCCGGTCTGGCTGGCGGGCACAAACACGCGCACGCCGAACGCCGTGGCGACAACGCCGCCGCGGTTCTCTTCGACGATAATGCCTTCGACGACCGCGTGGTCCTCAAACGCCTTCTCGATGGTCTCCCAGCCCTTGAGCTGATCGACGCGCTTCTTGGACAGGGTAACGGTACCCTCGCCGTCGTTGACACGAACGACAACGGCTTCGATCTCATCGCCGGGGTGGATATTGGCGTTTACGTCGTAGGACGGGTCGTCGGACAGCTCGCTCAGCGGGATGTAAGCGGTATGCTTAACGCCTAAATCGACCTGCACATCGGTCGAGGAAATCGCTACTACCGTACCGGTGACTTTCTCTCCTGTATTTAAAGTTTTGAAGGACTCTTCGAGCATCGCCGCAAAGTCTTCACCATTTTCAATTTTCGTTTCTTCGCTCATCATGTTACTGACCTCCTTAATTATCCATGCCGGTGTGGATGCTCCCGCCGTGATCCCGACCCTGCGGCCGTGCCCGCGCTCCTGTGCCTGAAGCTCCTCGGCGTCCTCGATGAGCAGGACGTTTCCGCACAGCGAGCGGCTGATCTCGTACAGCCGTTTGGTGTTGGAACTTTTTTTATCACCGATTACGATCATCTCATCCGACGCACCGGCAAGCAGACGAGCCTCCGACTGGCGCTCATCCGTCGCTTTACATATTGTATCAAAAATTTTGAGGTTTGTACACCTTTTTTTTAGTAAGCCGATAGATTTATTCCAAAGCGTTCGGTTTACTGTCGTCTGCGCGACGACAGAGATCGGCCGCCGGCAAAAGGCGGGGTCTTCCACGGCGCGCGCGGTCTCCGTTTCGCTTGCCAGAACGACCGATTCCCCGCACCAGCCCTGTATGCCCACCACCTCTGGATGGCCTGGGCTGCCGAAGATGACGACGAGCCGCCCGTCGGCCGATTGCTCGTCCGCTATTTTATGGATCTTATGCACAAAGGGGCAAGTCGCGTCGAATATTTCGCAGCGCTTTTCGGCCAGCTGCCTCAGTGCCGCGCGGGGCACGCCGTGCGCGCGGATCAAAACGGGCGCGCCGTCCGGAATCAGCGCGATCTCCCCCGCGGTCTGCACGCCCTTTTCGGTGAGCCGGTCTATCTCATGCTGGTTATGGATAATCTCGCCGTAAGCGTAAATGCGACCGCGTTTTTCAGCTTCCGCCTCTGCCAGCTCGACCGCGCGGCGCACGCCGAAACAGAACCCGGCGGTTTTGGCGACGGTCACACTCATATGGTATCCTTCAGCGCATAAATGCGGCGCAGGATATCGTCCGCGATCACCGCGTAATCCTTTTCCTTGGGATCGGGCAGGAACGGCTTGCCGATCACGACCGTGGCATGGCAGCGGCGGCCCTTGCCCTCTGAAATGTACATGGGCAGAATCGGCGCGCGGGTCTTGACCGCGAGCATCGCCGCGCCCTTTTTCGTCTCCCCCTCGGCCGCGTCGCGCGTGCCCTGCGGGAAGATGATGAGTTTTTGCCCTTGCTTTACCGTATTCAGCGCCGTTTTGATCGCGGTGATATCCGCGCCGCCCCGGTCGATCGGGAACGCGCCCAGCCAAGTGATCAGCGGGCCGAGCAAGCCCTTCTGGAACAGCTCCTTTTTCGCCATCAGCCGCAGCGGCACCTTGCCGCCGAGCGCGGACGCGGCCAGCGGCGGATCGGACAGCTGGCAGTGGTTGGGACAGACGACGCAGCCGCCTGCCGGGATGTTTTCCCGCCCTTTTACCGTAAAGCCATAATAGATATGATAGGCCAGCGCCACGAACGGGATCGCGATGCGCTGAAACCAGCGATGATATTTACTTTTCATGCTGTCTCCTCCTTTTCCCGAATGATGCGTACGACCGCTTCTATGCTCTCCGCGAGCGTCAAATCGCTCGTATCGAGCTTAATAGCATCCTCCGCTTGGCGAAGCGGGGCGATAGCGCGCGTCATATCCTGCCGGTCGCGCCTTTCGATATCTTGCGCAACGCTTTGCAGCGTTACGGTAAGTCCCTTTTCGCAAAGCTCGTCGTACCGGCGCTTGGCACGGCACGCGACCGAGGCGGTCAAAAAGATCTTGACCTGCGCGTCCGGCAGAATGACCGTGCCGATATCGCGCCCATCCATAATAACGTTGTTCTCTCGGGCCATGCCGCGCTGTAAATCGAGCAAGAACCGCCGTACCTCGGGCACGGCTGAAACCTTGGAGGCGTACTGCGCGATCTGCGGCGTGCGAATGGCCGCCGAAACGTCCTCGCCGCCCAGCAACACGTGCTGCACGCCGTCTTCGTATCGCAGCGAAACACGCAGGCCGTCAAGGGCCGCAATAATACCCGCCGTATCCTCATCCGCCACGCCGCGGCGGCAAACGCAAAGGCCGATCGCGCGATACATCGCGCCCGTATCCACATAGATGAATCCGAGCTGCGCCGCCGCCGCCCGCGCCACTGTCGATTTGCCCGCGCCCGAAGGCCCGTCAATCGCAACCGCAAGATATCCCATCATAGCTTCCTCCCTATGCGTGCGCCGCGGAAAGCCCGGCAAGCCTTCCGGTCGACCACGCGATCTGTAAATTGAACCCGCCGGTATAGCCGTCCACGTCGAGCACCTCGCCCGCGAAATACAGGCCGGGCGTTTTTTTCGATTCCATCGTCTTGGGGCTGACCTCCTTGACGGATACGCCGCCCGTGGTGACAATCGCTTCCTCCACCGGACGCTTGCCCGACAGGGCGACCGGAAACGCGCGCAGCGTGTGCAGCAGCTTCCGCCGTTCCTCCTTGGTGATGGAATGCACCTTGGCGCGCGGATCGATCCCGGCCGCCAATATCACGGCGGGGATCATCTTGCGCGGCAACAGCTCGCCCAAGGCGTTAACAAAATCGCTATTTTTATGCTTTTCAAAGTCGCTCAGCAAGCGCTTGTCAAGCGTTTTTTCATCCAGCGCGGGCTTAAGATCGATCTCCGCGCGGTAAGTTTTGCTACCAAAATGCCGCATGTGCGCCGAAGCGGACAGCACCAGCGGACCGGATAGGCCGAAATGCGTAAACAGCATTTCGCCAAAATCCTCATAAATCTTTTTATCGTTTTCCAGAATGCTGAGCCTCACGTTGCGCAGGCTCAACCCCATCAGCTCGCCGCACACGTTCCCCGCTTCGGTCAGCGGCACGAGCGAGCCGTTCGGCGGCACGATCTTGTGCCCCAGCGCCTTAGCAAAGCGGTAGCCGTCGCCGGTCGAGCCGGTCTGCGGATAGGACACGCCGCCGGTGGCCAAGATCACAGCGTCCGCCTCGTAGATCTTGCCGCCCGCCCGCGCGCCGGTCACACGGCCATCCGCCGCGGTGAGCTCCTCCACGGCTTCGTTTACAATCGTAACACCCGATTGTTTGTTCCATGTAAAAAGCGCGTCAATAATATCGGCGGATCGATCGGAAACCGGAAAAACGCGGTTTCCCCGCTCGGTCTTGAGCGGCACGCCGCGCGCCTCAAAGAAATCCTTTACATCCTGCGCGGAAAAACAGCCCAGCGCGGAATATAAAAAGCGCGGATTGACCGGTACATTCTGCAAAACGGTTTCGTTATCGCAATCATTGCACACATTGCAGCGGCCCTTGCCGGTGATGAAAAGCTTGCGCCCCACCTTTTCATTCTTTTCAAACAGAGTGACGCGCGCGCCCTGCTCCGCGGCCGTGCCCGCCGCCATCAGTCCGGCGGCGCCGCCGCCAACGACTAAAATATTCAAGTGGTCTCGTCCTCCGGCTTCTCATATACGTCATATTCCTCCCAGATGCTCTCTAGGGAGTTAAAGGTGGCTTCTATCTCTTTTTTATGCTCCATACCGACCGCGACGATCAGCGCGTTGATGACGGAAAGCGGCGCGATCAGCGAATCGACAAAGCTGGCCATGTCGCTTTTGGCGATCAGCGTATGATCGGCCACGCGGGCCAGCGGAGACAGGTGCGAATCCGTCAGCGCGATCACGCGCGCGCCGCGGTCCTTCGAGTAACGCATGGCGGAAAGCGTGCGCTTGGAATAGCGCGGAAAGCTGATGCCGAGGAACACATCCCCCTCGCCGATGCGCAGCACCTGCTCGAAAATCTCGCTGATGCTATTGGTGTGCACCAAATGTACGTTATCGAACAGCAGGTTAAAGTAAAAGCCCATGAAGCTCGCCAGCGCGCCCGAGGAACGCACGCCGAGAATGTACACGCGGCGGGCATGCAGCAGCGCGTCCACCGCGCCCTGAAAGGCGTCCCGGTCGATCTCGTCCAGCGTCATGCGGATCATATCCATATCCGCGTGCAGAACGGTCTGCAAAACGTCCCGGCCGCCCATCCGGTCGGAGGATACCTCCATACGCTGCACCGAGGTAAGCTTGTTGCGGATCATTTCCTGCAGCGCGCGCTGTAAATGCGGGTAGCCCTCGTAGCCAAGTTCGGTCGCAAAGCGAACGACGGTCGATTCACTGACACCGACCGTCGTTCCGAGCCGGCTGGCAGTCATAAACGCCGCTTTATCATAATGCTCTAAGATAAAGCGCGCAATCTGTTTCTGACCCTTGGAAAAGCCGGGCAATTCATTTTGTATTTTTCCGATCAAATCGTTCATTCCTTAACACTCCTGCTGCCGCTTAGGTTTCGGCCAATTTCATTCTAAGCGGTTTACAGCAAAAATGCAAGAAGTATTTCACCCTTCCTGCATATTTGCAGCAAGGCCCTGCAAATACGCAAGCTCCTTTTCGGTCAGCTCGCGCCATGAGCCGGGCGTTAAACGCGGGTCGAGCATCAATTTTCCAATGGCGATACGTTTTAAACGGCGCACCTCCAGCCCGCACTGCTCGCACATTTTGCGGATCTGGCGGTTGCGCCCTTCGTGTATTCCCAGACGCAGCTTCACGCTTTCTTCGTCATGCTCTAAAATGTCCACCGTGGCGGGCGCGATCTGATAGCCGTCAATTTCCATGGGTTCGGACAGGCGCATAGCCTGATCGACGCGGCCGCGCACGCGTACCTCGTAATACTTGGGCACCTCATGGCGCGGATGGGTGAGCGCATAGGTCAGCGCGCCGTCGTTGGTGAGCAGCAGCAGCCCCTCGGAGGTATAATCCAACCGGCCGACCGGCACCACGCGCGCGCCGCAGTTCGCTGTGAGCGCGGCCACGGTTTTGCGCCCGTGCTCATCCTGCATGGTGGAGACCACGCCGCGCGGCTTGTTAAGCATCAGATAGCGCTTTTGCTCGTTTCCGCCGATCGGCTTGCCATCCACGCAGACGCGCTCCTTTTGCGCGTCCGCCTGATCGCCGAGCGAAGCGCGGCGGCCATTCACCGTCACGCGCCCGGCTTCGATCCAGCTTTCCGCCGTACGGCGCGAGCACAGGCCGGCCTGCGCGAGTATTTTCTGTAACCGTTCTTTCAAGATGTCATCCTCCGTTTTGTCTAATGCCTATCGTCTTGTCTTTAGGAAAACAGGCGCTCCCAAAGGCGCGCGGGCAGGCTTTTCTGCTCCGGCGTTAAAAGCGACGCTTCGCCGTACAGCACGTTATCCTCAGCGAGCACCGCGCCTCCCAGCCGGTATTCCATACGCCCCGCGCGCGCCGTTTTGACAACGGGCGCGTAGCAGATGGTATCACCGTAGCGGACCGCCTGTATTTTTTCCTTTTCCTCTGGCGTTAAATACGCCGTTACCGTGTGCTGCGCGATCAGCGGTACTTCGTCCGCGTCGCCGCCGAACACATGCTGGGTGCCCACCTGATCGCCCGCGTGGTGCAGCGTCACTTCTTCGTAGCGGGAAAAGCCGTTGTCCAGCATGGCCATATGATCGTTCCAATCGTCCGGCGCGTTCAGCGTCACGGCGACGAGCGTGCGGCCATTTCGCTCGGCGGCGGAAACCAAGCAGCGGCCGCTGCGCTTGGTAAAGCCGGTCTTGATGCCGATCGCGTCGTTATAAAGCGTCAATAGCCGGTTGTGGTTGCTCATCACGCGCTCGCCCGCGCGGTAGTTTTTCGTGCCGACGATCTGCCGGAACGTGGGGTCCTGCATTCCGGCGGCCGCGATTTTGGCAAGCTCCAGCGCAGTGGTATAATGCGTTTCGCTGTCGAGCCCGTTCGGGTTATCGAAATGGGTGTTTGTCAAGCCGAGTTCCTTCGCCTTTGCGTTCATTTTATCGATAAACGCGTCATAGCCGCCGCACTCTCCCGCGATGGCGACCGCGGCGTCGTTGCCGGATTCCAGCAGCAGGCCGTACAGCGTGTCGCGCACGGTGAGCGTTTCGCCCTCGC
Organism: Agathobaculum sp. NTUH-O15-33; assembly: GCF_033193315.1. NCBI lineage: Bacteria > Bacillati > Bacillota > Clostridia > Eubacteriales > Butyricicoccaceae > Agathobaculum > Agathobaculum sp. NTUH-O15-33. Next base: position 2,526,348 of record NZ_CP136187.1, read on the forward strand.
GCAGGTACATGGACGAACCCTCCACCTGTGTATACGCCTTTTTCACCTGATAGGTGCGGTCGAGGTCGCCCTCCGAGATCGCGACCAGCGCGGTCATGATCTTGGTTGTGGAGGCCATCGGCAGGCGCGTATCGGCGTTTTGCTCGAACACCGTTTCGCCCGTATCCGCGTCCAGCACAGCGGCGGCGGCGGCGTTTACCGCGCCCGCCCGACCGGGCAGAAACAGGCAAAGCGCCAAAAGGCAGGCTATTTTTTTCATATCCACATCTCCCTGTATAACAAAACCTACTCATAAAAATACTATGAGTAGGTTTTGCGGGGAGCGGGCCTCTTATTCCGCGTCTTCTCCGGTTTCGTCTGCCATTTTTCCGTGGCGGCCGTTCATAAAGCCGGATACCTTGGAGATCGCGCCGGGGATCATTTCGACCAGACGGTCGACCGTGGTGGACGCCTGCGCGTTGACGCCTAGGATCTGCGCGTCCCCGCTTGGCGAAAGGATCAAAAAGCAAACAGGCGAAACCGTAACGCCCGCGCCGCCGCCGCCGCCAAAAGCGAGGGGCGCGCCGCTTTGCGCGTGGCGGGGCAAGAAATCGCTGCCGCCCGATGCAAAACCAAAGGTCACCTTGGAGACCGGGATAACCGTCGTGCCGTCCACCGTGTGGATCGGCGTGCCGATGATGGTGTTGACATCCACCATTTCCTTGATTTTAGCCATGGTTTCGGTCATCAGGTTGCTGATGGGATGCTCACTCATTTTCTATCGCCTCTTCTTTCTTTGTCAGGTTTTTATACATCCTATAAAGCTTTTTGCCGTGCCGCAGCAGAATCAGCGCCAGCCGCAGCGGACGGATCGAACAAAACACCGTGAACGCCCATTCGGTATGGTCCGCATCAAAATCCGCGTCCGCGCTCACGTGATAGTCCTTCATATCAAAAGTATTCTCCAAAAACGGCGTTACCATGCCGCAAAGAGTAGAAAAATAACCGAGATACAAACCCGTTTTCGCCGCGTCGTCCGTGCCGAATAGCACGCGCACGCGCAGTTTGGATATCCGAAGGGAATCGCTCGCCTCACCCAGCAGGGTAAACAGCAGATCGATTGCCTGCTCCAGTTCGATTTCGCGCAAATTCAGGCCTTTTTTTTTCGGCGCCGGCGGCTTTTCCGCGGCGGGCGGCGGCGGTTTTTCCTCCTTTTTTTACGGTGGGGCGGCGGATAAAGAGGAATGCGCACAATGCCGTAGCGCAGATCGATGGTGATATCTCCGTTTACCCCGGCGGCCTCCACGCCGGTGCGGACCGTGAGCAGCAGCAGGGCAAGTACGAGCACCGCGAGAAGCACGATCAGCACCACGCGCAGCAGAATCAGAAGGATGCCAGCCATCCGTTATTCACTCCGTTTCGTCCGTCCCGGCGGACGGCTGCTCCAGACCGATCTGCCCGTCCACCTCTTGTTCGGGCGCCGCTTCTTCCAGCCTTAGCTCCATTTGCTCGTTTTCCTCCAAAGAGGGCAGCGCGGGCAATTCGGACAGGCTGGTGAGCGAAAAGGTGCGTAAAAAGATATCGGTCGTGCGGTACAGGATCGGGCGGCCGGGCACATCCATGCGCCCCGCTTCCTCGATCAGCCCCTTTTCGACAAGGCCCGCGACCGTGCCGCCCGAATCAACGCCGCGCAGCTGGTCGATGAACGCGCGCGTCACCGGCTGGCGGTAAGCCACGATGGTGAGCACTTCGAGCGCCGCGGGGGAAAGCGAGGGCGGGCGTCGGCTTTCGGTCACGCGGCGGGCGGCGTCCGCATAAAGGGGGCGGCTGCAAAGCTGTAGCTTGTCCTCCATGCGCAGCAGCATGATGCCGCGCTGTTCAAAATCATAGGCGTTCGCAAGCTCCTGCGCCGCCTCCAACAGTCGTTCCCGTGTGGTTTCCAGGGCGGCGGCCAGCCGGTCGACCGGCACGGCGTCGCCCGCGGCGAAAAGCACGGCCTCCAGACCGGCCTCCAGCTCTGTCATACAGTTTCCTTCTCCTTATCTGTGGCGAGCGTCAGCTCCAAGTCTTCCCCGTCGCCCTCCAGCAAGACGCGCTTGGTTTTGGACAGCTCCAATACAGCCAAAAATGTCGCGACGATCTCCGAGCGGTTCTTTGCATCGTCGAACAGGCGCTGGAATCGCACCCGCGCCGACCCAAAAAAGCGCTTTAAGATAGCGGTGATCCGCGTGGATACCGGCACCGGCTCGTGGCCGACGATGCCGCTGAACGCGTTCGCCGAAGGCGGCATGCGCCGTTCGGCTTTTTGCAGCATGCGGTTTGCCGCGCGCACCAGATCGCTCACCGAATGGCGATATTCGCGCACAGGCGCGCCGGGCAGCGTTTCCGGGGATTTGACAAAAATATCGCGCCCAAATTCGCTTTTGGACTTTAAGACCGGCGCGATCTCTTTCATGCGCTGATATTCGAGCAGCATTTCGACCAGACCGGCGCGCGGGTCCTCTTCCTCTTCTTCCTCGTGCTTTGGCAGCAGCATTTTGGATTTGATATACACGAGCTGCGCCGCCATCGCAACGAAATCACCCGCCACATCCATGTCCATGACGTGCGCATCGTGCAGCACGGCAAGGTACTGGTCCAGAATCTCGGCGATCGGGATATCGTAGATGCTCACCTTGTTTTTCGCGATCAGGTGCAGCAGCAGGTCGAGCGGCCCGTCGAAATTTTCTAAATGAAAATCCATGTTTTCACCCGATCAAGACGCTCATCAAATTCCAAGCAAGGTTCTGCACCCACAGATTGACCCCACCGATGAGGAAATCGAGCCAGCCGAACCAAAGCGCGGCAATGAACACGATCAGGATGATGGACTGATATTTTTGCAGCTTGAGCGACCAAGAGAACGGCAAAAAAGCATCGACCACACGCGAACCGTCCAGCGGGTGGATCGGGATCAGGTTGAACACGCCCAGACCGACCGACATGCTGGCAACGATACGGCAAAACAGCAAAATGGCGATTTGAAGCGCGCCCAGCTGCATTGTCCCCAGCCAGAGGTACAGGCAATAGAACACAAACGCGGTCAGCAAATTCGACGCCGGGCCAGCCAGCGCGGTCGCCGCCATGCCGAAGCGGCGGTTTTTAAAGTTTGAAATATTGACCGGCACCGGGCGCGCCCAGCCGAAGCCAAATAAGATCAGGCACAAAAAACCGAACGGGTCGATATGCGCCAAGGGGGAAAGCGTCAACCGGCCCGCAGCCTTGGCGGTACGGTCGCCCAAAAGGCTCGCCATGCCGCCATGCGCGGCTTCGTGCACGGTCAGACACAGCACAACGGCCGGCAGCGACAGCGCCAAATAGATCAGCGCCGTGCGCAAATCGCCGATACGCAAAGCATTCCAAAGCAAAATAGGTTCCTCCAACGATAGTAATACAACATATAGTATACCTGCTTTTGCCCATAAAAACAAGCATTTCCTAGGGTCCGCCCAAAACTTTGGCAATCCATGATAAGCTTGCAAAACTTCTCTTGCGCCGCTAGGGAGATTGTGATAGAATTAATTAAACCGATAGTTCAATTAATTTACAGTGCGTCAAAGAACCCCTCGCGCCGCAGCGCGCAATAAAATTGAAAGTTGAAGCTTTGCTTCAATTTGACCAAAAACCGGGAGCATGTATCTCGGTTTTTGAACAAACCGGCGGCGAAGTGTGCCCAAAGGGCGCGCGCCAGAGCCGGAATTCTCGATCGAAATGGGGCTTTGTTTCGATCGACATTTAATTAATTCTGGAGGAGCGCATGGGCCGAAGAAAGAAGGAACCGGAAAGCGTGCACCGCGACAACATCGCCGCGGCCGCGGAACGCCTGTTTGCCGCTAAAGGCATAACCGCAACCACCATGGATGATATCGCGAAGCAGGCCGGATACAGCAAGGCTACCTTATATGTGTATTTTACAAACAAGGAAGAGATTGTTGGGCTGCTGGTGCTGAAAAGCATGAAAATGCTTCGCGCCGTTCTGCACGAGGCCGTATCCGCACCGGCCGCGACCAAGGAAAAGTATGAGCGGCTCTGTCACGCCTTGGCGCAATATCAGGCGCAATACCCGCTTTACTTTTCGCTTGCATTGGGAGAGATCAATATTGATTTTGACAAAAAGGATCACCTCCCCGTAGAGAGAGAAACGTTCGAGGTCGGCGAGCAGATCAACGCCGAAATCGTTCAGTTTCTCCGGTCCGGCATAGAAGCGGGGGCGCTTTTGCCGGACATTCCGGTTTTGCCCACGGTTTTTCTATTTTGGGCTTCTTTGTCCGGCGTTATACAAATGGCGGCGCATAAGAGGGCCTATATTGAACAAGCAATGGGCCAAACGAAGGAACAATTTCTAACATACGGCTTCGACAGGCTCTACCGGCTGATCGCAAGGGAGGACAAAGAATGAGAAAAAAGCTGCTTGCGCTCTTGGGCAGCCCGCATGATCACGGCTCGACGGCGGCCATGCTGGATCGCGCCGTACACGCCGCTGCCGCGCACGGGTGGGAAGTCACCACCGTGCGGCTGTACCAAAAACAGCTCGCCTATTGTAAGGGCTGCCGGGTCTGCGCCCAAACCAGAACCTGTGTCATAGACGATGATATCCAAGAGATCGCCGCGCTGCTGCGAACCTGCGACCGGGTCGTATTGGCCGCGCCCACCTATTGGGCAAACGTACCGGCTAACGTAAAAAACCTGTTTGACCGGCTGCTTGGCACGGCGATGGAGGAGACCGCAACCTTCCCCCGCCCGCGCCTATCCGCGGAACAAGAATACTTACTCTTGACCGCCTGCAATACCCCCTTCCCCTTTTCGTGGCTGTGCGGGCAAAGCAGCGGCGCTTTACGCGCCATGCATGAATTTTTCAAAACCGCGGGCATGAAGCGTATAGGAAGCGCCGTTTTCTCGGGCGCGAAAGGCAGCGCCGCATTGCCGCGCAGAACCGAGAAAAAGATCGAACGGTTTTTCCGCTAACTATCATAGAAGGCTAAAAACGCGTACGCTTTCCGACTGGATGAAAGCGTACGCGTTGCTTTTGCCGTGGAATCAAAGCCTCGCGGGGCGGCGGCAGGCGGTCCCTAGGGTTACAAACCGCTCTTCCCCGGCGCTTGTCAGAAAAGCGTGCAGGATTTCTAGGGTGTGCAGCGCCAATTCCCCGCTCGCCCGGTGCGGGCGCCCCTCCCGGATTGCCTCCGCCATATCGAGCAGGCCGATACCGCGGCAGTTTTCGGTATGCCCATAGGTCAGCGGCACTTCGCGAAAGACGCTTTCCCGCGCGCGCAGCAGACAGACCGGCCCGCCAAAGGTATCCGGATCAGGCACGCGCAGCGTGCCCTCGGTTCCGTATATCTCAAGGAACGGCAGCCCATGCCCCCATACGTCAAAGCTATGCAGAACCGTCGCCAGCACGCCGTTTTGAAACCGGATCGTCCCGGTCACATGAGTAGGCGTTCCGACCGAAAACATCTCTCCCGCATGCGGCCCGGGGCAGGTGCAGGTGCGCGTGTCAAACCCCTTTGCCGTCATTGCGCAAACGGAGCGCGCGGGCCCCAGCAGATGGATCAGCGCCGTCATATAGTAAGGCCCGTAGTCCAGCAGGGGTCCCGCGCCGGGCTGATACAAAAACGCCGGGTTGGGGTGCTCGTGCTCCGGCCCGTGCCATGCCAAAAACGCACAGGCTGCAAGGGGACGGCCGATCTCCCCCTGATCGAGCAGCTGGCGGCAGGTCTGCAAGCCGCCGCCCAGAAAGGTATCCGGCGCGCAGCCGATGCGCAGGTTCCGTTCCCGCGCGAGCCGCAACAGCTCCCGCGCCTGTTCCGGCGTTCCTCCAAGCGGTTTTTCCGAATAAACATGCTTGCCCGCCAAAAGCGCGCGGCGGTTGATTATATCGTGCGCCGCCGGGGCGGTCAAATCGAGCACCAGATCGATCGACGGATCGGCCAACAGCTCGTCGATGGTCATCACCCTTGGGATATGGTGCTTTTCCGCCGCCGCGCGGGCCGCTTCGATATGCCGGTTCGCGCAGGCTGTCAGACAAACGGAATCCCGCTCCCCCGCAAGGTTTTTAAAATAAATATCGCTGACGTCGCCGCAACCGATCACGCCGACGTTTACCCGGTTAAGCATTCTCCCGCTCCTTTCCAAAAGAGGACCGGCCCGGTGTGAAGAAGCCGGGCCGGCCGAAAGTTTTTTATTTTACTTCGATCACGGTTTTAACCGATTTAGCCGCGGCCATCTGGTCGATGCCGTACTTGGTTTGCTCGAGCGGAACGCGCAGCGTGACCAGTTTCTCCACGGGGATCCTGTGATTTTCAATGATGTCGACCGCCTGCGGGAAGGTGCCCTTGGTGATATAGGCGCCGACGATCTGCAGCTCCTTAAAGACGATCTCCACCTGATGTACCGTGGGCTGTGCAACGGTATTGATGCCGAACAGCACGATCGTGCCGCCCTTTTTCGCGGCCAAGATCGCGGTATCCAGCAGTACGCCCACCGCGTCCACCACGATATCCGCGCCAATCCCGGTCTTCTCCATCAGAAATGCCGGCACATCCTGCTTCATCGGGTTTACCGTGTAGGTCGCGCCCAGTTCCGCGGCAAAGCGCAAGCGCTCCTCGTTGGTGTCGCTCACGCAAACGTCCGCGCCCATGGCCTGATACAGCATCATATACAGCATGCCGATCGGTCCCGCGCCCAGAATGAGCACAGTCTCGCCCGGATGCGCGCGCGCCTTGTTGGTGCCGTTGAGCACGCAGGCCAGCGGTTCGGCCATGGCGGCGATATGCGCGGGCACCTCGGCCGAGATCTTGTACACCATCCGTTCCGGGATACAGGCAAACTCAGCCATTACGCCGTCGATGCTGTCGCCGATGTGCTGAAAATTCTCACAGAGGTTGATGTGGCCCGTCCTGCAGTAGTGACACTTGCCGCACCAGATATTCGGATGAATGACCACATGATCACCCACCGCGACGCCCGTGACGTCCGAACCAACCCCGACAACCTTGCCCGTGCCCTCATGGCCTAGAATCAGTCCCTTTTTAAACTCGTAGAGCGGCGGAACCGCGAGCGCCCGGATATCGGTGCCGCACACGCCGATGGCGTGGATTTCAATCAATACGTCGTCCGGATTTTTCACCTCGGGCTTTGGTACGTCCTTTACCTCGAGACAGCCGGAGCCTTGAAACAGAGCAGCCTTCATAACTGATAAGCCTCCTTTTGGGTTTCAGCATCTTGCGCCTTACGCGCCCTTCTTGTTTTTAAACTGCGTATCAACGATCACGGCGACCAGAATGATAAGCCCCTTGAAAATATTCTGGAAGTCCGAAGAAACGTTGAGCAGCGACAGCAGATTTGCCAGCACGCCGATGAGCAGCACGCCGATGATGGTGCCGCCGATGTTGCCGATGCCGCCCGACAGGCTGGTGCCGCCGATGACGGTGGCGGCAATCGCGTCCATCTCCGCGCTTTGGCCCGCGGTGGGCACGCCGCTCTTGAGCTTGGCCGCGATCAGCAGGCCGCCGAGCACCGCGCAGAAGCAGGCGCACGCATGGCCCTGCATAATGGTGCGGTCCACGTTGATGCCGGCCATTTTGGCCACGTCCTTATTGCCGCCGACCGCGTAAATGCGGCGGCCGAACGCCGTATGGTTGAGCAGGAAATAGGTCAGCAGCAGCATGACGCCTAAGTACAGAATCTGGCAGTTCATAAAGCCCGTCGATATGACCAGATAGGCCATGTACGCCTCAATGATGAGGTACAGCGCGGCAAACAGCACGGCGTTCGCCGTCGACGTTTTCTGCTGGCGAATCTTTTTCAGGCAGGAAAGCACGATAAAAACCGCGATTACCGCCAAAATGGCGAGCACGACCTGATACGGCACCCTGCCGGAACCGAAGATATCCAAAAAGCCCTGCTGGCTGATGGGCAGGTTGGCCGCGCCGGTAATGGCGAGCGCCGCGCCGCGAAAGCCGGTCAGACCGGCCAGCGTGGCGATAAAGGCGGGGATTTGAAATTTTGCAATGATTGCGCCAATGCCGTAGCCGAGCGCCGCCGCGCCGACCAAAAGGATCAGCACCGCGAAATACCACGGCATGTGCTGCATCAGAACCGCGGCCAACACGCCCGTCAGGCCGAAGAGCGAGCCGACCGTCAGGTCGATACCGCCCAAAAGGATCGCAAACATCGCGCCGCAGGAAGCCACGCCGTTGGTGCAGATCTGCCGAAGCACATTAAGGATATTGACCGGTTTTAGGAACGTGCCGCTGAGGATGGCCGAGATCACGATCAGAACGACCAATGCAATCAGCGAGGTAAACTTGGATACATCGATATTTCGTTTCCTCATGTTTATTCTCTCCCTATAGCAATTCTGAACAGTGACTCTTCCGTTATCGCATCGCCGATCATTTCGCCTGCATTACAGCCGCCGCGCACCACGATCACGCGGTCACAGTTGCCGATGGTCTCCGGCAGCTCGGAGCTGACGATCAAGATCGCGATGCCCTGCTCGGCGAGTTTTCTCAGCTTTTTGTATATCTCCGCTTTGGTGCCTACGTCGATGCCCTTGGTGGGCTCGTCCAGAATCAGCACCTTCGGATCGGTCAGCAGCCACTTGCCCACGACGACCTTTTGCTGGTTGCCGCCGGATAGGCTGCTCGCGGTCTGCCGCTTTGTGCTGATGCGCACCTCCATCTGTTTGATCATCGCGTCGTTTCGTTTTGCCTCTTCTTCAAAATCCAGTACGCCGAACTTTTTGGTCAGCGTGGGCAGAGACGGCGCGGTCAGGTTGTCGTTGATCGAATGGTTCAAAACCAAACCGTTGCCCTTTCGATCCTCCGTTATCAGCGCAATGCCGTGCTTTACCGCGTCCGAGGTCGATCTGATCTCGATCTTCTGCCCATGCAGATAGACCTCGCCGGAGGTAAATTTGTTAACGCCTTCAAAAATAGAATTGACCAGCTCGGTGCGCCCCGCGCCTACCAGACCGTAAAAGCCCAGAATCTCGCCCTGCTTGATCTGGAAACTGAAATTATCGATGATTTTGCGTTCGGGCAGGTGCGCGTCGAACAGGTTCCAATTTTTCACCTCGAACACCACGGGCGCGTCGGCCTGATACGTCGGCTTTTGCGGATACATATTTTTCAGATCGCGGCCGATCATCAGCTGCACCACATCGTCCTTGTTGATCGTCTTGATATCAATGCCCGCCTGAATGAGTTTTCCATCCTTTAAAACCGTGACCGTGTCGCAGATCTGGAATATCTCATCGAGCTTATGCGTGACAAAGATACAGGTGACGCCCTTCTTTTTTAAGGCGCGCACGATCTCGAAAAATCCATCGATCTCCTTATTGGTCAGCGAGCTGGTAGATTCGTCGAAAATCACGATTTCGCCCTGTTCGGAAAGGGCCTTGGCGATCTCGACCATCTGCTGCATCGCGACCGTAAGCGAACGAATCTTTACCTGCGGGTCGATATCGAGACCGACCTCCGTGAGACATTCCTTCGCTTTTTCGTTCATGGTCTTTTTATCCAAAACGCCGAATTTGGTCGGATAATGGCTGAGAAAGATATTTTCCGCCACCGTCATATCCTGTAAAAGCGCCAGCTCCTGATGCACCAGAAAAATGCCCTTGCGCTCCGCGTCGACGGATAGACGGTTTTCGAGCTCCTCGCCCTTGAAGATGACCTGTCCTTCGTATGCTCTTTTGGGGTTTACACCGGCCAAAATCTTGGCCAGCGTCGATTTCCCCGCCCCGTTTTCGCCGCAAAGAGCCATGACCTCGCCTTTTTCGATCCCAAAGGAGACGCCGTCCAACGCTCGCACACCGGGAAACTGGATGGATACGTTTTTAAATTCTACCAGTGCCATGTTTCACCTTTCCAATCTTTCGTAAAGGTTTTGCTGCAAAAGCCGGCGGACAACGCACACCGGCTTTTGCAGCAGCGCGTGCAGATCGCGTTTACTCGAACAGATGCGGATACATTTCCTTGCCGACGGTCAGATCGTCGCAGCTGTTCCAGCGCAGATCGATCAGCGACATCTTAACGCCCGCGTCATTGATCTTGTCGTAAGCGGGCTCTTCGCCGTTCGCCAGCGAGATCGCCGCGTCGATCACCTTGGTGCCGTACAGCTTGGAGTTTTTATCAACGCTATAATACTTGATGCCCTTTTGCATCAGCATGACGGCGTCCTCGTCGTCATCCATCGAAACGAAGATCACGTCCTTCTCAATGCCGATCTCCTCGCAGGCGTTATACGCGCCAACGCCCATCGCGTCGTTCGCACTGATTACGCCCTGAATATCCGTGGTCTTGGCAAGCACGTTCTGCATGGTGGTCATGGCGAAATCGCGCGCCCAATCCGGGCACCATTCCTGATGCACCACGGTAATCTGCGGATAGTTTTTCAGCTGGTCCACGGCGCCGTTGTGCACAGCGGTGGCAACGGAATCGCCCAGCGTGCCGTCCATCAGCACGATGTTGGCCGGGCCGTCGCCAAAAACTTCGACGAATTTATCGACCTTGGCCTGTCCAATACCATAGAAATCGCCGGAAACAAGGATATCGGGCATATTTTCGCCTTCAAAATCAACTTCGAGCGAGATAAAGGGAACGCCCGCGTCGACGCAGGCCTGCGCCATCTCTACCGAGACCGTGCCGTTGACCGGCTCGATCGCGATAACATCGAAGCCACGGGTGATGTAGTTGTGGATGATATCGAGCTCCTTGGAAGCGTCCAGATCGCAGGGCTGCCACTCCATGTAAACGCCCTTTTCAATCGCCCGCTCCTCGGCGCCCGCCATCATATCACGGTAGGTCTTTTCCTTCATGGTCTGACTGGTGATGCCGATCTTGATCGAAGCTTCCTCTTCACTGATCATGCCCGCCGACTGGGGGGCGTCCGTGCTCTGCGTATCCTCGGGCGTATCTGCCGCCGGTGTGTCCGTACCGGTGCCGCCACAAGCCGTAAATCCGAAAACCATGATAACCGCAAGCAACATCGCAGCGATTTTTTTCATTTTTATTTCCTCCTCAGGTAGGTAAACATTGTCGTTTTCATTCTATCTGTGTTTTACTAGGAGTTCCGGTGTTTCAGGTGGCGCCTATCATACAGATATTGCACGGGCAATAAATCATATATTAATATATTATGTATCGTAAACAGATACGCTTCTTCCTCTCCTGTGACGGGATACCACCTTTGCTTTTACTGGATTTTACTTTTTTGCCGAGGAACTGATTCTTAGTGCATTTCTTGGCCGCCGCTTACATTGACCGCCTGCCCCGTCATGTAGTCGCTAAGCTCGGTCGCCAAAAATACGGCGACGCGCGCGATCTCGACAGGGTCCGCATAATGTCCTAGGGGGATAGCGCTTTCCCACTCGCGCAGAATAGTTTCGGCGTCCCTTCCTTGAATCTCAGAAGCCCAAACCGATTCCCGAAGCGTCATATCCGTCATCACAGAGCCCGGGCAGAAGCAGTTGACGCGGATATTGTCTTGTGCCAGTTCAAGCGCCAAGCCCTTGGTAAAACCGATTACGGCGGCCTTGGTGGCGCAATAGTGGGTCAGCAGCGCGGCGCCTGTTTTGCCGCATTGGGACGCGGTATTGACAATCCGCCCGCCGCCCTGCTTTTTCATGTAGGGTATGACGGCGCGCGAGCAAAGGAACACGCCCCTGCAATTCACCGCGAAGATTTCCTCCCAATCCGCCAAGGGCAAATTTTCGATGGTGGACATGCTGATCGTGCCCGCGTTGTTATACAGCAGATCGATCTTTCCAAAGTACGCCTCCGCGGTCTTTGCCATTTCCGCCGCGTCCGCTTCGCTTTTCACATCCATTTGAAACGCAATGCTTTTGCGGCCCATTTTTTGAATCTCTTGCACGACTTCGTTAGCCCGCTCTTCGTTACGGCCGCATACCATCACATCCGCACCGCATTCGGCCAGCCCCAGTGCGATCGCGCGGCCGATGCCCGCTGTTGCGCCGGTGACGATCGCCGATTTTCCGGTCAGATCAATGGTGTAGTTCATTTTTCATTCCTCCCCATCGTTTCGTGCTGTAGCTTGCGTACTATACTTGCTTGTGGCATGCCTACCTCCCTTCGTTTCATTTTTCAAATTATGATACAGGAAGGTCTCCCTCCTTGAATCCTCTCAACCTCGATTGCTGTGTCCGCTTTATTGTTTACTAATATATTAATACTTTTGTTAGAGAGTGTCAATCACTTTCTCACAAAAACACCACAAAATCAGGTGTCTATTTTCGGTTATTCTTAACGAAAACCAACCCTATTTCTACCTTTTTACCCACTTATCCGGTTTTCTCAGCATGTGCGAACGCCGCGCTGTTTTCCCGATCTATACGAAAAAGCGCACTGCAAGCCCTATCGGTTTTGCAGTGCGCTTTTTTCGTTTCACGGCATACGCCGGGTTCTTACATGCCGAGTTCCTTTTTGAGCGCAGCAATCATTTCCTGATACTCTTCATCCCCCAGGAAAACCGGCTGATCGTTGCCGATGGCAAAGCTGCCGCCAAACTCAAAGCCGCCCTCGTACTTCGGGACGATGTGGAAATGCAGGTGCGGGTTGGTGTCGCCATAGGAGCCCAGATTGATCTTGGTGCAGCCCCACAGCTTCTTGACGGCGCCGGAAGCGGCGGCCAGATCGTCGGCAAAGTCGTGGCGCTCCTGCTCGGTGCACTCGCACAGTTCCTTCTTATGCGTGCCCAGCGCCAGCGCGCAGCGGCCCTTATGCGCCTGATCCTTAAATAGGTACAGCGTGCCGGCCTTCATCTTGCCGACCTCGAACATCAGCGCCTCGCGGCCCTCATGGTGTTCGTCACAGTAAAAACATCCCATTGTTATTCTCTCCCTTATGTTCAGAATTTAGCATATCTATTATACCGCGTTTTGCCGCTGATTTCCAGCCCTATTTACCGCGCCGCTGCATATAAGTTCGTATCCCACGCGGGCACATAGGGGTGATGCCGCAGATACAGCCGGTACGCAGGATTCATTTCATGGATGAGCAGCGGCAGCTCAAAAAAGTCCGCGCTGGTGTGATAGGCCGCGATATTTAAGGCAGGGCCAAAACGCCGGATCGTTTCCCGCGCGCCCGCGATCGCTTGCCGTTCTGCCCCTTCCACATCCATTTTTAAATAGGTGCAGGGCGCGCCGTTCAGCACGCTGTCCAGCGCGCGCATTTCGGTTTTCACCCCCTCGCGCGCCACACGGCTTTGCCGCCCGGCCTTAGCCGCGAAGGTAAGCGTGGTATCCTCCCGCCATGCGCCCGCCTGCACCAGATGAATTTCCCCCGTGAGATTTTCCGCCGCATAGGCCGAAAGCTTGCGAAAGCTTCGCGCATCCGGCTCTAACGCGGTGATGGAAGCGTAGCGGCCCTTCGTATGATGCAGAAATTCGCGGACCGTATCGCCGGTATACGCGCCCAGATCGGCAAAATGTTCGTTTTCTCCCAGACAAAGCAGGTTTTCAAATGCTTCGGCCTTTTCCGTTTCACTTCCAAACAGATACCGCAGGCGGCCCGAAAGCTTAAAGCGCACCGTGTCCAAAAACACCTGCCGCGAACGCTCGTCCGCCAGCAGTTCATACGCGCGGGCCATGGCGGCCTGATTTTGCCGGGCGAAAGCCGCATCGAACACCGGCCCGGGCACCACGGGCACATCGGGCGCGAACACATCGTACCGCGCGTCTAGATCGGTAAAGCGCCGAAGCAGCTCGGGCCGCTGGCTGGCAAAGCAGATGACGAGCACGATATGCTCCGACAGACGTTCGGTCACGCCGGAGAGCGTTTCCACCGGGAAGCCCCGAAAGGAATGGCCGCGCACAAAGCCGTCGCTTGCAAACACGGCGGCCGCGCGTATGCCGCGCGCTTCAAATTCGTTTAAGACCTTATCCGCTCCATCGCCCATGCCATATAGCGCGATCGGGCGCTTTTCATCCCGCAGTACATCCCACACGGATCGTTCCAACCGGTCAAAGTCCATCATTCTTTCCTCCTGCCCGCCCTATCAAAACAAGCGGTATACTAGCCGTTTCGCGGTTAGTATACCACAGCGGCAAGCAATTCCGAAGAGTCAAAACACACCTAAGAGCCGCTGATGGTATAATTAATTCAATCCTGGTATAATAGGCGCTTTGCGGCTATTATATCACAGCGGCATGCGCAAATAAAGCTATCAGCATTCGCTAAGCGCCGCTGATGGTATAATTAATTTAATCCGGGTATAATAGCCGTTTTGCGGCTATTATACCATATTTTCGCACCGGTTGCAAAGTGACCGGTCCCCAACGAAAAATAACCGCGCAAACGACCAAATTCTCGTTGCGGTTTTCCTCCCCTTCCAGTATAATTTAAATATACGAAATTATTGGAGGGGGAGGTGCGGCCCATGGCTTTGTCAAACGGCATCCTTGCCATGAACCCGGACAAGTACCGTGAAATGGACGGCGTAGTGTTCGACCTGAACAGCTATGCCCGCCATTGCCAACCTTCCGAGCCCGAAGTCCCCGCGGAAGAGCCCGCCGTTCCGGCCGCCGCCGCGCCCGCGCCGGTGTTCGCGGTCGATCCGTTCCACGCGGGCTGGTACGAAGCGGAGGAGGGACAGGCCCCCGTGCCCATCATGGGCGGCTTCCTGCCGCCGGATGAGACCTGCGCTGTTACCGAGGGCGCGATTACCGTGACGCGCACCGTGTTTGTACGCCCCGGCTCGGGTTCCGGCTCCGGTTCGTCCTACACGACCTCATACACCACTTCTTACCGCATATCCTATCTGGGCTCCGGTTCGGGTTCCTATGTCTTCGGCTCGTGCGTCTATCTGGCGGGCGGTTACGGATTGGAGCTGATCTGATGCATGCTTTTCACTCCAACTGGACGCGGCCCTTCTTTGCCCGTAACCCGGGCGGCGACTACGCGGTAGAACCGTTCGAGCTGCTCACCACCGCGCTCTCCGCGCTTCAGTGGCAGCGCGAAAACGGCGCCATTTCCATGCTGTGCGACACTGTGGCCGCGCGCTACTACGAAGCGCTCGGCCTTTTCTTTTTATGGAACGGCGGGGTCTATCCCCTGCTGGACGATATCCCGGCGGACGTCAACCCCATCGCCTTTTGGGCGGCGGGCAAGCTGTACGCGCTCGCGGCCCTGCGCGCGCCCTGCGTCATGATCGATACGGATTTTATCGTGTGGAAGCCAATCGCTCCGCTGCTGAACGAGCTGGACGCCGCCGCCATCCACCGGGAGGACATCTCCCCCGGCATCTATCCCGGCCCCGAAGCCTTTGGCCGTTCGCAGGGATTTGACTTGTCTGCGCTCGATTGGACCGTGCGGCCGCTCAACACCGCGCTCGCGTACTTTGGAAGCGACGCTTTCCGCCGGTTTTATACCGATACCGCGATTAGCTTTATGCGCTCCGCGCCCGAGGCGGACGATGTGCTCACCTATATGGTCTTTGCCGAACAGCGTATGCTCGCCATGTGCGCGGCGGGCTACGGCGCGCGTGTTGCCGCCCTGTCCGATCTGCCCGGCCTATTTGGCGGTCAGGCGTATTACACCCATGTCTGGGGCTTCAAACAGCAAATGCGCGATAACAGCGAACTTTACAGTGATTTTTGCCGCCGCTGTGCCGCCCGCCTGTGCCGCGATTTTCCCGAAGCGGCGGAGCAGATCGCCAAGGTCCCCTCGCTCGCGCCTTACTTTGCATAACGACAGGCGTCTGGCAAGAAAACAGTGCATTGAAAAACGGGTCTGACTCGGAAGGATTTTCGAGTCAGGCCCTTTTTATATACACATAGCGACATAAGCAAACGGAAAAACATCAATCATCCAGAAGGGATTCGTCAAGCGATCTACCATCTAAAAGACGAAAAATAAGAGAGCGGCGTCCAGTCGTCAAACAAGCCGCCGCTCCCCAGATGCACAACCGTCCAAAAGGACAGAGCGCATAAATATTATACACTATACGCCCTCCCTCTTTCAAGCGGTTGTAAAAGAAAGAGTGACATTATGGAAAACGGATACCATTCATTTGCAACAAACTTTAAGGATTGCTGCGCCCGCTCCTGTACCCGCTTGGCGTACGAAAAGGAGAAAACAGATCCAGACTTTATCACTGCATCTCAGGAGTGCAGTGAGCTTTATCAATCAATACAGGCAAAGTTGTCTGGCGACGCACTCCTGCTCAACAGATTTGACGCTGCAAAAAATAACGAAAATGCGATCAGCGTCGAGTTTGTGTATCAACAAGGCTTTCAGGACTGTATTTACCTCCTGCGTTGGTTAGGGCTGCTATAGAATAATAAAGGGGCTGTAAAATAAGTTCTCACAAATGAATAGAAAACAGTTGCAAAGCGAAAAATGCTACCAATTCTGTCATTCTGAGGAGCGAAGCGACGAGACCGTAGTCTGCTATCCTTAATCTGCCGCTTAGTGGCATTTTAATGAGTGCGAATCTCGCGCGAACGCGCGGAATTTACGCTGGGAACGCGCGTTCGCGCGAGATTCTTCACTTCGTTCAGAATGACATTTGGGTACTCTTCTATTTTGCAACAGTTTTTACAGTCCCTTCCATTCTTTTTAGATTAATAACCAGCAGTGAAGGCCGGGTATTTAATAAAAATTCTTTTCCCTGCACTGTTATGTATCATGCTTCCGGATACGCCTTTTGCAGCTCTTCCAGCGTTGCCATGGCCGCGCCTTTTTGCTGCACGGTGAGCGACGCATAGCGGGCGGAAAAGCGCAGGTAAGCGGAGAGCGTTTCCTCTGTCAGCTTTGCCAGACCGTCCGCCGTGACGCCGTCGCGAATAAGCTGATAGAGAAACGAGCCGATGAACGAATCGCCCGCGCCCGTCGTATCGGCGACCGGCACCGCGATCGGCTCGCAGGCAGCCGAAGCGCCCTGTGTGTATACTGCCGAGCCCGCCGGCCCCTTGGTCACCAGCAGCAAACGGCAGCCGCCGGCAAAAAGCTGCTTCGCGGCTTCCCGCTCGTCCGAAACGCCGGTGACAAACGCGATCTCATCATCCGACAGCTTGACCAGATCGGCATAGGGCAGAAATTCACGGATGGCGGCGCGGCATTCTTCGGGCGAATCCCACAGCGGCAAGCGCACATTGGGGTCGAACGAAATGAGTGCGCCCGCCTGACGCGCCGACTCGATCGCGCGCCGGTGCGCCTGCTTTACCGGCCAATCCACCAAATCGACCGAACAGAAGTGCAGCGCGGCGCAGCCCGTAAACATCGCGGGCGTGATCTGTTCAGGCCCAAGGTAGAGATCCGCCGAGGGATTGCGGAAAAAAGAAAACTCGCGGTTGCCCGCCGCATCGAGCGAAACAAAGGCAAGGCCGGTATTTGCGCGCCCGGTGCGGAACACATACGAGGTATCCACGCCGTTGCTTTGCAGCACCTCCAGAATATGATCGCCGAACGCGTCCTCGCCCACCTGTGAGATCATGGCCGCGTCGCCTCCAAGGCGGCTGACCGCCGCGGCCACATTGGCCGGCGCGCCGCCCGCGACGCGCTCAAAATGCGTCACCTCGCGCAGCGCGCAGCCCTTTTCCTGCGGCACAAAATCGATCAGCAGCTCGCCGATCGCCACCATACGCTTCATCTGCTACATCCCCTTCAGCACATATTTTTCGATCGCCCGCGCGACGCCGCACGCAAGGTTGGACGCGGTTACAGCGTCCGCCGCCGCGCGCACGGACGGCAAAGCGTTCTCCATCGCCACACCGAGGCCCGCCATGCGCAGCATGCTCAAATCGTTATCGCTGTCGCCCAGCGCGAGCACGCCCTCCATGCCGCAGCCCAGCCGCCCGGCGAGCGCTTCAAGCCCCCGCCCCTTGTGTACGCCCCGGCTGTTTACCTCCACATTTTTCAGCTTGCCGCCATACATGACCGATGGAGCGGTCTCAAACAGGCCCGTCCGATCGAGCGCGGCGGTCATTTCGTCCACAACCGCGGTATCGCCATGGTACAAAATGGCCTTTGTGATCCGTCCCCGCTCGCACCGCAATACCTCGCGCCATGCGTCCTCGGTCTGCACAAAGATCAGGTTTTCCCTTTGTTGTCCGCCGAAAATGTCGTGCCCGTAGGTCTCGCGCAGCGTGCGGACAAACTTTTCAAATTCCCAGCCATAATACATATGGGTCGCGGTATACAAACACGGGTCAGTGCCAAAGGCGGCGCAAACCGCTTGTAAAGCGGCAAGCGCGGCGTCATCCAATCCCGCAAACAAAACCGGCTCTCCCTGCGGCAGCGGCCGTACATCGGCGCCATTGGCCGTGACCGCCCAATCCGCGGGCGCGAGCAGCTGTTCGCTGTACCAGCCGGCGTCCAGATAGTTGCGGCCGGTGCACAGAGCGACCTGCGCGCCGTTAAGCTGCGCCTGACGGATCGCGCGCGCGTTTTCCGGCGGCACGCGGCTGTTTTCATCCAGCAGCGTACCGTCCAAATCGATCGCTATCAGCCGGTACTGCGGCATTGACGCGTCTCCCCTTTCCTGATTCAGCGTTTGATCGTGAGCGAACCCATTTCCCACAGACGAACCTTGCCCTTTCCGGTAAAGCGCACGCCCCGCGCGTCCGGCCGCGGGTAGTAGCGCGTAGTGAGCACGCTTTCCCCGTGATTGACGAAAATTTCAAGCGACGAGGTATCGGCCAGAATGCGCAGCGCGCGCACCTCGCCCACCTTGGCATGGCGCACGGTGCGGCCCGCGCCGCCGCCGGTGAACGAAAGGGTCATTTCTCCCTGTCCCCATTCTAACACAGCGCTGTCCCGGATGACAAGACCGCCCTTCGCGCAATCCGTGAGTTCCAGATCGAACACCGCCGCGTCCCCAGCCTCGACCGGTCCCCGGCGAAGCGCTTCCAGCTCCGCGGCCGGATAGCGCAGCATACGGCCGTTTTGCCAATCGCACCGGCAAGGCACGGTCATGGCGTGCTGCCAACCATAGGCCACGGTCGGATTTTCATACGGCGCGTCCGGCATGCCCATCCAGCCGATCAGCAGGCGGCGCTCCCCGTCCAAAAAGGTCTGCGGCGCGTAAAAATCAAACCCGGTATCCATCTCACGGTACGCGCCAAGCGTATAGGCCGAACGAAAATCGCCGTCCAGCGGGAAATATCCGCAGGAATACACGTTTTGAAACGTATCGCGCCCGTGCTCCACGCCCTGCGGCGAACAGACCGCGACCCATTGCCCATTCAGTTCAAACAGGTCGGGGCATTCCCACATATAGCCGAACGCGTCGGGCGTTGTGATCGTGTTGATATGCGTCCAATGCCGCTTGTCGCGGGATTCAAAGACGAGCAGCTCACCCCTGTTTTCCAGCGTGCGCGCGCCCTGCACCATATAATACGCCCCGTCGTACGCGAAAACCTTGGGATCGCGCACATGACAGGTCAGCCCGGCGGGATAGTCCCGGTTTTCCAAAAGCAGCTCGTTGGACTGGGCCGTCACGCCGTCCCGGCAAACGGCCAGCGCGGTGTTGTGTCCGCGCCCCTCGGTCACATAGTCAAAATCGCCGGGGTGCTTGACGTTTCCGGTGTAATATAGGTACATCACACCGTCCTCCACCAGCGCGGAGCCCGAATATACGCCGTGCAGGTCCCATGTCTGATCCGGATACAGCAGGGGCGGCAGCTGCTCCCACTGGACAAGGTCGCGGCTGCGGTAATGCCCCCAATGCTTGACCCCGCCGGTCGAATCGAACGGGCCGTACTGATAAAACACATGGTACCAATCCCCACATCGGCATAAGCCGTTGGGATCGTTCATCCAGCCGACGGGCGGCATGAGATGAAAGCGTAGGCGGTAGGGGTCCTGCTCCGCGCGGGCAAGCCCCTGCCGCTCCGCCTCGGCGACAAGGCGGGCAAGGTCGCGGTGCAAAGCATTCATATCCGTTTTCCCTCCGTTATTTGGATAGCGTGAGCAGCGTGTCCGTGACCGCGCCGACCGCGCCTAACGTTTTCTGTACCGCCTGATAATCGTCCGAATTGGTGACGATGACGGGAATGATGGTCTTGTAGCCCTCGGCTTCTATCGCTTTCAGGTCGCATTCAAGCAGCAGGTCGCCCGCCTTAACATGCGCGCCTTCCTGCGCGTGGCCGGTAAAATGCTTGCCGTTTAAATTGACGGTGTCGATGCCCACATGGATCAGAAGCTCGGCCCCGTTATCGCAAGTCAGGCCGACCGCGTGTCCCATCACGGTCTCAACGGTCGCGTCGCAGGGGGCGAACACCTTTCCCTCCTCGGGTTGGACGGCCACGCCCTTGCCGAGCACCTCGGCGGCGAAGGCCTCATCCCCCGTTTCGGAGAGCGGTACCGCGCGGCCGGTCACAGGCGAGGCGATCGATACCGAAGCGGTCTGCGCGGCGGGAACGGATACCGGCGTTTGCTCTTCCGGTATTTGGAGCGGCGCTTCCGTCTGGTCTTCCTCGGGCGCTTCCTCCTTGATGCCCATGATCCAAGACAGCGCGAAGGCCACGCCCGCCGCGATGACGACGGTGATCACATATTGGACCGGACGGTGCAGGTGCAGCAGGATACCGAAAATACCGGTAACGCCCGTGCCGGTCGCGCCCAGATGGACGATGGAGGCGTACAGCGCGCCGCACGCACCGCCGATCGATCCGGCGATGAACGGACGGAGATAGCGCAGGTTGACGCCGAAGATCGCGGGCTCCGTAATGCCAAGGAACGCGGAAAGCGAAGCGGGCAGCGCCATGGCCTTCAGCTTTTTATTGCGCGTCTTGAGCGCGACCGCGAGCGCCGCGCCGCCCTGCGCCACGTTGGCGGCCGAAGCCAGCGGCAGCCAGAAGGTCAGGCCGTATGCCGCGAGCTGTCCCAGATCGATGATGGTATACATGTGATGGATGCCGGAAACGACCGTAGTCGCGTACACGCCGCCCATGAGAAACGAACCGATGCCAAACGGGATGGCGATCAGCCACTGCACGCCGGAAATGATGTTGTTTTCGATAAAGGTGAACACCGGGCCGATGGCCGCGAGCGTCAGATAGCCGGTGACGAAAACGGATACCAGCGGGGTGACGAACAGATCGAGCATGGCGGGCACGATCTTATGCAGCCGTTTTTCGATAAAGCACATAACCCAAACCGCAATGATGACCGGAATGACATGCCCCTGATAACCGACGAGCGGCACCTCATACAGGCCGAAGAACACGGACTGCATGGTGTGTACGCCCTCGGTCGCCACCGTCCATGCGTTTTGCAGGTTGGGGTGCAGCATGATCATGCCGATGACCGCGCCCAAAAACGGGTTGCCGCCAAACACCTTGGCCGCGGAAAACGCGATCAGGATGGGCAGGAACACATAGGCGACGTTGGAAAAGAGCTGCGCGAACACATAGAACGAACCGCTGGTGTTCAGTTCGATAAAACCGTTACCCACCATGAAGTTCAAAGACTCCATGATGCCCATCAGGAAGCCGGAGGCGACGATCGCGGGAATGATCGGCACGAAGATATCGCCCAGCGTTTTAATCGCGCGTTGGAACCAGTTGCCCTTTTTGGCGGCGGCGGCCTTTACCTCGTCCTTAGAGGCGGCGGACGCGCCGGACTGACGGATAAATTCGTCGTATACCTTATTGACCGTGCCTGTGCCGAAGATGATCTGGAGTTGTCCCTGCGCCTCGAACACGCCCTGCACGCCTTCGGCGTTCTCCAGCTTTTTCTTTTGCACCTTACCATTATCCGCAATGACCAGCCTGAGTCTGGTCGCGCAGTGCGCCGCGGATACGATGTTGTCTTTGCCGCCGATGCAGGCGAGCACTTCAGAAGCCGCTCTCTGATAATCCATGCCTTGTTCCGCCTTTCTCTTTTATATGAAATCGTTTTCACTTTATGGTTTCATTATAGGACCGTTGCCTCTGTTTGTAAATCCGCATTCTATCCAAATTTAGCGCTCTGTTTTTGCGCATTTCACCGAAAGCACAAGTTAGTTTTCCCCATCTTGAAAGAATCATCCTTTGGAATTCGGTTGCCACAAAGCGAAAAGGCTGTAAAAAAACTGTTGCAAAATAGAAGAGTCCCCAAATGTCATTCTGAACGAAGTGAAGAATCCCGCGCGAACGCGCGTTTCCAGTGTAAATTCCGCGTGGTCGCGCGAGATTCTTCGTCGCTTCGCTCCTCAGAATGACAAAATTAGTAGCATTCTTCGCTTTGCAACAGTTTCCTATTCATTTTTGGGAACTTATTTTACAGCCTCTTTTCGCGCAGCGATCTATTGTAAAAGCAAGATTTTACACCGTTTCGCCGCGAATAATCTCAAACCCAAGCATGAGCTGACGCTTTTGGTCGGTGCCGCTGTCGATGATATGCAGCAGGTCGCGCGCGGCCTCCTCCCCGCTGGAAAAGTAATAATAGTGCGCGGTCGTCAGCCGGGGCCGCAGCAGCTCGGCCATTCTGGAATGTCCGATGCCCGCCACCGCGATATCCTCCGGCACACGGCGGCCAAGATCACGCAGCGTGTCGATCGCGCCGATCGCAATGGAATCGGTTGCACAAAAAACACCATCTATATCCGGTATGCGCTCGATCAGGCGGCGCGCTGCGGCGCGACCGCCTTCCACGGAAAAGTCACTTTGCTCGCACAGCGCAGGGTCCTCTTGCAGCCCGGCTTGCCCCAGCGCCGCAAAATAGCCTTCATAGCGCAAAACACCCGCCGCTTTATCGCGGCGCGTCACGCCGATGCAGCCGATGCGCCGCCGCCCGGACGCCGCCATCAGCGTCGTCAGCGCTTCGGCAGCGCTTTTATCATCATGATAGATGCAGCTGATCCCCGGCGCCTGCTGTCCGACCACAACGGCGGGCACGCCCGCCGCGCCGAGCGCCTTCTTGTGCGCCGCGGAAAGCACAGTCGCGACCAATATCACGCCGTCCACCATGTTGCCCCGGAATACTTCGAGATATTCCAGTTCCTTTTCCGAACGGTTATCGGTATTGGCCAGCAGCAGACGGTAACCGCATTGCTCCAGCACGCGCGAAATCCCGGCCACCACGCGGCTGATCGATTCGGAATCGATACGGGGCACGATCACGCCGATCATTTTTGTGCGGCCCGTGCGCAGCGTTTGCGCCTGCTGCGAGGGAACATAGCCGGTCTCCTCGATCACTCGGCGGATCGCCTCGCGTTTTTCCGAAGAAATATACCCGTTGTTCAGATAGCGCGAAACCGCCGCCTTGGATACGCCCGCCCGCTGCGCGATCTCTGCAATGGTCATTCTCTCCACGTCCTTTGCCCCAAACTTGCTGCGTACATTTTATCACGCCGCGCGGCGCGCGTCAAATGCTCAGCGCAGCAGGGCGCGGCGCGCCTTGTAATCGGGCAGCACGCTTTCGACCAACCGCCAAAATCTTGGGCCGTGATTTTTATGGACGATATGCGCCAACTCGTGCACGACCACATAGTCGATCGCTTGCTCCGGGTAATCCATCAAATACAGCGAAAAGCACAGACGGTTTTTCGCGCTGCATGAACCGAACCGCGTGCGCGCCGCCGTTATGCTGATCCCGGTGGGGCGCAGGTCCATTTTTTCCGCATAAGCGTTCACGCGCGCGGGCAGCTCTTGCTGGGCGCGCAAAATAAGCTGCCGCCGTTTTTCCTCATCCGGCTCCGGGTGCGCGTCCAGCCGTGCCTGCTGGCGGGCGAGCGCGCGTTCGAGCCAATCCCCGTGCGCCCGCAAAAAGTCTTCGATCTGGGCCTGCGTCACGCGCTTGGGCGCGCGGACCAGCACCTTGCCTTCCCGCGTCACTTCTAGCGCAAGCGTGCGGCGCGCCGAACGAATCAGCGTGTAGTTTTCCAACTTGTGTTTCCTCCCTATACCCCAAAAACGACGGAGCGCGGCTTTTGCCGCGCTCCGCCGTCTTTGAAACGTTTTTTTGTTTTGCCGCTCAGTTTTTCTGGGTCAGCGCCGCGTCGTTCTTGGCCGCGAGCTCTTGTAAGCGCGCAAGCTGCGTTTGCTCTTCGTGGATATCCACGAACTTGCCGATCGCGCCGACGACCTCGCCGCTGCTCTCATTCTCCCACAGCGGGCGCGCCACGGCCTTGAACCAGCGTTCCTGCCCGCCTACATGCAGCCGGTAGGAAGCTTTGGCGATCGGCCGGTCGGGCGTGGCGCTGCGCAGCCGGTCGCGCAGGTCCTGATAGTCGGCCTCGCGGAACACACGCCGCATCTCGGCGTTCTCCGCCGGATGCTCGATCAGCATGCTCAGTCCCAACTGCCGCGCGCCCCATTCAGACATCGTCAGCACGTCGGTATGGTAGTTGTACTCAAACTGAATTTCGTTGGACATCGAGGCAAAGAACTGATATTTCGTCCGCTCCTGCTCCAAAAGGGACAGCGTGCGGCTGGATATCTTCTTGCCCGTCAATATCTGGCTGGACAGCGCGCGTATATTTTCCTCGTTCACCTCGCCCTGCGAATGCAGGCGCAGTTCTTCCTTCAGAAAAGGCGCGACTTGCCGCAGGCAATCCATCAGCAGCGGGTTAAACGTACCGCACTCGCCGCCAAGGATCATGTTCAGCGCGGTCTCGTGCGAATACGCCGCCTTGTAAACGCGTTCGCTCGTCAGCGCATCGTACACATCGGCCAGCGCGACCACCTGCGCTTCGATCGGGATATCGTCGCCTTTCAGGCGGTCCGGATAGCCGCGCCCATCGTACCGCTCATGGTGCCAGCGGCAAATGCTGTAGGATACCTCGATCAGTTCCTCGTGGTGCCGGAGCATCGCGTCCTTCATAATCGCGGCGCCGATCTCGCTGTGCGTTTTCATGACCTCAAACTCCTCGGTCGTCAGCCGACCGGGCTTGTTGAGGATATTTTCCGGGATGGATATCTTACCGATATCGTGCAGCGCGGAAGCGTTGACGATGAGCGCGATCTTAGCCGCGGAAAGCGGGTATCGGTCGGTCATTTCCTGCAGCTTGCGCAGGAATATCTCGGTCAGCGTGCGGATATGCAGCACATGCAGACCGCTTTCGCCATTACGAAATTCCACGATATTGCTCAGGATTTCGACCATCAAAAAGTTATTCTTTTCCTTTTCCACGACCTGCTCGGCCACCATGCCCTCTAATTCCTTCTGTTTGGAATAGAGCATGATAATGTTATGGACGCGGCGCTTGACCGTCTTTTCGTCAAACGGGCGGCTGATATATTCGCTCGCCCCCAGATCATACGCGTGATCGATATAGGAGGAGGCGGTTTCGGAAGAGATCGTGATGACCGGAATGCGCGCGATCCAGTCGTTTTTGTTCATCATGGCCAGCACTTCAAACCCATCCATTTCGGGCATGACAATATCAAGCAGGACCAGAGAGATCTCATCCTGCCTTCTTTTCAGTGCTTCGACCGCTTCCGCGCCGTTGGACGCTTCGATGATCTGATAATCGTCCGCCAGCATATCGGCAAGCATCGCGCGGTTCATCTCGGTATCGTCCACGATCAGGATCGTGCCTTGCTTTTTCATTCGTGCTCTCTCTTTCTGACCGTCAGGCGTTCACGCAGCATGCAATGCACCGGATCGTTTCTTCATAGGTCTCCTTCGCCCGGTCGTAAAGGGTCTCCGCATCGGGTGTGATCAAGCCCCCGCGCAGCGCCTCGGTAAGCGCCGCGGCAGCGTTCTGCAGCTTTGTCAGCGACAGGTTCATGCAAATGCCCTTCAGCGAGTGGGCGGCGCGGAACGCTTCTTCCGCGTTGCCGCTCTGCATGGCGTCCGTCAGGGTTGCAAAGCTCAAATCTCCCTTAAACATACGGAGAAAACGGGCGATCCGGTCATCGCTCATCAGGCGGCGGCGCACGTCCTCGTAATCCGCGCCCATGCTTTCATAACATTCTTTTATCGTCATTGTGCGTGATTCTCCTTGCTTTCTTTTATCAGCAGGCTCTCAAACTCCGGCTGCGGCATGGGGCGGTAAAATACATAGCCCTGCACATAATCGCAGCCGATCTCCGTTAGATATTTGACCTGATCCATTTCCTCGATGCCCTCCGCCACGGTGTGGATATGGAACTTTTGCAGCAGCTCCACGATACCCTGCACCAGCGCCAGATCACGCGTGTGGTCGGCGCCGTCGGTGAAGAAAAAGCTGTCTATCTTGACCACATCCACCGGCAGGTCCTTGAGCAGGCTCAGCGAGGAATAGCCCTTGCCAAAATCATCGATCGAGCAGGAAAAGCCGTGCGCCTTCAAATCCTGCACGATGTTCAGCATCAGCCCGGCGTTATCAAATACGATCGATTCGGTAAATTCAATTTCCAGCAGCGCGGGCGGGATGCGGTACTTGTCCCGGATCTCCACATAGCGCCGTACAAAGTTTTGGTCATAAAACTGAATGCGCGAAACATTCACCGAAACCGGGCACACAGGCTTGCCTTCGTCCATCATGCGGCGCAGGCTGCGGCACACGTCTTCCAGCACATAGCGGTCCAGCTGGTCGATCATGAACTTTTGCTCGAATACCGGGATGAAGCGATCGGGCGGGATGATACCGCCATCCTCCGTCCGCCAGCGCACCAGCGCTTCCGCGCACCCCACCCGTCTAGTCTTTAAATCGACCTTGGGCTGGTAATGAACCGTAAACTCGCGGCGTTCCAGCGCTTCCAGCATACGGTTTTCTATGTTCTTCTCTTCCCGCAGACGCTGCCGGATGCTTTCGTTGTAGTACACATAATTATGGTTGGTACCGTTTTTAACCGTTTTGCGCGCAAAATTCGCGCGATCAAGCAGACCGTCGATGGTCAGCTTTTCGACCACGTCTTCGATGCAGCAAATGCCGCAGCAAGTCGGCAGCGACTGGCGATAGTTCGAGGCGTGCATAAACTCGGTGATCAGATGGTCGACGCGGCGCTGTCTGACGGCGACCTCTTCCTTATTTTGATAATGCAGCAGCAGTACAAAATTATCCGCCGACACGCGACCGCACAGTTCCCTCTCGTCCAGCTCGGCCAAAAGCATTTCGCTGTACCGCGACAGCACGCTGTCGCCGTAGGCATAGCCGAACACATCGTTTATGTATTTAAAATCCGCGAAATCGGTATAGACGATCGCGTATTTTACCAATTTTTCGCTGTCAATCAACTGCTGCGCTCGTTCCTTGAACGCACTGAGCACATATACGCCCGTCAGCGTGTCGCGGCGGGTCAAGTCGCTCAATTTGCGGTTGGTGTTTTCCAGCGTCAGCAGCTTTTGCGAGGAAGCCCAGAAAATAAACGCCCACGTGACCAACATGACCAGCAGCATCCCAACGCAGATGATCATCAGCTGCCGCGTCATTCTGGCTGAATACGCCTCGGCTGCGAATACCGTATCGTTCGCCTGATCAAAATATGCTTCGCTCAGGGTCAGCAGCTCCTCGTGGGTCGCCGCGCCACTGCGGTGCGCATAGATTTCTCGTTTTACCTCGTCCCACATTGCGCTGAGCTTGGCGAGGTTTTGCTGGTAAGCGGCGTCGTCCGGCGTCGGCAGGCCGTATTCGCCCTGCGCTCCGTTCAGCTCGCGCAAGATATTGTCCAGATATTCCAGCGTATCGTCATTCGGCTGGCCCATCAGTTCCAGCTTGATCAGCCGCTGCGTCGCGCCGCGAACGATACCGACGTAGTTGATCAGCCTGCCGTTCGACTGCATCCGCACGATGGCGCTCACCGTGATACTGCCGAGCAGGATGAGCGATAGGAATAAACTGATTAGGCCCACCTTTAAGAACCGCTTCAACCGCCCGTCACCGCCCTTTTATATAGACATTTTTACATAAACGCGCACGAATACATCACCCGCACGAAAAACAGCACAATATTTAACGTACGTGTCCGCCCCGGTTACCCGCGCCGCAGCATAATCTATACTTAATGTATATTGTACCTCATTTAGGTCAAAGAAGCAAGCCGAAGTCGCCGCTCGTTTCCGATAAATACATGAAAACGGGCGGATCGGCCCGAAAGCGCCGATCCGCCCGTTTGATTCTTGCGCTTGCCGGTCAATCGATCCAGCGGTGCAGGGTCTCCATCAGCCGGTCGATCTCAAGCGGCTTGGTCACGTGCTCGTTCATGCCCGCCTGCCGCGCGCGGTACGCGTCGTCCGCAAAAGCGTTCGCAGTCAGGGCGATAATGGGAATACTCCCCCCGTCCGGCCGGCCCGCTGCGGCCATGGCGCGGATCGCCCGGGTGGCTTCATAGCCATCCATCACGGGCATCTGTATATCCATCAGGATCAGCGCGTAGGTGTTGGGCGGGGCGGCGGAAAAGCGTTCCACCGCCTGCCTCCCATTGGCCGCGCATACGATTTGCAGCCCCGACATGCCCAGAAGCTCCTGCGCGATCTCGCGGTTGAGTTCGTTATCCTCCACCAAGAGGATGCGGGTGTCCGGCGCGAAAGCCGTTTCACACGCATCATTCCCGTCGCAGGACGGCTCGGATGCCGCTTCCTTCTCCGCCAGCTTGAGAAACAAGGTAACGATAAAGCGCGTTCCCTCTTCCAGCCGGCTTTCCACCCGAATGGTGCCGCTCATCATCTGCACCAAATTATGCGTGATGGCAAGGCCCAGACCGGTGCCCTGTACCTCGCTCACCCGGGTATCGGCCGCCCGCTCGAACGGTGTGAACAGCTTGTCGATAAACGCCGGCGGAATACCGATGCCATTGTCCTCGACGATAAACTCAAAGCAGCCCACCCCTCGTTCGCCGGACAGTTTTTCCTCGACCGACAGGGAGATGCGGCCGCCCTCGCCGGTGTATTTAACCGCGTTGGAGAGCAGGTTGATCAGGATCTGCTGCACGCGCATGGCGTCCCCGCAAACCGCGTTGCTGCGCACCATGCCATGGGTCTCAAATAGCTGGTGCTTACGCTCCACATCCGGCCGGACGATCTGCGCGACCGTGTGCAGCGTATCGTCCAGCATAAAGGTGCTTTCGTCCAAACTGATGTTGCCGGATTCGATCTTCGACATATCCAGCACCTCGTTGATCAGCCCCAACAGGTGCTTGCCGGAAATCAGGATCTTGTTCAGGCAATCGGCGGTCTTCTCGTGGTCCTCCAGCTGTTTTTCCGCAATGGAAGCCATGCCAATGATCGCGTTCATCGGCGTGCGGATATCGTGGCTCATGCGGGACAAAAACTCGGATTTGGCGCGGCCCGCGCGCTGCGCGCCCTCGTACGCTTCTTCCAGCGCCTGCTTGGCCATTTTCTCTTCCGCTTGCCGTTCCAGCGCCTGCTGCTTCTCTCCGGTTATGTTGCGCAGCGTGACGATAGCGGTTTTGGTCTCCGCGTTCTCCATCGATACGGGGTGGACCTCCAACCGCAGCCACGAGACCCCTGCCCCGTCCTCCTGCACCTGCCGGAACTCCACCTCGGTGTGTCCTCCCGCGCGCGAGACTTCGTCCAGCAGCCGCTGCCGGTCGCAAGCGCGGCCCACCTCGGCGCGCGAACCCTCTTCGACATAGGGTAAAAGGTAGGTGCAAAGATCTTTGGAATAACAGCCTGCGCGCGGGAAGGACAGGCTGTCCCGCGCCTGCGGCAGGCGTACCGCATAGTATTGATCCTCGGATAGGTTCACGTAAAATATACTGATATAAACGCCGCTGATCGCTTGTAGGGCTGATTGGCTCATATGCAAGCGCTCGCTGCTTTCCGAAAGCGTTTCCTTCATGCTGTGGATATTGCGGATCGTGCCCACCACACGGCAGGGCCTTCCGTCATGCTCGATCAGCCGGCTGCTGATCCGATGCCAGCGATAGGCGCCGGGCGCCGAGTGCGGCGTGACCACGCGAACCTCAAAGATACCGGCCCGGCCGTTGCAGATATTGTCGCGCACCAGCGGCGCGTCCTCCGGGTGCATAAAGCGTTCGTCCAGCAAAAGCTTCGAGTAGTCGCGCAGCGCCCGGCGCTCCACCCCCTGCCCCGGCTTTGGTTCATAGCTGATGAAGGTATCCGAATCCATCAGGTACTCAAACATGGCGTCGCGGCTGGATTCCATCGCCACGCGGTACATCTCCTGCTCCTGTTCGAGCTGCTGCTGCAGCGTCTTACGCTCCGTGATATCGATCAGCGTGCGCTGGATCACCAGATCGCCCTCCGGCGTACGATCTACCACCATATTGGTGCCGTCCAGCCAGCGGAGCGTTCCGTCGCGCAACAGCGCGCGGTAGGACCGGTCCTGTCGGTCGCCCAGCTCCCGCAGAAGCAAATAGGTATCGCGCAGCATGGCCTGATCCTCCGACAGCACCGTGCCCAGCACGCCGTCGTGCCAGTCGCGAACCCCCGCCTCTTGGTTTTCATAGCCTAAGAGGGACAGCGCCGCCCGGTTGAGCGAGATCAGCTCGTAAGTGCCGTCCGCGCGGCGGACAAAGCGGATGATGCCGCAGGGCACCGTATCGTAAATGCTGGTTAACAGCTGCGTCTGTTCCCGCAGGCGCTGTGCGTCCTCTTCCGCGCGGGTCACATCCAGATACAGGCTGTTGACCATCCAATGCCCGTTTGCGTCACGCGCTTTCTTGCCGCTATCCAGCACCCATTTTAGGCTGCCGTCCTTGCAGCGGACCCGATAGCGCGTGGCATAGGCAAGACCGCCGTCCCGAAACGCTTCTTCGCAATCCGCGAGGGCCTGCTCCAAATCGGGCGGATAAACGGCCCCCACCGCGGTACCGCCCGTAACGGCCATGAACTCCTCCACCGTGTAGCCGAACAATGCGGCGGCTTCCTCGCTGACAAAGGCAAAGGAATAGGTAGCATCATCCCGACTGATCTTGAGGCCGCCCGCAACGGATGACAGCACCACATCCATCTGCCGGTTTTGCTGTAGCGCCTGCGCTTCCAGCGCTTTGAGACGTTCCTGCACATATTCGTAGGATTGTTTGCCGATCTTCTCCGGAAACAGCTCTTCTTCGACCAGATCCTCGTACGGGTTGGAGCAATGAATATGCGCGCAGCGCAGGCCTCCGTCTGTTTGCTGTAAAACGATCGTCACCCGCTGGTGCACCTTTAGGTACATTCCCACATCGGGCGCGGTAGCCACCCACATGCGGCCGGATACCACATACAATCCCGGCGACGGTTCGATCACATCATATTCCTCGTCCCAGATATCGCACTTTGGGATCGCGCCTTCAAATCGGGTGAAGATATCCAGCGCAGCTTCTCGTCCCACAAGGTATTGATCCTCGCCGGCGCCCAGCCAAGTGAACTGCGGGGCAAAATAAGCGGCCACGCCGGTCGAGTTACCGTCGCAGTAGTGCATGTGCATCAATCGGCTTGCTAGGGCCTTCGCCGCCTCCCGGCGTTCGGCCTGCGCCGCGTCATTCTGAATCCCCAATTTGCCCCAACCTTTCTCTTTCGCACATGCGAAAAACAACATTTTCACTTTAATCATACCTGATTGCACGTAAAGCGTCAAGAACAATGGTGGTGATTCAAAGAAAGAGGCGCGGATACCGCCACGATATCCGCGCCTTTTATTCCAAACAGGTCATAGAAACAGTATCCGCCACGCTCAGCTCCGCGCCTGCGGCCGCTCCAGTTCCATCACCCTACGGCAATCCGCCATACCGGGAGTCGTTGGATCGTTCAGCGCGTTCCAAATATTCGATACGATCACAAACAGGCAATAAGGGCTTTTCGCGGCGCCGACGACAACATTCCATACATCCGCCCAAGTCACCATGCTGGCGGCGGTCAAGCCGCCATAGGCCAACGCCGTCGCAAACGCGCCCAGCGTGATCTGAACCCAAACCACCGGGTTCCTCAGCCGCAGCTTCCAGTTCATCTATCGTTCTCCCTTCCACCTATACATTTCCCGTTTTGCAGTATATGACTTCCGGCGTTATTTTGTTCCGCTTCGCGGGTCTGCTCCGATAGCGAAGAAACACCCCGTCCGGCTTAGAAGTCTCGCCGTATTGCGGCGGGACTTCGTGCCATAAGGGGTGTCCCGTTCCTTTGTCCTCCTCGGAGCAGCGCCCAGCGCAGCGGGTCTGCTCCGATAACGAAGAAACACCCCGTCCGGCTTAGAAGTCTCGCTGCATTGCGGCGGGGCTTCGTGCCATAAGGGGTGTCCCGTTCTTTCGTCCTACTCGGAGCAGAGCCCAGCGCAGCGGGTCTGCTCCGACAACGAAGAAACACCCCGTCCGGCTTAGAAGTCTCGCCGTATTGCGGCGGGGCTTCGTGCCATAAGGGGTGTTTCTGAGTGGTGCCGGTGACCGGACTCGAACCGGTACGCTGTCGCCAGCGGTGGATTTTGAGTCCACTACGTCTACCAATTCCATCACACCGGCAAAGATGGGGTGCAACAGAAATTATTATATCCTATTGCACCGCATTTTTCAAGTGTTTTAAGCAAAGAACTTATCTTTTATCCCAAGCGCAAAGATGATCAACACAATGACCGGAAGAATATAGCTGACATAGATGCGCATCCAGTCCTGCACCTTGATGCCGCCGCCTTCGTTGGCTTCCTCTTTAAACTTCTTCCAGCCCCAGCCGTAGCGGCTGGTACAGAACAGAAGGTAAACGAGCGAGCCGATGGGCAGCCACAGGTTGGATACGAGAAAATCCTCTAAATCGAGCACGGCGGACCCCGCGCCGAACGGCTGGAAGCCGCTCCACAGGTTGTAGCCCAGCACGCACGGCAGCGACAGCAGGATCATCAGCACGATGTTTACCGCCGCAACCTTTTTTCGGCTCGCGCCGGTCAGGTCCATACCGCAGGAGAGAATGTTCTCAAACACGGCGAGCACAGTGGAAAACGCCGCGAACGCCATAAAGACGAAGAACAGGCTGCCCCACAGGCGGCCAAGCGGAATATTATTAAAGATATTGGGCAGAGTGATGAAAATCAGGCTCGGTCCGCTGTCCGACGGCACGCCGAAGGAAAAGCAGGCCGGGAAAATGATCAGGCCCGCCGTGATGGCCACAAAGGTATCCAAAATACCGACGCTGACCGCCTCGCCCATCAAGGCGCGGCCCTTGCCGATATAGCTGCCGAAGATCGCCATCGCGCCGATGCCAAGCGAAAGCGTGAAGAACGACTGGTTCATCGCACCGACGATGGTCGCGCCAACGCCGACCTCCGCCATGCGGGCAAAATCAGGCTTTAGGTAGAAGGAAAGGCCCTCGGACGCGCCATCCATCATGATGCTGTTGACCGCGAGCACGACCATGATCGCGAGCAGCGCGATCATCATCACCTTGGTCACGCGCTCCAGACCGTTTTGCAGGCCGAACGAGCAAATGCCAAAGCCGATGAGCACGACCAGCACCATCCAGCCGCCCATGACGAGCGGCTGCGAGAGCATTTCGGTAAAGGTGCCCGCCACCTGATCGGGCGACGCGCCGACAAAACGTCCCGACGCGGTCAAATAAAAATAATGCAGCATCCAGCCCGCGACGGTGGTGTAAAACATCATCAGCAAATAGTTGCCGATCATCGCGAGATAGCCGTGGATATGCCATTTCTGCCCCGGCTTTTCCAGCGCCTGATACGCCGCTACCGGACTTTTCTGGCTCGCGCGGCCAACGGCGAACTCCATCGTCATGATGGGCAGGCCGAGAATAATCAAAAAGAAGATGTAAAACAGTACGAATGCGCCCCCGCCGTACTGTCCCGCCATATATGGAAATTTCCACACGTTGCCGATACCGATCGCGCAGCCCGCCGACAGCAGGATGAACCCCAGCCGCGAGCCCAGTCTTTCTCTTTGCATACAATACCCCTTAGTTTGTTTTTGAGGCGTTTTTCGCGCCCCTTCCCCTCTTTTCGCGAAGCTTTTTAAAGAATGCCGTGAGGAGACCCGCGCAGGCCTCCTCCATGACGCCGCCGACCACGGCGGGCTTATGGTTATAGGGCAGCGCAAACAGATCGACCAGCGTGCCGCAGGAGCCGGCCTTTGGATCGCTAGCCCCGTAAATAACGGTGCGGATGCGGGCGTTGATAATGGCCCCCGCGCACATCGGGCAGGGTTCCAGCGTTACGTACAGATCGCATTGATGCAGCCGCCAGCCGCCAAGCTTTTTGCATGCCTTGCCGATAGCCTCGATCTCTGCATGGTGCAGGGCGTTCTTTTTGGTCTCGCGCCGGTTGCGCCCGCGGCCGACGATCTTACCATCGCGCACCACGACGGCGCCGACCGGCACCTCGCCTTCCTCCGCCGCCTTCTGCGCCAGACGCAGCGCGGCCTTCATGTATTTTTCCTGCTCGGTCACTGCATCATCTGCCGCCGGCGGGAAAGATTCATGGTGCCATCCTGCATGGCTTGCAGGTTTTCCAGACAGTTGCCCGTGCCGTACGCGACACAGGAGATCGCTTCGTCCGCGATATGGGTCGGGATGCCGGTCTTGGAGGCGACCAGCTTGTCAAAGCCCCAAATCAGCGAGCCGCCGCCCGTCATCACGATGCCGTTGGTGGAGATATCGCCGGTCAGTTCGGGCGGCGTGCGCTCGATAACCCAGTGGATCGCTTCGATAATGGCGGCGCTGACCTCTTCCAACGCGTCGAGGATCTCGGTCGAGTTGACCGAAAAGGTGCGCGGCAGACCGGTCATCAGGCAGCGGCCCTTGACCTCCATCGTGACTTCCTCGGTGCGGGGATAGACACAGCCGATGCCCTTCTTAATCGCTTCCGCCGTGCGGTCGCCGATCAGCGCGTTGTGCTTGCGGCGCACGTACTTGACGATGGCTTCATCAAACTTATCGCCCGCGATTTTGATCGAGGTCGATTCCACGATGCCGCCAAGGGAAATGACCGCCACATCGGTTGTGCCGCCGCCGATATCGACGACCATGTTACCGTTGGGCTTGGCGATATCGATGCCCGCGCCAATCGCGGCAGCCACCGGTTCTTCCACCAAAAACACGCGCTTAGCGCCCGCCTGCGTGCCCGCGTCGATCACGGCGCGCTCTTCCACTTCGGTAATGACCGAAGGCACGCAGATCACCAGATTGGGCTTAAACAGACGGAAGCCCTGTACCTTGCGGATAAATTCCTTGATCATGCGCTCGGTCATCTCATAGTCTGAAATGACGCCTTCGCGCAGCGGACGGATCGCGACGATATTGCCCGGCGTACGGCCCAGCATCTTCTGCGCGTCCGCGCCGACGGACAGTATTTTACCCGAAGCCTTGTCCACCGCCACAACAGAGGGCTCGTTCAGCACAACGCCCTTGCCCTTGACATAGACCAGCACGGTTGCGGTGCCGAGGTCAATCCCGATATCGCTTGAAAACAGCGAGAATTTTTTAGCCAGCGTTTCTAAAAAAGAGCCCATATCTATTCATCCTTACCTTTAAGCCAAATTTTCATTCATTACATTATAACCCAAGCAGGTCATGCTTTTCAAGGCTATTTGCAAATTTATTATCAATTTGCACCCATTTACCCCGAATTTTCCGTTTTTTCCGTCCCCGGCTGCCACTTGTCGCGCAGCCGCACCTTGAGCGCGCTGTAACGCCTGCCCTTCTGGTTATTATCCACCATGTAGGTAATGGTCTCGCCGCTGCCGACAATGACCAGCAGCCGCTTGGCGCGCGTGATCGCGGTATACAAAATATTGCGCGTGAGCAAACGGCGCGGGATGCCGCTGGACAGAGCCAGCACCACCGCGTCAAATTCGCTGCCCTGCGCCTTGTGCACCGTTACGGCATAGGCCAGTTCCAATTCGTTCAGCATGTCAAACGTATATGTAGCCAGCTTATCGTCAAAGCGGACGATCAGGCATTCCTGCTGCGGATAGATCCTGACGAGCTCGCCCACATCCCCGTTAAAGATACCGGTGCCCGCTTCTTCCTCGCCGCTTTTTTCCCATACGATATCATAATTGTTGCGCACCTGCATCACGCGGTCGCCTTCGCGGAACACGGTTTCGCCAAAGCGCTTTTCCGCCTTGTCCGCGCTTGGCGGGTTAAGCGCCTCCTGCAAGCGAGCGTTGAGCGGCGCCGTGCCGCTCCCTTGCCGTCTGGCGGGCGACAATACCTGAATCTGCGAAGGGGCAAATCCATAGTGCTCGGGTAATCGCTTGACGCAGAGCTGCGCGATCGTTTCTATGACGGCCGCCGGGTCCGAGCGCTTCATGATAAAAAAGTCTCCATCGGCCGCAGACGCCCTCGGCATCTGCCCCGCATTGACCGCATGCGCGTTCATTACAATATCGGACTTTTGCGCCTGTCGGAATATCTCGGTCAGCTCGATCGTCGGCACGCAGTGCGAACCGATCAGGTCCCGCAGAAAGTTGCCCGGCCCAACGGGTGGCAGCTGGTCCGCGTCGCCTACGAGGATTAATCGCGCGCCATAGGGCAGCGCTTCGATCAGCGCCTGCATCAGCGAGATATCGACCATGGATACCTCGTCCAAAATGACCGCGTCGCATTCGAGCGGATTGGTCATACTGCGCTGAAAGGCCAGCCGGCCGCCCGCGGCGTAGCCCGCTTCCAACAAGCGGTGTATGGTCTTGGCCTCCATCCCGGTCAATTCGGATAAGCGCTTGGCGGCGCGCCCGGTAGGCGCGGCCAGCAGCGTATTAAGACCGAGCGCCTCAAAAACCTCCAGAATGCCGCGCACCGTGGTCGTTTTACCGGTGCCGGGGCCGCCGGTCAGAATGACAAGGCCGTTTTTTGCCGCTTTCGCGATCGCCTGTTTTTGGTTTTCCGAAAACGGAAACGCGCTGTCCAGCTCCAATGCGGTTAGCAGCTCGTCCACATCAAAATCATATTCAAAGTTGCGTTCCGCCATATGGCACAGCGCTTCGGCCAAATAGGCCTCGGCTTCATGCATGGTACGCAGGTAAACCGCGTCCCGCCCGGCGATGAACTCCCGCACAAGCTTGCCTCCGTCGGCCAGCCGGTCGATGCTTTCCAGCGCGCGGTTTTCGTCGAATACCACATCATCCTCGCTGAGCAGGGCGCACACCGCGCCCACCAGCTTTTCCACGGGAATAAACGTATGGCCGTTATCCAAATTAAAAGAAAGCGTATAAATCACGCCCGCGTCCGCCCGTTCCTCGGATAGCATGGACAGACCCAGATTAAACGCCAGCGCATCGGCCAGTTTAAAATCAATCTCGTAATAAGCGTCGCACAGCAGATAGGGGTTTTCACACAGCGCGTCGATCGCGCTTGCGCCGAGGCGCTTATAAAGCAGCGCGGTCAGCGAGAGCGGCAGCGCATGCTCGTTTAGAAAATCCATCAGCAGCCGCATTTCGCTCTGTTCCGTGAACTGGCGGCCGATCTCTTTCGCCTTGCGTTCGGTGATGCCGCGCAGCTCGGTCAAC
Source organism: Agathobaculum sp. NTUH-O15-33 (assembly GCF_033193315.1). Classification (NCBI taxonomy): domain Bacteria; kingdom Bacillati; phylum Bacillota; class Clostridia; order Eubacteriales; family Butyricicoccaceae; genus Agathobaculum; species Agathobaculum sp. NTUH-O15-33. The sequence goes on from NZ_CP136187.1 coordinate 2,563,645, forward strand.
CGCTCGGGTTCGGCCATCAGGATATCAAAGGTATCCTCTCCAAACTTTTCGGCAATGCGCGCGGCGAGCCGTTGACCCACGCCGCGTATCAGGCCGGAGCCGAGATACTCCGCGATACCGCGCACCGACGAAGGCAGGCGGCGTTCAAACGCCTCGGTGGAAAACTGTTCCCCATAGGACGGATGCGTGACCCAAAAGCCGGTCAGAATCACCTGTTCCCCCAGTCCGATATTGGGAAAGGTGCCGGTCGCGGTCACCTCGCCCCCATCCTCGGACAGGAGACGCAGCACGGCATAGCCGTTTTCCGCATTGTAGAAAACGATCTGCTGCACCGTGCCGCGTATCATTACGTACTCTCTCTCGTCCACTTGCGCTTTCCCCAATCCTTGGCTTTATTAGTCCAGATACATGATGTCCTGCCGCACCGCCATATGCTTAGCGATATTCTGCCCTTGCCCGTTGCCGATCTCGACAAAGGTGATGGACAGACCGGGCAGGTACTGCCTGCGCATATGCAGCGCAACGCGAATGAGCTGCTCGGACGAGGCGTCGCAGCCATCGCCATAGAGCGTCAGCTCCGCGCTGCCGCGTTGACGCAGCACGCGCATGAACACAAGCTCATACACGGTATGCAGCACCGTATAAAACCCGACAGCGGCAAAAACGGCGAGCACGGTTTGCCAGAAAACAGACATGGTGTTCCCCTCCTGCATTCAGGCTATGCGCGCCCGTCGCCACGGGTTCCGATACTTATTTTATTTTATCACAGCATGGGGAAAAAGTAAATCACAGCGCCGCGCATGCAGACCTTTGCTTGCCGCCAAGGGAAAGCAAAAACAGGGGCCGCGACGTTTGGCGTTTCGCCGCAGCCCCTACAAGTCGGCGCTGCTTAAAGCTCGTGCTCGCCGCACCAATCGCGCAGGTCGTCGCTGTTGGTCCCGCTGATCGGATGCGCGTGTCCGCAATCGCGGTCATGCGGGCTGAGCGCCTTGCCGGTCGGGAACGCTTCGTCCGCCGTCGGCGCGCCGCCCTGTGTGTCGCGCGCGGCCACGCTCGGCTTGGAAAGCTCCATCCACTCTATATTTTTCTTGGCCGAATCCAGTTGTTTTTGAGAAACCTCTTTCTTTTCCATGTGCAAAACCTCCTTTTGCACTTATTCTCCCGCGCAAAACAGGTTTTCACACATGCAAAAACTTCAAAAACAGGCAAAAGAGTGCCCGAACAAAATGTTCGGGCACTCTTCAGACTGTCAAAAATAGTTTTTTGACAGTCTGTCGATCGAAACAAAGCCCCATTTCGATCGAAAATTCCGGCTTCTGCGCGCGCCTTACAGGCACACTTGAAGTCGGCTTGTATAAAAACCGAGATACACGCTCCCGGTTTTTATGAATTTTGCCGCAAGCGGCAAAATCCTATTTTATGCGCGCTGCGGCGCGAGGGAGTTCTTTGACAGGCAAAAGAGTGCCCGAACAAAATGTTCGGGCACTCTTGAAAAGCGTTATAAATAACGGTTTTTCAAACTGCAAAGCAGCTTAAAATTACTCGTTGATCTTGATAACAACGCCGGAGCCAACGGTACGGCCGCCTTCGCGGATAGCGAAGCGGAGGCCTTCCTCGATAGCGATGGGGGTGATCAGCTCAACGTCCATTTCAACGTTGTCGCCGGGCATGCACATCTCAACGCCTTCCGGCAGAGCGATAACGCCAGTAACGTCGGTGGTACGGAAGTAGAACTGCGGGCGGTAGTTATTGAAGAACGGGGTGTGACGGCCGCCCTCTTCCTTCTTCAGAACGTAAACCTGACCGCGGAACTTGGTGTGCGGGTGGATGGAGCCCGGCTTAGCCAGAACCTGACCGCGCTCGATGTCGGTCTTCTGGATGCCGCGAAGCAGAGCGCCGATGTTGTCGCCAGCCTCAGCGTAGTCCAGCAGCTTGCGGAACATTTCGATACCGGTAACAACGGTCTTGCGGGGCGCTTCCATGAGACCAACGATCTCAACTTCTTCGCTCAGCTTCAGCTGACCGCGCTCAACACGGCCGGTAGCAACGGTACCACGGCCGGTGATGGAGAATACGTCCTCGACAGGCATGATGAACGGCAGGTCCGCCTTGCGCTCGGGGGTCGGGATATACTCGTCAACAGCGTCCATCAGCTCGCGGATGCACTTGTACTCCGGAGCGTTCGGATCCTTGGAGTCGGACTCCAGCACGCCCAGCGCGGTGCCGCGGATAACCGGCACGTCGTCGCCCGGGAAGTCGTAGGAGGACAGCAGTTCGCGAATCTCCATCTCTACGAGATCGAGCAGCTCCTCGTCGTCGACCTGATCGACCTTGTTCATGAATACAACGATATAGGGAACGCCAACCTGACGGGCAAGCAGGATGTGCTCGCGGGTCTGGGGCATCGGGCCGTCAGCAGAAGAAACAACCAGAATAGCACCGTCCATCTGAGCAGCGCCGGTGATCATGTTCTTAACGTAGTCAGCGTGGCCCGGGCAGTCGACGTGCGCGTAGTGGCGCTTGTCGGTCTGGTACTCAACGTGAGCGGTATTGATCGTGATGCCGCGCTCTTTCTCTTCCGGCGCCTTATCGATCGCGTCATAGGCCTGATACTCCGCGTCGCCCGCGAGAGCCAGAACCTTGGTGATAGCCGCGGTCAGCGTGGTCTTGCCGTGGTCAACGTGGCCGATGGTGCCGATGTTAATATGCGGCTTATTTCTTTCAAACTTTTCCTTAGCCATGGTGGATATCCTCCTCGTAATTTGAATTCTAAGTCATTGGTAGATTTATTCTACCGCAAATTGCAGAAAAATGCAATAGGTTTTAGTTATCGTTTTTGTTGCGCTGGTCGATGATCTTCTCCTGAATGTTCTTCGGCACTTCGGTGTAGTGGCTGGGCTGCATGGTGTACTGGCCGCGGCCCTGACTGCGCGAACGAAGCGTCGTAGCATAGCCGAACATTTCGGAAAGCGGGACGGCCGCCGCGATGGCCTGTACGCCGCCGCGCGCTTCCATGCCCTGAATCTGGCCGCGGCGGGAGTTCAGGTCGCCGATTACGTCGCCCATATACTCCTCCGGAACCATAACGTCAACCTGCATGATGGGCTCCATCAGCACCGGGTCGGCCTTCCGCATCGCTTCCTTAAACGCCATGGAACCGGCGATCTTGAACGCCATTTCGGAAGAGTCGACTTCGTGGTAAGAGCCGTCGTACAGCGTTACCTTCACGTCAACGACCGGGTAGCCTGCAAGGATACCGGCCTGCATTGCGCCCTGAATACCCTGATTGACAGGCTCGATATATTCCTTCGGGATCGCGCCGCCGACGATCTTGTTGATGAACTCGTAGCCCTTGCCGGACTCGTTCGGCTCAACAATGATCTTACAGTGGCCGTACTGGCCCTTACCGCCGGACTGGCGGGCGTACTTCTGATCCACATCAGCCGAACGGCGGATGGTTTCCTTGTACGCAACTTGGGGAGAGCCTACGTTTGCTTCCACCTTAAACTCGCGGAGCAGACGGTCGACGATGATCTCAAGGTGCAATTCGCCCATGCCGGCGATGATGGTCTGACCGGTTTCCTCATCCGTGTAGGTGCGGAAGGTCGGATCTTCTTCTGCCAGCTTGGAAAGCGCGATGCCCATCTTTTCCTGACCGGCCTTGGTCTTGGGTTCGATCGCAACGCGGATAACCGGTTCCGGGAACTCCATGGACTCGAGGATGATCGGGTGCTTTTCATCGCAGAGCGTGTCGCCCGTGGTGGTGTTCTTAAAGCCTACGGCCGCCGCGATATCGCCGGAGTAAACAACGTCGATATCCTGACGGTGGTTGGCGTGCATCTGCAGAATACGGCCCAGACGCTCACGGTTGTCCTTGGTGGCGTTGAGCACCGAGGAGCCGGCCGTGATCGTGCCGGAGTAAACGCGGAAGAATGTCAGGCGGCCAACGTACGGGTCGGTCGCGATCTTGAACGCGAGTGCGGAGAACGGCGCTTCGTCGGAAGACGGGCGGGAGTCCTCTTCATCGGTCTTGGGGTTGATACCCTTGATATCCGGGATATCGGTCGGCGCGGGCATATACTCGATTACCGCGTCAAGCAGGGGCTGAACGCCCTTGTTGCGGTAAGAGGTGCCGCACAGCACCGGAATGATCTCAACATTGCACACGCCCTTGCGCAGCGCGGCCTTGATCTCCGGAACGGTGATCTCCTCGCCCTCGAGGTACTTCATCATCAGATCCTCGTCAAGCTCGGCGACCGCTTCGATCAGCGCGTCGTGGTACTCCTGCGCCTTTTCCTGCAGCTCCTCCGGGATGTCCTCGTCGCGGACGTCCTTGCCGAGGTCGTCATAGTAGACTTCAGCGCGCATGTTGATCAAGTCGACGATGCCCTTAAAGGTATCCTCAACACCGATCGGCAGCTGGATCGGCACGGCGTTGCACTTGAGGCGGTCCTTCATCATGCCGACGACATTGTAAAAATCGGCGCCCATGATGTCCATCTTGTTGACGAACGCCATACGCGGGACTTGATACTTGTCCGCCTGATGCCAAACCGTTTCAGACTGCGGCTCAACGCCGCCCTTGGCGCAGAATACGGTGACGGAGCCGTCCAGTACGCGCAGCGAGCGCTCTACCTCAACGGTGAAGTCAACGTGGCCCGGGGTGTCGATGATGTTGATGCGGTGTTCCGGGAACTGGTGCTGGGAACCGTCCCAGTGGCAGGTGGTCGCGGCGGACGTGATCGTGATGCCGCGCTCCTGTTCCTGCTCCATCCAGTCCATCGTCGCGCCGCCGTCGTGCGTCTCGCCGATCTTGTGGTTTACACCGGTGTAAAACAAGATACGCTCGGTGGTGGTGGTTTTACCGGCATCGATGTGGGCCATGATGCCGATGTTTCTGGTTCTTTCTAGGGAATATTCTCTAGGCATATTGCTCTCCTTTCAAAGCGTAGCGGGAAACGCCTCTATTAATAACGGTAGTGCGCGAACGCCTTGTTCGCTTCCGCCATCTTGTGCGTATCCTCACGCTTCTTGACAGCACCGCCCAGGCTGTTGCAGGCGTCCATGATCTCGCCGGCCAAACGCTCGCGCATGGTCTTTTCGCTGCGCGCGCGCGAATACTTGGTCATCCAGCGAAGGCCCAGCGTCTGACGGCGCTCGGGACGGACTTCCATCGGAACCTGATAGGTGGCGCCGCCTACACGGCGGGCCTTAACTTCGAGCGACGGCATGATGTTCTCCATCGCTTCGGTGAAAACCTCCAACGGCTCCCGTCCGGTCTTTTCACGGATGATATCAAAAGCACCATAAACGACTTTCTGCGAAACGCCCTTCTTGCCGTCCAGCATGATCGAATTGACCAGCTTCGTGACGAGCTTGGAATTATAAAGCGGATCGGGCAGAACGTCTCTCTTGGGGACATTACCTCTTCTTGGCACTTTACTTCCCTCCTTCAAAAATATTTGATTTCATAGGTACTCCGGCCTTCTTATCAATTAAGAACAACCGTTGTAATGCCTGTCCGAGGTGATATATCGGTTTCGGATATAAAACGCCCAGACAAAGCATGCTTGTGCTTTGCTCTGAAAATTTTAACTTTTCTCGCAAAACGTCAGCAGGTAAGCTTACTTGCCTGCCTTAGGTCTTTTCGCGCCGTACTTGGAGCGCGCCTGACGGCGATCCGCTACGCCCTGCGTATCCAGTGTGCCGCGGATGATGTGGTAGCGCACGCCAGGAAGATCCTTGACACGGCCGCCGCGAACCATAACGACAGAGTGCTCCTGCAGGTTGTGACCGATACCCGGGATGTAAGCGGATACTTCCATCTGGTTGGTCAGCTTAACACGAGCGACCTTACGAAGCGCGGAGTTCGGCTTCTTCGGCGTCATGGTTTTAACCGTCGTGCAAACACCGCGCTTCTGCGGAGCGGACTGGTCGGTGGCCTTCTTCTTCTGAGAGTTGTAGCCTACCTGCAGAGCCGGCGCCGTGGACTTGGCGGTGACTGCCTCGCGACCCTTACGGACGAGTTGGTTAAAAGTTGGCATTTTATTTCCTCCTTCTTTCAAAAGTGTTTATGAAAAAGCGCGTTTTGCGCAGTTTCAGCTGGTTTGGCGCAGAACCGTGACCACCGCGGCGCCGACATCGATACCGGCCGCGTCGCCCAGTTCCGCCATAGTGGTGATCTCGCTCACCTTGGTATTCGTTTCGCCGCAAAGCTCATAGATGGGTGCTGTGACGCGCTTTTCCGCGTCCAGCGCGACGAAGACCTCGGCGGCCGCGCCGTCCCGAATGGCTTTTTTCGACTGCTTCACACCAATGACCTTGTGCGCCGTGCGAAGTTCTGAAAGCATAGTAACCCTCCTATACGGCATACTACATTAGTATAGCGGTTTGCAGCAGCGAAGTCAAGCACTTTTCCAGATTTATCGTAGAAATTCACAGTATTCTCTCCCCCACGCCGCGCGCCGCAGCACGCATTCCAAAGGCAATGGCCAAAGCGCGCCGGAATCAAAATTCCGGTGTGCTTTGGGCGCAGGGATCGATTGCGAGCGCCGCTTGCAATCGAATAAAAACAGAGGAACGCCACAAAGCATTCCCCTGTTTTCCCTGTTTTATACCTTATAAGGAACTGTTGGAATCGAGATCCACCGTTTTTTCGTAATGACCGTCGCAGTACTCGGTCATGCCCGAACCGGCGGGGATCAGCTTGCCGATAATAACGTTTTCCTTCAGGCCCAGCAGCGGGTCGACCTTGCCCTTGATGGCGGCGTCGGTCAGCACGCGCGTGGTCTCCTGGAAGGACGCGGCGCTCATCCACGAATCCGTAGCCAGAGAAGCCTTGGTGATACCCATCAGCGTCGGCTCGGAGACCGCAGGCTGCAGGCCTTCCTCGCCCGCTTCGATACGGCTCTGCACCTGCTTGTTGCAGTCCTCAAACTCAAGCAGGTCCATGACCGAGCCGGGCAGCACGGTCGCGTCGCCCGCGTCCTCAACGCGCACCTTGCGCATCATCTGGCGGACGATAACTTCGATATGCTTATCATTGATATCAACGCCCTGCTGGCGGTAAACCTTCTGTACTTCCTTGATCTCATAATCGTGCACGGCGCGCGGATCGAGGATGCGCAGAATATCGTGCGGGTTCAGCGCGCCGTCGTTGAGCTGCTCGCCCACGGCGACAGTCTGGCCGTCCTCCACGCGGATGCCGGAGGAAGAAGCCAGCTGGTACGAAACCATTTCGCCGGAGTCGCGGTTGGTGATGTTGACGGTTTTGACCGTGGTGCGCTTGGATTCCTCGATCGAAACCACGCCGCCGATCTCCGCGAGGGTCGCGGCCTTCTTGGGCTTGCGCGCCTCGAACAGTTCTTCTACACGGGGCAGACCTTGCGTGATATCCGAACCGGCGACGCCGCCGGTGTGGAAGGTACGCATGGTCAGCTGGGTGCCGGGCTCGCCGATCGACTGGGCCGCGATAATGCCTACCGCTTCGCCCTTGCCGCACGGATTGCCGGTGGCAAGGTTCATGCCGTAGCAATGGGTGCACACGCCCTTGCGCGCGCGGCATTCCAGAACGCTGCGCAGCTGCACGCGCTTGATGCCGGCGGCGATGATGCGGTCTGCGTCCGCCTCATCCAGCATTTTGCTGCTGGACACGATCAGATTGCCCGCGTCGTCCATGATATCGTTCACCGGGTAGCGGCCGAGCAAGCGCTCGCGCAGCGGCTCGATGATCTGGTTGCCTTCCTTGATGTCTTCTACCCAGATGCCCTTGACAGCGCCGCAGTCGTCCTCGCGGATGATGACATCCTGCGAAACGTCGACCAGACGGCGGGTCAGGTAACCCGAGTCGGCGGTACGAAGCGCGGTATCGGCCAGACCCTTACGGGCGCCACGCGCGGAGATGAAGTACTCGAGTACCGACAGGCCTTCACGGAAGTTGGACTTGATCGGGATTTCGATCGTCTTACCGGAGGTGGATGCCATCAGGCCGCGCATACCGGCCAGCTGACGGATCTGGTTGATCGAACCACGAGCGCCCGAGGTAGCCATCATCTGGATCGGGTTGAACTTCTCCATGTTGCCCTGCAGCGCCTTGGTGACTTCGCCCGTGGTCTTTTCCCACTCGGCAACGGTCAGGCGGTAGCGTTCGTCGTCCGTGATAAAGCCGCGCTTGTATTTCTTATCGATCAGGGCGACCTTCTTTTCGGTCTCGCCGATCAGCACCGGCTTTTCATCCGGAACCGACATATCGGCAACCGCAACGGTCAGCGCGCCCTTGGTGGAATACTTATAGCCCATGGCCTTGATCGAGTCCAGCACCTCGGCCGTGACGTTGAAGCCGTGCACGTGAATGCAGCGGTCGATGATCTTGCCAAGCTCCTTCTTGCCCGCGGTGAACATGATTTCAAGGTCCAGCAGCTTGTCAGGATCGGAACGGTCGACAAAGCCCAAATCCTGCGGAATGCGCTCGTTGAAGATCAAACGGCCCGGGGTTGCGTCGACCAGCTTGGATATCTTACGGTCGCCCAGATCGCGCTCCATGCGCACCTTGATCGGCGCGTGGATGCCGACAACGCCCTGATCGTAGGCCATCAGCGCCTCGTCCGCGTTGCGGAAGATCTTGCCGGTGCCCGGCTCGGTTTCGCGGTCGATGGTCAGGTAGTAAGCGCCAAGCACCATGTCCTGCGAGGGGATGGTGACGGGCTTGCCGTCCTGCGGCTTCAACAGGTTGTTCGCGGACAGCATGAGCAGGCGGGCCTCGGCCTGCGCCTCGGCGGAAAGCGGCACGTGCACCGCCATCTGGTCGCCGTCAAAGTCGGCGTTGAACGCAGTACATACCAGCGGGTGCAGGCGGATGGCGCGGCCCTCGACGAGGACGGGCTCGAACGCCTGAATGCCCAGACGGTGCAGCGTGGGCGCGCGGTTCAGCATGACCGGGTGGCCCTTGATGATGCCTTCCAGCACGTCCCAGACCTCGGTCTTGGCGCGCTCCACCATCTTCTTGGCGGACTTGATGTTGGAGGCGGTGCCGTCCTCGACCAGCTTCTTCATGACGAAGGGCTTGAACAGTTCGAGCGCCATCTCCTTGGGCAGGCCGCACTGATATATCTTCAGGTCCGGACCGACGACGATGACCGAACGGCCGGAGTAGTCGACGCGCTTGCCCAGCAGGTTCTGGCGGAAGCGGCCCTGCTTGCCCTTGAGCATGTCGGACAGGCTCTTGAGGGCGCGGTTGTTCGGACCGGTGACCGGGCGGCCGCGGCGGCCGTTATCGATCAGCGCGTCCACAGCCTCTTGCAGCATGCGCTTTTCGTTGCGCACGATGATATCGGGAGCGCCCAGCTCAAGCAGGCGCTTTAAGCGGTTGTTGCGGTTGATCACGCGGCGGTACAGGTCGTTGAGGTCGCTCGTTGCGAAGCGGCCGCCGTCGAGCTGTACCATCGGACGGATCTCGGGCGGGATGACCGGCACGACGTCCATGATCATCCACTCCGGGCGGTTGCCCGAAAGGCGGAACGATTCCGCGACCTCAAGGCGCTTGATAAGCCGCAGGCGCTTCTGGCCGGAAGCCTCGTGCAGCTCGGCGGTCAGTTCCGCCGAAAGCTTATCCAGATCGAGCTCGGCTAGCAGAGCCTTGATCGATTCGGCGCCCATGCCGGCCTTGAAGTCATCCTCGTACTTTTCGCGCATGTCGCGGTACTCGGCTTCGGTCAGGATTTGCTTCTTCATCAGCGGCGTGTCGCCGGGATCAATGACGATATAAGAGGCAAAGTAGAGCACCTTTTCCAGTACGCGCGGGCTGATGTCGAGAATCAGGCCCATGCGGGACGGAATGCCCTTGAAATACCAGATGTGCGATACGGGCGCGGCCAGCTCGATGTGGCCCATGCGCTCGCGGCGGACCTTGGCGCGGGTGACCTCTACGCCGCACTTATCGCAGACCTTGCCCTTAAAGCGAACCTTCTTATATTTGCCGCAGTGGCACTCCCAGTCCTTGGTTGGGCCAAAGATACGCTCGCAGAAAAGGCCGTCCTTTTCAGGCTTGAGCGTGCGGTAGTTGATGGTTTCGGGCTTTTTCACCTCACCGTACGACCATTCACGGATCAGGTCGGGCGAGGCAAGGCCGATTTTTATGGCGTTGAATGTATGATATCCCATAAAGTTTTATGAGCTCCTTCCCTGTTTACGGACGATTTTGAACGGACTTTGCTCCTTCGGTCATTCGTCGAGGCCGTCGTCAAAATCGTCCCCGGCGGCGTCAAGATCATCCTCGGTATCGTCGTCGGCGTCATCGTCATCCACCGCGGCGTCGGCGAACAGATCGCTGTCGCCGTCCTCGGCGTTGTTGATGCCGAAACCGGCCGCCACGAACTCATCATCCTGACCGGACACCGCGTGCTCCATCGGACGGATATAATCGGATTCATCCTCTTCATCGTCCGCCAGCTCGATGACATCCATATTTTCATCCAGCACCTGAATATCAAGGCACAGGCTCTGCAATTCCTTAACCAATACCTTGAACGATTCCGGAACGCCCGGCTGCGGTACGTTGTGGCCCTTAACGATCGCCTCGTAGGTCTTGACACGGCCGGTGATATCATCCGACTTGACGGTCAGGATCTCCTGCAGCGTGTAGGCCGCGCCGTACGCCTCGAGCGCCCAAACTTCCATCTCGCCGAAGCGCTGGCCGCCGAACTGGGCCTTGCCGCCGAGCGGCTGCTGCGTAACGAGCGAGTACGGGCCGGTCGAACGCGCGTGGATCTTATCGTCGACCAGATGGTGCAGCTTGAGGTAGTACATATAACCAACGGTTACCGGGTTATCAAACTTGTCGCCGGTGCGGCCGTCGTACAGCACGCTCTTGCCGTCGCCGTTGTAACCGGCCTTAATCAGCGCTTCCTCGATGTCCTTCTCGTTCGCGCCGTCGAATACCGGGGTCTCGACCTTCCAGCCGAGCTTACGGGCGGCAAAGCCCAGATGCACCTCCAGTACCTGACCGATGTTCATACGGGAAGGCACGCCCAGCGGGTTGAGCACGATGTCGAGCGGGGTGCCGTCCGACAGGAACGGCATATCCTCCTGCGGCAAAATGCGGGATACAACACCCTTGTTACCGTGACGGCCCGCCATCTTATCGCCGACCGAGATCTTGCGCTTCTGCGCGATATAGCAGCGCACGACCATGTTGACGCCGGGCGACAACTCGTCGCCGTTTTCGCGGGTGAACACCTTGACGTCCACCACGATGCCGCTTTCGCCGTGCGGCGCGCGCAGCGAGGTATCGCGCACCTCGCGCGCCTTTTCACCGAAGATGGCGCGCAGCAGGCGCTCCTCGGCGGTCAGCTCGGTCTCGCCCTTGGGCGTCACCTTACCGACCAGAATGTCGCCCGCCTGCACTTCGGCGCCGACGCGGATGATGCCGCGCTCGTCGAGGTTGCGCAGCGCGTCTTCGCCCACGTTCGGGATATCGCGGGTGATCTCTTCCGGCCCAAGCTTGGTATCGCGGGATTCGGATTCGTATTCTTCAATGTGGATGGACGTGTAAACGTCGTCGCGCACAAGGCGCTCGTTCAGCAGAACGGCGTCCTCGTAGTTATAGCCTTCCCAGGTCATAAAGCCGATCAGCGCGTTCTTGCCAAGCGCGATCTCGCCCTGATCGGTCGAGGGGCCGTCGGCCAGAACGTCGCCCGCCTTGACGCGCTCGCCCAGCGAAACGATCGGACGCATATTGATACAGGTAGACTGGTTGGAACGCAGGAACTTGGTCAGGTGATAGGTTTTTTCATCGCCCTTGTCGTACTTGACAACGACCTCTCGCGCGGTCACGCGGGTGACCACGCCGTCGCTTTCCGCCAGCGGGATGGTGCCGGAATCGACCGCGGCCTTGTATTCCATGCCGGTCGCGACGACAGGCGCTTCGCACTTTAAAAGCGGCACGGCCTGACGCTGCATGTTCGCGCCCATCAGCGCGCGGTTCGCGTCGTCATGCTCAAGGAAGGGGATGAACGCGGTCGCGACGGAAACCATCATGCGGGGCGAAACGTCCATCAGATCGACTTCCTTGCGGTCGACCTCGATGATCTCATCGCGCATACGGCAGGTGATACGGTCGCGTTCCAGACAGCCGTTTTCGTCGAGCGGCTCGTTCGCCTGACAGACGATAAATTCGTCCTCCACGTCGGCGGTCATATACTGCACATCGCCGGTGACCTTACCGGTCTCCTTATCGATCACGCGGTAGGGCGCTTCAATAAAGCCGAAATCGTTGATGCGCGCATAAGTCGCCAGATAGGAGATCAAACCGATGTTCGGGCCTTCAGGGGTCTCGATCGGGCACAGGCGGCCATAGTGCGAGTAGTGCACGTCGCGCACCTCGAACGATGCGCGGTCGCGGCTCAGACCGCCGGGGCCGAGCGCGGACATACGGCGCTTGTGCGTCAGCTCCGCCAGCGGGTTGTTCTGGTCCATGAACTGGGAGAGCGGCGAGGAGCCGAAGAACTCCTTGATCGCGGCGGTGACCGGACGGATATTGATCAGGCTCTGCGGCGTGACGATATCCAGATCCTGAATCGTCATGCGCTCGCGGATCACGCGCTCCATACGGGAGAAGCCGATGCGGAACTGGTTCTGCAGCAGCTCGCCGACCGAACGGAGGCGGCGGTTACCGAGGTGGTCGATATCGTCCGTCGTACCGACGCCGCAGCCGAGGTTCAGCAGGTAGCAGATCGAAGCGAGCATGTCGTCCACGATGATGGTCTTGGGCACAAGCTCGGTCATGCGGGCGGTGACCTGCGCCTTCAGCGCTTCGCCCTGATTGTTCTCCATGATCTCCTTAAGGACCACAAAGCGGACCTTTTCCTTCAGGCCCAGCTCGGCGGCGGTAAAGCCGGTGTAATCCTTGAAATCATCCGCGTCGACCATGCCGTTGCCAAACACGCGCACCGGACGGCCTTCGCCGGATTCAATGGTAACGCCGTGCACACCGCGGCGCTCGAGCAGGCGCGCCTTCTCGCGGGAAAGGATCTCGCCTTCCTCCGCCAAGATTTCGCCCGTCATCGGGTCGGCAACGGGCGCGAGCAGCTTGTGGCCCGAGATGCGCCGCGCGATGGCAAGCTTCTTGTTATACTTGTAGCGGCCGACGGCGGAAATATCGTAGCGGCGCATATCGAAGAACATCGAATCCATCAGGTTGGTGGCGGACTCGACAGAGGGCGGCTCGCCCGGACGCATCTTCTTGTAGATCTCGATCAGCGCCTCGTCCGCCGTGGTGGCCGGGTCCTTTTCAAGGGTCGCGATGATGCGCTCATCCTCGCCGAACACTTCCTTGATCTCCGCGTCGGTCTTTACGCCGATTGCGCGAATGAACGAGGTGATCGGGATTTTGCGGTTTTTATCGATACGGACGTAGAAAACGTCGTTCGAGTCGGTCTCGTATTCGAGCCACGCGCCGCGGTACGGAATAACGGTGGCGGAAAGGATCGCCTTATCCGTCTTATCGAATTCCTTACCGTAATAGACGCCGGGCGAACGGACGATCTGCGAAACAATGGCGCGTTCCGCGCCGTTGATGATGAAGGTGGCGGAATCGGTCATGCGCGGGAAATCGCCCATGAAGATCTCCTGCTCCTTGATCTCGCCGGTCTCCTTATTGCGAAGGCGCATGCGCACCTTGAGCGGCGAGGCATATGTGGCGTCGCGCGCCTTGCACTCCTCCACCGAATACTTGGGCTCGTCGTCCATCGAATAATCGAGGAAGGAAAGCTCCAAATTACCGGTGTAGTCCGTGATGCTGGCAGTGTCCGAGAACACCTCTCGCAGGCCCTCGTCCAAGAACCACCGGTAGGATTTCTTCTGCACCTCGATCAGATTGGGCATCTCCAGAATCTCATCGATGCGCGCAAAGCTCTTTCGTGTGGTTTTGCCGTGCTGTACGTCTTTCACCATCATGTGCTTCAATCACTCCGTTTCTTTCGGCATTATTTTGATACGCCCGGCGGCGTGGCAAAATCTTTAAAATTGCTCTTGCAATTACAGATTCACCGTGATAACATGTATTTAGCTATTGGCAGAATCGTATCTAATTTGTCGAGCGTTTTATTATACCATAGAATTTTTGCCAATGTCAAGCATTTTATTGCACAGAAAAGCGGACAGAACACTCTGTCCGCTTGTTTTTTTGTCACAAAAGCGCGATAATAACGACATATATTATTCAGAACCGGCCCGCGCGCCGCAGAAAGCATTCGGCAAAGTATACGCCCGCGCAAAAACCGCGGAAATAGTTTTCCCGCGTCAGCTTATCGCCTTCCGCCAGACCGATATCTTGCACACGGCGAAGCAAGCGCCGCTGTTCAACATTTAATTGGCTGCGCAATTCTTCGGTAGCTCGCTACGCTCGCAATAGATACGCGGCAGTAGCCGCAGCGGCGGGGTGCGGTCACCCCGCCCCACTCCTTGGTTTATCTCCCATTTTCAGTAACGAGAAAACCGTTAAGCGTAGGGCGGGGTGACTCACCCCGCCGCATTTCTAATTGTGAGCGTCAGCAAACCCCTGTTTTTACAACACCTTGGACAAAAAGTCCTTTAAACGGGGATTCTGCGGATTGGCGAAAAACGCCCCCGGTTCGTTTTGCTCCATGATGCGCCCCTCATCCATGAACAGCACGCGGGTGCCGACCTCGCGGGCAAAGCCCATTTCGTGTGTGACGACCACCATGGTCATACCGTCCTCGGCCAGCTCCTTCATGATCTCCAGCACTTCACCAACCATTTCCGGGTCGAGCGCGGAGGTCGGCTCGTCAAAAAGCATGACGTCCGGATTCATGGCGAGCGCGCGGGCGATCGCGATGCGCTGCTGCTGTCCGCCGGAAAGCTGGGCCGGATAGCTATCCGCCTTATCCGGCAGACCGACGCGGGCCAGCAGCTGCAAGGCGCGCTTTTCCGCTTCCTCATCGCTCATGACCTTGAGCTTTACCGGAGCGAGTTTAATGTTTTCCTTGACCGAAAGATGCGGGAACAGGTTGAACTGCTGGAACACCATACCCATCTTGCGGCGCAGGATATTGATATCGGTTTCCTTGGAGGTGATGTTCTGGCCCTCAAACACGATATCGCCGCTGGTGGGCTCTTCCAGAAGGTTCAGGCAGCGCAGAAAGGTGGATTTGCCGGAGCCGGAAGGTCCGATGACAACGACCTTTTCTCCCTTTTCGATATGCTCGTCAATGCCCTTGAGCACCTCGTGGCTGCCGAAGGATTTATGCAGATTTTTAACGTCGATCACTTGCGCGCAGCCTCCTTTCAAGCATGCCGAGCAGTTTTGTCAGGATCATAACCATAACCAGATAGATAACGGCAATGGACAGATACGGCATCCACGGCGCATAAGTACGGCTCTGCACAATCATAGCGCCCTTGGTCAGATCCATCAGGCCGATGACCGTACAGATGGAGGTTTCCTTGAGCAGCGTGATCAGCTCGTTGCCGAGCGCGGGCAGGATGTTCTTAATCGCCTGCGGGATGATGATAAACTGCATGGTTTTTGCATAGTTCAGACCAAGCGAACGCCCAGCCTCCATCTGTCCCTTGTTGATGGACATGATGCCCGAACGAACGATCTCGGCGACATATGCGCCGGAGTTGACGCCGAAGGAAATAATCGCGGCGAGCACCATATTCTGTGAAGAACCAAACAAAATAAAATAGATGATCAGCAGCTGCACCGTGCTGGGCGTGCCGCGAATGACCGTAAGATAGATTTTGCTGATCAAATTGCCGATGCCGAGCAGCACGCCGCCCAACCCGCGCCAGTGCACACGCTGGCTATCATACGCAGAGCGGATGACAGCAATGCACACGCCGATGACGACGCCCACCAGCAGCGCACCCAGCGTGACTTTCAGCGTCGTTCCAAGTCCCTTGGCAAAGTAAATGTACCAGCGACCATCCTGAATGAAGGTCTGATAGAATTGTTCCCTGAACCATTCCATCGGCCTGTCCCCCTTTTCTGTAAAAATACGCAGAGGGGGCGGCTAAAGCAAGCCGTCCCCGTTGCGTTTTGCACAAATTATTCCGCGGTGATATACTTATCGACGATCTTCTGGACCGTGCCGTCCGCGATCAGTTCGCCAAGCGCCTTGTCTACCGCATCCTTCAGGGCGGTGTTGTCCTTTGCAAACGCAATGGCGTAATCCTCTTCGGTGTAAGCGGTGTCGAGGATCTTGAGGCCTTCATTGGCGGCAACAAACTTCTTGGCAGGCTCGTTATCGATGACGACGCAGTCGATCTTGCCCTGTGTAAGCGCCATAACGGCGTCGGTGCCCTTGCTGGAAGCGGTTCATCGCTTCTTCGCCGAAATCGTCTGTGCAGTAAAGGTCGCCGGTCGTGCCCTGCTGCACGCCGATCTTCTTGCCGGCCAAATCGTCCGGAGATGCGATTTCAGAATTTTCGGGCACAATGATCGCCTGCACGCCGGTCGCATAGGTCTGCGAGAAATCGACGTTCTTTGCACGGTCCGGGTCTACCGTCATACCGGCCATGCCCATATCGGCCTTACCGGCGGCAACCGCGGTGATGATCGAATCGAACTCCATATCGGAAATGGAAAAACCAAGGCCCAGCTTGTCGGCAATGGCCTTGCCCACCTCGGCGTCGATGCCGACAATCTCTTCGCCTTCGTAGTACTCGAAGGGCTCGAAGAACGCGTTGGTTGCCATGGTCAGCGTACCGTCGACCGCCAGCTTGTAATCGGTGGACGCGGCGTTGTTGGAATCAACCGGGGCATCGTCCTTGGGCTCATCCGCCGGCTTACTGCCGCAGCCCGCCAGCAGGCTCATGCTCATCGCGCCTGCGAGCAGCGCGCACACTAATTTCTTCATTCGTTAAACTCCTCCTAATTTCGGTTTTGGACAACCGACTTTCAAATCAAGGTTTATTATACGGTCTTTCGTTTAAAAATGCAAGTAGTAATTCCATCATTTCTTACGGCGCGCAAAAGTTTGTAGGTGTTTACAAAAGTCTAATTTTTGCAACAAATTTGCCCGCCAAGTCACAATCAGTGCATCGATTCGTATGACCCTCTATGTCCCCCGCTGTTTATGCAAATCCTTTTATGTCCTACAGTGTTTATCATGTTTTTCCGCATATTGTAATTCAGCTTGTTGAGCACATATTTAATACTCGCTACGAAGAATATTATTTATTCCAAACCGTATCTGAACTACTACTTTGCTTAAATCATAGGCTCGAAACTGTCTGAAAAATCAAAAACAGATTCTTCGCTACATCATCTTTAACGAGAAGTGAATAAGTGTTTATATATGGAATTGTCATTTGCTCTCTGGAATGTCCCGGCCGTTACCCGACAAGTCGTTATAACAACAAGTTTATAACGACTTACAGGGGGGCAGATGACTTACTCTGCCACTACCATGAGTATCCACCGAATGAAACAAACAGAAATTCTGCATTTTTTCAATGTAGCCCAAAGCATCGGAAGTTGATTTTGCTGCCTTACGTCGATTATAAAGCAAAATTTAGAGGCGAATCCTTTTTGAGCGGCTAAAAAGTGCGGCGCTATCGTCAACGTTTATCAATTCGATCAAACAAAATTGCTGGTAATACCATGTAAAGAATCGTAAAACCTACTTCAATAGTTAAACCCCGCCAGTTAGCCTCCGTTAAAATACGTTGCATTCTTTATACGATCCATATCAGCGACCGCTTCCATAACGAGCTCTCCATTGGATTTTAAAGACGAAATTTCCCGATCTATATCAATCACTTTTCGGCAGTCATAGCTGTGTAGGATATCTTTCAATACGAATCAGCGGAATAATATTCATTTTATTTCGCAACATTTTATCAGTAATTTTTATTTTCCCTCATGAACATTTGATAAACAAAACAATGCTTGACATTAATAATGTTGCGTACATCTAAAAAATCATTAAATTTTGCTCTAGGGGACTGCACCACTTAAACAAAGTTCTTGCCTGTACTCAGGCAAATTTAATTACGTTCGTAAATTAGACATTATAACAGAAGCTTTATGAGAACATCAAGTTATAGACGCACCTTCTTGCGTTTACTTATATTCATTTGTGTATAACTGCATTTATGAGGATAAATATACACATTAACTGTGGTTCTGGATTAACTTGCTTAGTCCTTGACACGTCGCAGCACACAATCGTTGTTACCCGTTGTTGATATCAAGAAATTTTCGTACCGATTACAAATTTCCTGTACATTACTGCCAAAGGCTTTTTGCTCGCCTTTATGTAGCCAGAGGACTTTGCTGCACATTTCACGCACTTGCTCAAGAGAGTGGGATACGAGAATAGTCGTTGTGCCACCTGATATAATTTCTCTCATTTTAGCTTCACTTTTCTTTTTAAAGGCGCCATCACCGACAGAAAGCACTTCATCCAGAATTAAAATATCCGGTTGCACAAGACTGGCGATTGAAAAAGCCAAGCGTGATTTCATGCCTGATGACAGTTGCTTAAAAGGTCTGTCCTGAAATTCCTCCAGCTCAGCAAAAGCAATTATCTGTCCATAGGTATCATCCATAAATTTGCGGGTGTAACCCAGCATAGCACCGCGTAAATAGGTGTTTTCCCGGACGGTCAAATCTCCGTCAAAGCCGCTACCCAATTCAAGCAGTGCTGCGATCGTTCCTTGGCGATCGATCCAACCGGTCGTTGGCTCCATAATGCCAGATACAGCTTTCAAAAGCGTCGATTTCCCCGCTCCATTTGTTCCGATAATCCCCAGCATATCGCCTTTCTCAAGCTCAAATGAAACATTTTTATCCGCCCAAAATTCTATTACCTTATAATCTCCAGTCAGCTTGCGCAAAAAGTATTCCTTCAGGCCAATTTCCTTGAAATCTCCTGTCATATAGCGGATGGACACATCCTGTACTTTTAGCATCGTTCCCGGCATGCAATTCCTCCGTTACACATAATATAAAAAGCGCGTGTTGTACTTTTTGTACATCCAGCACCCGACTACCAGCGCGATCAGCACATCCGCCACCATCAGTAAATGAAACCATACCGATGGAATGGTTGCGTCAAGTACGATTTTACGGAAGTAGCGAATAAACAGATAAACAGGATTCAACAAGAACAAGTTCTGCATCATAGGGGTGTACTTATCAATCGTATAAAAGATGGCCGATAAGTACATCAAAAGCTGGGTAAAAACCGACCAGAGGTACTGAATATCCCGAAAAAATACATACAACGCGGACAGAATTAGGCCAATACCAATATTGAATAGCACCAAGCAGACAATTGGAAAGAGTAAAAAAACAAATTTTAAGGTGAACGTAATTTCGTCTAATATGCAAAACACAAAGAAAACACATAGCGTCAAGCCAAAGTTGATTAGTGTCTGTACATTTTTGGAAAAAAGAAATAAATACTTCGGCACATTTACTTTACTGAAAATGTTCGCATTTCCCATCAACGTTTGCATGCCTTGCCCTGTTGATTCACTGAAACAAGAAAAAATCAGGTTTCCACAAAACAGATAAGTGGTATAATGATCCATTCCACGTCCAAAAAACTGCGTAAACACAAGCCGCATGACCAGAAGCATCAAGAGTGGAGAAAGCACACTCCAAGCCATGCCCAGCACCGTTCGCTTATATTTCTTTTTAAAATCCCGCTTTACCAGTTCTTCAAACAGGAACTGATAGTGCATCAATTTGTGAAACATGGATACTCCTATTAATCACGAAAATAAAGGTCACGCGTATAAACCTTGTCCATAAACGACTCTAACTCAGGACTGTAGCGGTTGGCCAGAATGACTTGGCTTTGCACAGCAAATTCCGCAAAGCTTTTGACTACTTGGCTGCCAAAAAACATATTTTCTGAAAGAGAAGGCTCATAGATCACGATCTTTGCCCCTTTCGCTTTCAGTCGTTTCATTACGCCCTGAATGCTCGACTGGCGGAAATTGTCAGATCCTGTCTTCATGGTCAGCCGATAAACACCAATGATACAAGTTTTGCCCGGAGAGCCGTCTCTCCCTTCGCCATTCGGGCCATAATAACCGGCCTTCTCCAAAACTCGGTCAGCGATAAAGTCCTTGCGCGTGCTGTTTGCATCTACAATAGCGCCGATAATATTGTTTGGTACTTTGTCAAAGTTTGCACGCAGTTGCTTGGTGTCCTTTGGCAGACAATAGCCGCCATAGCCAAAGGATGGGTTGTTGTAAAAATTACCAATACGAGGATCATAGCCAATTCCCTCAATGATCTGACGCGTGTTCAGTCCACGCACCTCGGCATATGTATCGAGTTCATTAAAAAAGGCCACGCGCAGTGCGAGGTAGGTATTGGCAAATAGCTTGACCGCCTCTGCTTCAGTCGGATATGTCAGCAACGTTGGAATGTCCTGTTTCAGCGCCCCCGCAGTCAGTAAACTAGCAAAAGTCATCGCAGTAGCCTTTAGCCGTGCATCTTCAAGCAGTGTGCCTACGATGATACGAGAGGGATACAGATTGTCATACAGTGCGCGCCCCTCCCGCAAAAACTCTGGAGAGAAAAGGATATTCTTACTATCGAACTTTTTGTGTGCCCAAATTGTAAACCCTACCGGCACAGTGGATTTTATGACCATGATCGCTTTTGGATTAACCGCCAACACTTCTGCGATAACGGTCTCCACTGAAGAAGTATCAAAGTAATTTTTGACCGGGTCATAATTCGTAGGTGTACAGATAACAACAAAGTCCGCCGTCCTATACGCGCTCTTGCTATCTGTCGTCGCTGTTAAATTCAGAGACTTTTCTGAAAGATATTCTTCAATTTCAGGATCGGCCAGCGGCGACCGCTTTGCATTAATCAAATCGACCTTTGCCCGCACTAGATCAACTGCTGTCACCTCATTGTGCTGCGCTAATAATATGGCGTTGGCAATTCCAACGTAGCCTGTTCCAGCGATGGCGATATTCATTGAATATCACCCAACCCCTTCTTTTTAGGAAGGGGGCTTTTAGGTGGAAGCTTTATTAAATCACCATAGTATTTATTCTGTTCCTCCGAATCCCATTTTCCTGTACCACTCTGCGGAGTAAATGTCATCTCACCAAAATAAACCTGATCGTTGACTGAATAAAAGTCAACCCGAACAAATGCAAATTCTTTGCAAAGTATTTTTGCAAATCCAACCATTTCATTAAATGTCTTTGGTCTCACGGGTTCAGGGTTAATATGTGGATAATTTACCCCATAATCCTGTAGCACCCAATTTAAATTATAAATGTTTCTTTTATGGTGGTTGGTGCCGCTTCCAATGTCCACCCATACAAATCTTGGCTGTCCGTTAAAACAAAAAAATCTATAATCATAGATATCTCCCTCCAAATCTGCCATATATTTTTCAGCGATAATCCGAGGTGGAATATTCATATAATGTAACTCTAATCCATACACAAATGCAAAGTTCTTTTGCCCCCATTCATCAAATTTTTGCCTGAGCAAACTATAATCTATAGCATTTTTATCCTTAACTACAGCATTCCAACCACTGCCATGATTCATTTTTAAAACAAATTGTTCAGGTAATTCGTTAAAATTGATTTCGTCAAACTTTTCCCAAACTCCTAGTAGTGGGATTAAGTGCGCTTTTCCAATTCTCTCCGAAACCCATTGACGAACCAAAAACTTATCAGCCAACTGAGTTTTTAGGGTGGAACTGTCATATAGTTTGAGCCATTGAATCTTTTCATTAAAGGTTCTTGGATTTTCTAAATTTAGATCTTCCTTTGTGACCCGTTTATACCAAAGCTTTAATTCTTCCTCATACTGCTCGGGCTGCAAATTTACAAAGTAGTCATAATTACGTATCACCTTAGAGGAGGCATTTTTTCTGTTTGGAGAAGACGGGTTTTGCTTATTTATTGATGTCGGAGACAAAACAATTGCTTTCGATTGTTCCATATCAGAAAGTATGCGCAAATGGATTAAAATGCGTCTAAACGTATATGACGCGCCGTGATCTTTATAGCAATGAATTATACCCCTTATCTTTCGTGGCATCCAAGTTATGCAGCGTCCCACTTTATATGTTATAGAATGGCGGATAGAATGCACTTCGTCAGACAATGTTTCCACACGCTTTTGCAGATTCGTTATCTGACTCTTTAACATCTGAAATTTTTCCATATTATGAATTTGTATAGATTGTTGTCTGTCCCCTTCTAACTGCAAACTCTCCATAGCCATTTGCTCATAAAAAAGCAGATCCTTAAGTATGGGATAATAATTTAATATATTGTTAAGCTGAATATAAAAGAGTTTTTCCCCTCGATCATTAATTTTCCATAGCGCTTCTTCTTGGGTACCGGCTATATATGAGAGCCTCGAAATATTTTTATCAACCACATTTATCTTGTATCCATTAAGCATACCCATGATCCAAAACCAAATATCATCATTAGTAGGTGTAAGTTTGCAAAACAAATCTTCACGCAACACATCTGAATGCAAACAATGGGGAGGATACAAGCAACCAGCTCCTCCAGATAACTTATGAAGATAGGTTGGAACAGGATACACCTTTATGGCGTCTGGTGTTATTTGAATATCATTTGCATTATTATAGTAAATAGAGGTAATTCTATGGCATTGAATGCAATTCGGTTTTGAGCGAAATCCGCGCAAAAGAAATTCGATTAGATGTTTATCAAACAGCAAATCATCATCAACTGTAATTATAATATCTTCTGGATATTCTTTTAAGCTCGGTATCAGCTTTTTATAAGCTTTCAAATCTTTAGTCCATTTGACTTCAATAATTTCCGATATTAGATTTGTTAGCTCTAGTGGAAGATCATTCATTAAATTAGGAAATTGAGATTGCGCTAACCACAAAACTATTTTATCAGGCAATATCGTTTGTTGCATCAACGTCTGAATTGTTTGATGTACTGTACCAATACGTTTGGGGTATGAAGTTAACGAAACAACAACTTTGGGAAAATATGATCGATCAAAGCGGGATTTTGAGCTTTCCTGTGCCTCTGAAAAAAATTTCCAAAGTTTATTATCCCTTATCATTTCTTTTTTTAATGTGTAAAACACCGGATGTCCAAAAAACAATTTACCACACTCATTATAGAAATCTTCATACCCCTTTGAATATCTTGCTCCAGCATAATTGTTTAGCGAAAAATATAAATTTGAAATAATAAAATATTGCACTGACTGTTCGACTTTTTTATAGTAATCTAACTTATGCGCATGTTCATATGTTAATAGTAATGCTCTAATTACGTTAGATAATTTATTACATTTGGAGCTTGTTATAGAGCCCTCAAAGTTAACTCTGTAATAAATTAATGGCTTTTCAATATATGCAATTTTTGATGCAGAAACCGCACACATTGAAGAAAAAGTAATGTCATTTGTTGAAGATAACGTTTCGAAAGACAAATGGTTATTCTTTAAAAAATTACTTCTTATTAGTTTATTCCAAGGTACCGGATTAATAATTGACATAATTCGTTGCGGACAATCTTTATAGCTAAATGTTTTAAACTGTTGAGGTAGCACGCTTTTATTAATATCTTTTTTTAATTCCAAAGAAGTGCTTTGCTCATCATATCTATAATGGTCAAAAACAACAATATCAGCTAAATATTCTTCAGCTATTTTTACTGTCTGCTCTAATAAAGACTTTTCACAAAAATCATCACTATCCATAAACAGGACATACTTCCCTTTAGATAATGCAAAACCATTATTTCTAGCTACGCCTGCAAATTGGTTCTTTTGTGTATAAATCTTGATTCTTGAGTCTTTTTGTTGGTATGAGTATAAAATTTTTAATGAATTATCAATGGAACCATCATCTACACAAATTATCTCGATTTCTTTTAGTGTCTGATGCATCACGCTTTCCAAACACTGCTCTAAATAATGCTGCGCATTGTAGACAGGTATAACGACTGATACTATCGGTTTTTTCATTATTTACATCCTCATTTGATTTTTATTTATAAAGAACACAAAAATTTCTTATCATATGAAGTGATAATCGATATAGTTTTTCGTCCGATATATTTTCCCATGCAATAATTATTACAACATCTATATAACTTTTCAGCAAATAATTGATATGCATTGTTACAGTACTCATCATTCACGTCATCCATTAAAACACAGAACGAATCTGATAAATTTTGTGGAATTAGCTTTAACGCATCAATACGACGATATTTTTGTGAACGACTATGCCCTGGCCCATCGATCGACATGAAATCAAACTGAATACTCGGTAGTTTCTCCTTAAGGTTACGGTACACTAAAGTACAATCGTCATTCAGAAAATTAATTTCTTCAGCTGGAACATGTAATAATTTAGTTGATACAGGACAAGAATAGTTTTGCTGAAAAAAATTAATCCATTCCAAATCCTGCTCCACCACAATATGCTCCACATCATCAAAAGCCGCCGCATACTGCGCGATCATGCGGGTAGACTGTCCTAATCCCAGTTCCAAAATTTTTTTAGGATGCGTTTCATTCAAAACACGATACATCACATAGAGATAAGGATATCCAACCGCCCAACGTCCGGGCGAAAAGCTTTTATCGTTTAACCATGTGCTCTCTGTGATCGTATTATTAAAAATCTGCGCCCACACAGCTTCCGACGCCTGCCGTGCTGCTTCAGCAGATAGATTTCGTACCCGCTCCAAATCTTTTTTTAAACTCTCATGCTCTTGTATGATATTATCGTTTGCTGCCGACTGCTTTTTTACGAATGTCTCAAGGCAATCCAAGCCATCTGCAGACCGCTTCTCCTGCTCCCGATAGTTTTTTTCAAGGGTATCAAGCTGTTCCTGCTGATCTTTCATTTGCTGAAGAATAGTAGCCTTTCCCTGCTGAATTTGCGTAACGCAAATATCCATCTCAGACTGCTGTTCAGAAAGTTTTTTATTTTGTTCCTCCAGCACTGAAAGCACCCGCTCAATCTCTCGATTAAAAGCCTTCACTGGCGGCGGCAAAATGCGCTTCAGTAATTCCTTTATTGCCCTAATCAGCCCCATGTTTTCTCTCCAGTCTATTTTTTATCTGTATCAGTGTGTAATACAATCCGTGCTCTTTTTGACAGTTTAGCAGCCTTTTTGCCGGTCCCGGCCTTTTCCCGGACGGTGGAGTTTCATAGCGCAGGCCATAGTAGAGCGAACGGAACGGAAACTGCTGTAAATAATTTTCTCCAACCTCGGCTTCGTCGTAGCTCTGCAAAAACATTCTAAGCTGCGCTTTTAAAGCAGCAGGCTCAGCAGCTTGCGGCAGAAGGCGCTCATACCATCCTAAAATACCGTTAATCTCTTGACGCAGAATCAGTTGTTTTAACTCCGGCTCTATGTCTGTACACAGCTTGCGAACGATACTATAGTTATCAAGCTGCGCAGCATAATGCTCCGCTTTTCTGCCTACGAGCGAATTTTGCTGCGCAACACGGTAGCATACAATAATTTTATCCGTTATCATCAGCCGCTGTGCCTTAAGCAAGCACTGAATGTAAAAGGAATGGTCGTTGATGCAGCGCAAGTTATTAAACATAATATTGTTTTCTTCCAAAAACGATCGGCGGTACAAGCCGTTCCAAGGCACGTCAGCGGTCTGCAGCAGCCGTTCAGGCATTTGACGGAAGTTTAGTACCTTCTTTCTTTTTCCCCAGCCAATGCTGCTGTTTGTGGAAAACGGTGTCGTATATTGTTTCCCGTTTGAACTATCAAGACAGCGAAAGCGACCTTTGACCCAGTCTAACCGATTCTTTTCAGCTAATTTAAACAAATACTCCAGCGCGCCTTCCAAATAAAAATCATCTGCATCCAAAAAGGCGATGTATTCTCCGCGGGCCTTCTTCATCCCACAATTACGAGCAACGCCGGCATACCGGTTTTTTTGTGTGTACACACGTATCCTCGAGTCGCCCGCTGCACAGCGTTGCAGCATGGATAGGCTGGTGTCGGTAGAACCATCATCAATAAAGATCACCTCAAGTGATGGTCCGGACTGTCTCAGCACAGAATTCAATGTCTGCTTTAAATAGCGTTCTCCGTTATAAACCGGAATGATAACCGATATTTCGATCGATTTGCTCATTTTATTCCCACAACCTCTATCCGCTGCGTCTATTTTAATGACCTTTGCTGTCGGTAAAGAAAATACCGACCAAACAGCGTCGGACACAGCACCATGCAACCATGCTTCAGCTTGCTTTTCAATGGTAGGCACGATGTCAGCACACAAAGCCACCCCTGCCGCAGTTCTTTTTGTAGCGCCAAGACCTTCTCTAATAAAGATTTTTCTGTAACCAATCGACAGCAAACTTCCGCGAATTCTGTCTGACGGCGCGCCCTGCATAAGTTTCGCGCTTGTTTTGTCTGACACAGAGCTAAAACAGCGTCCAGCGCGGTCACTGCGGTCATCCGCCGTTCCAACCAGCCTGTGCTTGTTTTTTGTTTTCTGATGGCGCTGTCGCCGTGCTGCCGGTAATGATATGTGGCCGACTGTATGCATTTCACCTTTTGACAGTAGGTGAAGTATGTAGCGCAGAAAAGCATATCTTCTGCGTAATAAAGGGTTTCCTGCAAAGCAATCCTGTTATTCTGAATCACAGAGCGTCGAAATAACTTATTACACAGGAAACCCTGAAATCGATTTGGCATCAGCATGCTCACTATCGCCGTGTCTGTTGAAAGAACTTCGGATACACAATAACATCTGCGCTCGGATTTCCCCGGATATTCTAGCCAATAGCCGCATATACTGCAATCCGATTGACATTGCTCCATTCCTTCAATTAGACACTTCAAATGGTTTGGATCCACCCAATCATCTGCGTCTACGAATGTAATAAATTCGCTGCATGCACGGTGCAATCCCGTGTTACGCGCGGCGCTGACGCCCTTATTGGGTTGATGGATCACCTGAATTCTTTTATCCTGCAGCGCATAATGGTGGCATATGGCTAGAGACGCATCTGTCGATCCATCATCTATCAGCAAAATTTCAAAGTCCGAATATGACTGGCAAAGTAGACTGTCCAAACATTGGGATAGAAATTGTGCTGCGTTAAACACGGGAATAATGACACCAATATGTGCAGTCTGCATTTTATCCTCTTCCCATCCATTGTTTGACACGGCGTGTACCATCCGGACCAAGCATTTGTGCCAGTTTTGTATTAACTCGGTTTTGCAACGGCATCGGGACGCTTGAAAATGATGGATTGCTAAAGAATTATCTGTCAAACAGATTTTGCCCGTCTTCAAATCCTTCGGCGAAAAGAAATCCTTTGGATAAATTGATACTTCGCACACCTTTTGCTGTGAATTGTCCTGACGCAGTCCCATTTTCAAGAAAAGTTCTGTCATACGCTCTGTATTTGTCATATAGTCATAGCTTCCATCCTGTCGTATGAATTGCATATCCTGATACTGCGCCTTCGCACTGTAAAAAAAGAATGCCGAGGCTCAGCCGCCATCAAGCAGGTAGCGATTCTTTCGTCGCTCTCAAACCCTATGACACCTCTCTCACTCAGCAAGATATCGAGTGGTTTTAAAAGCTCAACATCGGTATCTAGATAAATTCCACCTTGATCACATAACACTGCCAGTCGGACGTAATCGGAAACAAACGCCCACTTTTTTGCTTCAAATGCCTGTCTTACATAGTTATTATCTTGCAAAGGCGCGTTTTTTTCATTCCAGCAGATTATTTCATAAGCTGGACAAAGACGCTTCCAGCTTTCCAGACACTCCTTGGTTTTTCGGTTCATTGCACCGCCGAACCAGCAGTAATGAATCTTTGGGGGAATCATTGTGACAGTCCTTTCAGTTGCTTGAGGACAAACGCGGGCAACAATCCTACGATTAGTGGCTTCATTACATAAGGGTATGCGCTGGGCAGCAACCCTAATTCTTTAAAACGGACAAAACGCGTAACGCATTCATTGATTCTATGAGAAAAGCGGCGGTTTCCCTTCACTGTACTGGGAACTGTATACTCAAGCAATTTTTCTTGAAGATTTGCGCCTTGAAGTCCTTTGGTATAAAGTCTGAGCAGTAAATCATAGTCCTCACATAAAATGCAGTGTCGGTCTTCCGAATACCCGCCAACCGCTTCAAGCGCTGTTCGGCGAAACAGTAAAGCTGGATGGATAAAAGGCTGTGTAATGTAAAAATCGTTTACTTGGGGGAATTCCGGAAAGCAACGCTGCCCTACAATTTGGCCACCGCACCACAGATCTACATTGCACCCAACAAACGCTATCTTGGTATGCGTCTGCAAATACTTCAACTGACACTTCAGACGTTCAGGATGGGCATAATCGTCATCATCCATACGAGCAACCCAAGTTCCTTTTGCTTGTAGCAAACAAAGGTTAAGCTTGGCCGGTAAAGTAAAGCAATTATCCTTTCGTATCAGTCGAATGCGAAGGTCGGAAGCAGCCTGTGCATTTAAAAACGTACAGGCTTCTGGCACCGAACCGTTATCGCAGATTAACAATTCCAGATTGACCATGCTTTGCTCTAAAATAGATTGAACACTGCGCTTTAGCAGTGCAATATTATGATCACGATAATAAACACCCATAATAACGGAAATAAGAGGTGGTTGCATAAAATTGATCCCTACCTTCATCTGACCCACTTCCAAAACGTCTGATGTGATACGCCTAAGATCTTTGCCGCTTCCCGTGTCGATATTTCCTTGGAAAGCCAGCGTTTCTTCAGCCTATAGAACTCTTCTTCCTTTTCCAGCGGCGGGCGTCCGAAGCGGATGCCTTTTGCTTTGGCCGCATCGATCCCCTCACGCTGACGCTGGCGATGTTCAGCATATTCATGCACCACTGTGGAGTTGAACGCTTCGATCAGAAGGTTGTTTATCAGTTCTACAGCCCACTGCTGGTCTTCGGATAACTCGATCATCGTAGTCGGCATATCAACCACTTTTAAGCGAACACCATTCTCTTTCAGCCATAGCAGTTCCAATTTGATATCCGCTTTGTTGCGGCTCAAACGGTCCAGAGATTTAATAATTAGCGTATCTCCTTCGCGCAGTGCAGCGTTTTTTAGCAGCTGATAGCTGTTCCGAACGGTATTCCGGTCCGACTCTAGGTCGATAAACATCTCATTCTCCTGCGCACCAAGCTCATGGAAGGCATTCAGCTGCGCATCCAAGTTCTTCTCATCGTCTGATACGCGGGCATAATAAAAGGTTTTGTGTTGCATACTCTCACCTCTTCTTCCTGCATTTCTTCGATGATTTCTTTCTTTTTTATTGAGAAGACAATCAAAAGGTGTACTATTTGATTTCCACTGAAAATTTCCAGTCATTATACATCACTATCGGTAACTGGAAACGATGTGCTAATTAACTATTGCTTTTTAAGCACTTTTGCGATATACTTGATTAGGCAAAAAAGCTGTCAAAAGGCACACCTTTTGACAGCTTTTTACCGTTTTCACCTTATATTTTTTGTATATTCTCTGATTGCTCAATATTGATATCCGTTATTTATGAGCGCCTGCTTTAGAAAAATGCGGATTGCGGTTGGCGTATCAAGACCCAAAGCTGAAAACAATGCAAGTAAATAAAAAGGATAAAGGAAGTAGCCCCATCAGTTAAAGTTAAGTTACTACACTTTACCAGACCGAGGTGAGGTCGCAGCCTTCATGCGTTAAGAGGATGTGGCCTGTACGAACTAAGAGCTTTTGCCGTAGGTACGTTCCCCGGCCATATGTGCACGGTTACATATCAGGCAGTAACCCTGTAAGGACACAACATACGCCGGCATAATAAGACGCAGAGACAATGCGCTCATTCAGAGCAGCATCATCTCTGCGTTTTGTTATTTAGCCGCACGTAATAGACTGAACACCTGCAGCGCAGTTAGAAACAGGTTGTGGGCTGCATTTTCAGGATGCAGCGCGTGCTCCAGCGTGCAAGGCGCTTGCAGGATTGGAAAGTATGCGTCGATCCCCTCCGCATTCAGCGCCTCCGCATCGGGCGCAGCACTGCCGCAAAAGGCGACTACCAGTGCACCGGAGCGCTTTGCCATGCGGGCGACCGTGGCCGGAGCCTTTCCCATCACGGTCTGCGCGTCCAGTCGGCCTTCGCCTGTGATTACCAGATCGGCATCCTGCGCATGTGTTGTGAAGCCTACGTTGTTGAGAATCACCTCGGCTCCAGACTGTAACTTTGCGCCGCAAAAGGATACGAGCGCATAGCCTAGACCGCCAGCCGCGCCGCTGCCCGGCATATTTTCTATGGAAATTCCATATTTTTCACGTACGATGCCGGCAAGTCGCGACAGCGCCTCATCCAGCAGCTGCACCGTACCGGCATCCGCTCCCTTTTGCGGCCCAAATACGGCGGAAGCGCCGTTGGGACCGCATAGCGAGTTCGAGACGTCGCATGCCACTTGCAGGGTGGATACCGCAAGTCGCGGGTCGAGCCCGGTACTATCGATATCCGACACCCTCATCAAATCCGCTCCAAGCATGCCGACCGGATCGCCATTTTCGTCCAGAAACTTGCAGCCGAGCGCTTGCAGCATGCCCATACCGCCGTCATTCGTCGCGCTGCCGCCGATACCGATCATAAAATGGCGGCAGCCCGTGTCCAACGCGTCGCGTATCAACTCGCCCACGCCATAGGTTGTGGTATAAAGCGGATTTCTTTGCTCCTCCGGCACCAGCGCCAACCCGGCCGCCGACGCCATTTCCACAACCGCTGTTCGTCCGTTTTCAAGGATACCGTACAGCGCGTTAACCGGTTTCCCCAACGGTCCTATGACGCGCACCCGCCGTTTTTCCCCGTGCAGACTATCCACGACCGCATCCACCGTTCCCTCCCCGCCGTCCGCCAATGGTAAAACCGTGATTTTTGCGTTTGGAAACACCTGTCGCGCTGCCGCCGCCACGGTTCTCCCTGCTTGCAACGATGTCAGGCTCTCCTTAAAGGAATCGATCGCGATCACAATTTTCATATGCTTCTCCTTTGCCGCGCATACGCGATTACGAATTGACGACGTTTATAGGCGTGCCCGCTAAAAAGGCTTTCAGGTTTTCCATCGCGCATGTCAGGATGCGCGCGCGGCTCTCTTTTGGGGCCCAAGAAATATGCGGTGTGATGATACAGCGCGGTGCGGAAAGCAGCGGATTATCTCCGCTGATCGGTTCGCTGGATACTACATCGACTGCCGCCGCCGCTACTTTTCCCGCATGCAGCGCATCCGCCAAATCCTGCTCCACGATCAGCGGGCCGCGGCTGTTGTTAATCAGAATAACGCCGTCCTTCATCTTGGCGATGGTTTCCCGGTTAATCATCCCCTCGGTCTCGGGGAACAGAGGGCAATGAAGGGTGACCACGTCGGAAAGCGCCAACAGACCATCCAGATTGGTGTACTGTGCGATCTGTTTTCCCGTGTCGGTCTGTACCGCGTCAAACGCAAGCACATGCATGCCAAGCGCCTTTGCGATGCGTCCGGTCGCTTGTCCGATTCGGCCAAAGCCGATAATCCCGATCGTTTTGTCAAACAGCTCAATCAGCGGATAGTCCCAAAAGCACCAGTCGCTGCACTGTTCCCACTTGCCATCATGTACCGCTTGATCATGGTGGCCGATGTGATGGCAAATCTCCAGCAGCAGCGCAATGGCGAACTGACTGACTGAAGCTACGCCATACGACGGCACGTTCGTCACCGGTATGCCCTTCTCTCGCGCGTAGCGGTAGTCGACTACGTTGTAGCCCGTTGCCAATAGGCCGATAAACCGGATCGAGGGACAGCGGTCAAGCACGTTACGCGTAACAGGCGTTTTATTGGTGTAGACGATTTCTGCATCGCCAATGCGGCGAATGATTTCCGTTTCATCCGCAAGCGGCGTCCGATCGTAAACGGTCAATTCTCCGAACGTTTCCAGACCGCTCCAGCTTAGATCTCCCGGGTTTTCGGTGTAGCCATCCAAAATGACAATTTTCATAGCATTTCTCCCGTTGCATGTCGATATAGTTGCGGGTTATACTCAGTATACCGCGCCCTTTTTCAAAAAACAAGGAGCCGCCGGTACGGCGGCTCCTCACGTTCAGCTTACTCAATGGTCAATAGTCTCTGCGGATTGTCCTTGATGATCGCGTCGAACTCATCGTTTTCAACGCCTACCAGATTGCATATCTCACGGAACCTGCCGATGATGTGATTGTAGCAATATCCCCCGCAGGTGGAAAATCGGTGTCTTTCAGCGGAATCGTGCGATAGCAAAATCCTATCCTGATAGCCGCGCACGATCAGCTTATATACCGCCTGCGCGCGCTGCTTATCGGAGGCGTTGCACCATGCGCCATAAGTCATTTTCTCGTAGCTCATGTTGCCGACGCCGTCAAAGGAGATATACGCGCCCTTGTCCATCAGCGCCTGCAAATGTCCGAAAGCGTCGCTTTCGCTCCAATTATCCTGAATTAAGCAGGCTTCTCTGTGACTGAAGGCAAACTTGTTAAGGTCCATACCTTCTTCCTCAAACACTTTCAGGATTTTAAAATCATGCCGCCACTGGTATACGTTGACATGCACGTTGACCGGCAGACCGGTTTCCTTTGCCGCGATCGCGGCGGCGCGCAGGCACTTCCATTCGTCGTCGGTAATGACGTCGCTTGTACCGATCTCGCCGATGATCCCAGGCTTAATACCGGTTTTGCCATAACCGTTACGAATGATATCAATATACTGCCGCGCCAAATCGTCCACAGTCAGCTTGCTAAAATCGGTCTTTCCGTTTGGTGGGAAGTGCCCGACAGCGCCGACGATATAAATGCCGGACTGTTCGGCCAAAGCCTTGATGCGTTCCCAGTGCTCGTCGGTGGGCTTGCCCTCCGCATAAAACTTGGTGTTGTCGTCACAGGTCAGGTCGACGACCGTGCCGCCGCCGGCCCTCTGAAAGCGCCTGAGCTCCTCAACAAAGAGCGCATCGTCATAATTGAGCAAATTATCGCGTACACCATAGAAGTTTTCATTCAGGATGTAGTGCAGATTGTCCAGTGTGACCGGCTGCTCGAAATACTGCCGTTTTTCAGGGTCCGAGTCGGGCATTTCATAGTGATTGAGCCAGTTCAGCGTGTGCTCGTGTGGAAGCGTATGTCCCAGCATCTTTGGCTCGACAGGCCCCTGCACGGTCATAACCTTGCCTAAATTTTCTTTCATGGCCGCTTTTCCTTTCCCAAGCTTTTAATAATCCTTATAATCCGCTACATTCGATGCGTCGACCGCGCTGAACGGAACGATTTTATCCGTTGGCTCCTTGCCATCGCGAATCTCTATGCAAAGTTCAATAAACGCTTTCGCCTGCGCCTTGTAGTCTTGTAAGACACTCATGGACATTTCACCCGCCGCGATGGAATCCTGCGCTTCGGCGGAAGCGTCGAATCCGGCCACGATCACATCGCCGTCGAAACGGTCGGCCGCTTTCATCGCTTCGATGGCCGGCAGCGCGGTCTCATCAGCGGTTGTCACAACACACTTGATG
The DNA here is from genome assembly GCF_033193315.1 of Agathobaculum sp. NTUH-O15-33. NCBI lineage: Bacteria > Bacillati > Bacillota > Clostridia > Eubacteriales > Butyricicoccaceae > Agathobaculum > Agathobaculum sp. NTUH-O15-33. The sequence goes on from NZ_CP136187.1 coordinate 2,597,206, forward strand.
TTGTCGTATGCCTGTAGCCAGTTTTCCATGATCTTCAGGCCTTCGTCGCGGTTGTTATGCGCATCCTCGCGGGCGGCGACGGTAACGTCGTCACGTCCGGCGTCCTTTAGCGCCGTTAGCATGCCTTCCTCGCGGGCCAGCGATTGTTGATCGCCGTCATGGCTGGCCATATAAAAAATCTCTGCGTTTTGCGGGAGATGCTCTGCCAGCCACTGCCCCTGCAAATAGCCGCCGTCATAATTCTCCGATCCGACATAGGCATATTTCTCATAGCCGTCCGCCCGGTCGGTCAAACCGTTCAGCAGACCCACGCACCATGCGTCCGCTTCCGCACAGGCGGTTGCGACCGGCATGCAAGCATCGGAGTCGTCCCAAATGCCGCCGACGACCTGCGCCCTTTGCGCCAGCATGGATTCCGCGTTGCTGATCTCGGTATAAACATCACGGTTTGCCTGTGTCAGCAGCACGGTCATGCCCTCGGCCTCCCCGTACTCCTTGATCGCGTTGGCAAAATTCATGCAATAGACGCAGGAGCTTGTGGAATATTCGCAGCCAATGATAAACTCCTTTGCGCTTCCCGCGGAGGCGCTGTCCGCGCCGCTCTCCTCTGCGCTTGGCGCCGCCGGTTCGCCGCATGCCGACAGTCCGCCCACAAGCATCAGTGCCGCCACCAAAATGCTGATTGCTCTTTTCATGATTTTTCCTCCTTTGATATTGGTTTAATGTGAATGAAATTTAGCGTGCCTACTCACTTGTTGCTTTTTTTCGTATTGATATCAATAATGACCGCCACAGCGATCAGCAAACCCTTTGCGATCGTCTGCCAGTTACTGTCAAGCCCCATCAAAATCATGACGTTATTGATGATACCGACGATGATGGCGCCGACGATGACGTTGAACATCGAGCCGTGGCCGCCGCTGAAGCTGGTACCGCCGACCACAGTCGCCGTGATCGCGTCGAATTCATACCCGCCGGTCGTGATGTTGGGCGTTGCCGCCATCATGCGCGACGTAAGGATCAGCCCCGCGATACCGACCAGCGCGCCGTTGATCACATAGGTCAGTCGAAGGATTCGGTTCACATTGATACCCGCCGCGATACTAGCCTTCAGGTTACCGCCAATGGCGTACATGTATAGGCCAAGTCTGGTTCGTTTGAGCATAAACTGCATAAGAATTAGTACAAGCGCGAGCAAAACCAGCATATTGGGTATGAAATCAAACAACTTACCCTGACTTAACCATTTCAGCTTATCCAACCCTTTTATCGTTTTGCCGCCGCTGTAAAGATAGCTCATGCCTTCAGCAAGGCTCATAATGGCAAGCGTTGCGATAAACGGCGGCAGCTTGAACCAAGTAATCATGCTACCGCTGATGTAATTGAGCACGATGCCGATCAGCATGGCGACGGCAAAGCATACGATCACGGAATTTGTTTGCAACAGCGCATTGGCTGCAAAGCAAGAGGAGACAGCCGCGACAGCCGAGGCGGACAGATCGATACATCCGCTGACGAGCAATATCGTTTCGCCCGCCGCAATGACCGCGACCGCCGTGATCTGCTTCATGACGTTCGTTAGGTTGGAAGCTTTCAAAAAATTGGGGTTTGCGATACAAGCCCCGAGAAACACGATGATCATGATCAAGAAAATGCCGTATTTCTGATAAATTTCGCCTACACTGCTTTTGTTGAGCTTGGAACCTACGCCATTCTTCATAGTTTTCTCCCCCCATCGATGATGGTTTTCATGATACCGTCCTGCGTCGCGTTTTCGTGCGGAAATTCGTCCAGAATACGGCCGCTGTCCATCACGATGATGCGCTGGCTGACATTGATGACCTCCGGCATTTCCGAGCTGACGATGATGATCGCCATGCCCTGCGCCGCAAGATCTTTAATAATCTGATATATCTCCTGTTTCGCACCGATGTCGATGCCTCGCGTCGGCTCATCCATAATCAGAACCTTGACATCCTTTCGGATCAGCCACTTGGCCAGCACAACCTTTTGCTGATTACCGCCGGAAAGAAACGCGGTCTTTTGGTGAATAGACGGCGTTTTGATCCGTAAAAGCTCTGTTTGCCCGCTCACCTCCCGCGCAATGCGTTTGAAATCCAAACTGCCGTATTTTGAGTATTCCTTTGCGCTGGGGAGCATCACATTCTCGCTCACCGTAAGATCGCCCACAAACCCATGGATGGCGCGGTCCTCAAACACCAGACAGATTCCGGCCCGAATTGCGTCTTGGGTTGAGCGTATCTTGACTTTTTCTTTGTTGATAAAAATACTGCCGCTTTGGTATGGATCCATGCCGAAAAGTGCGCGCATCACTTCGCTGCGTCCCGCTCCGACCATGCCCGAAAAGCCCAGCACCTCGCCCTGATGCAGTGTAAAAGAGATATTTTCGAATACGCCCTGTCTGGTCAGGCCCTCCACACGGAGCACCTCTTCCGTGCCGCATGTTCCCACGGGAGGATACACCTTACCCATATCGCGGCCGACCATCATTTGTATGATCTTAGCCTCCGAAGCTTCTTTTCTTGGAATGGAGCCGATCAGCTTTGCATCGCGCAGAACGGTAATCGCGTCGCACAGCTCCATAATCTCATCTAGCTTATGACTGATGTAAACGACCGCTATCCCTTTAGCCTTGAGCGCCCTGACCTGCTCGAACATTTTCTGAGTTTCCACCGTGGTAAGCGACGAGGTGGGTTCGTCCATGATCACAACCTCCGCGCCGCGTGAGATCGCTTTGATGATCTCTACCATTTGACACTGAGCGATACTGATATCGCTCATTTTGGTTGTCGGTTCCATTTGTAACTTGAGCTCGTTGATCAGTTCTTTTGTCTTTTGACAGCGCGTTTTCTTGCTGATCACACCGCCTGTGGCGGGCTCCCGCCCCAGAAATATATTTTCCTCAATGGTCAGTCCGGGCACATAGGCCAGTTCCTGCGGGACGATCGATATTCCCGCGTCCAGCGCTTCCCGCTCGCTACGAAAGTCAACGACTCGCCCCTTATAGCGGACTTCGCCCGCATCCTTTTTATAGGTGCCGGATAGTATTTTCATTAAGGTAGATTTGCCCGCGCCGTTTTCACCGACCAGTGCGTGAATACTGCCTCGCCGCAGCGTTAAGCTTACGGAATCCAGCGCTTTAACGCCGGGAAAGCTTTTTGTAATGTCCTTCATTTCAACGATCACGTTGTTTTCCATAGCTCCCGCCTTTCCTCATACGCACGGCGTGATTTTCATGCGTTTGTTCCGGCTTTCCAGAAAAGCCTCCACCTGTTTCGCGCTTTCAATCCCGGCGGTTGCGCCGACCCTCCCCACAGCCAGTGCGCCCGTGGCCGAAGCGTATGCCGCACAAGCCTCCAGCGGCAGTTCGTGGATCAGCCCCGACATGAATCCGGCCGCATAGCAATCGCCCGCGCCGGTCGTATCGATCGGATCAACATAGAAGGGCTGCTGAAAAAAACGCGTTTTCTTATTTTTGATCAGGCTTCCTTTTGCACCGAACTTGATTGCCACCGTGCCGATGCCTAAATTCAAAAAGTAATCCGCCATTTCATCGGGATCACGCTTGCCGGACAGCATGGCTGCTTCCCGTTCGTTGGGAAACAAGTAATCCAGATAGGGCAACGCGTGCCGCAAGCCGTCTAAGGAGCAGTGCGCCGCAGTCGGGCCAACATCGGCGCAGGTGATCGCGCCGTTTTGCTTCGCCGTTTGGAATAGATGTGTGAGCGCCCGATCGTCAAACTTTTCATGCACAAAAATGCTGCCGAACGCGATGAGCCGCGCCCTCCGTATCACCTCGTAATCCACATCGTCCTCGCAGAACTCGGTGCGTGATGTTTTGTTTTTGCTGATCGTATAGATCCGTTTGTCCTTCGCGCCGATCAAAATATTATTGGCCGCCGTCGGCGCATCCGGATCGCGGTAGACCGATGCAACGTCCACCCCCGCCGCTTCGGCTTGCTCCAGCAAAAAGCGGCCGATAAAATCGTCGCCTACTCGACTGATCAAACCCACGCGGTTTCCCAGCTTGCTCATGGCCATCGCTTCGTTTACCGCGTCGCCGCCCGCGCTGTAGGTGATCGATTCCGCAAGATTTGGCTCGGTTTCCAAAAACGTATTGAAATCCAAGCCGCTTGTTGAAATATCCAGCAGACAGGTGCCCAGACAGATGGCGTCAAATTTTTTATCCATGGTATCCCTCCGTTTCAGAATTTGATAACGGCTTTGACCACGCTCTGCTTGTTGTGCTCCGCCTGTTCAAACGCAAGCTGTGTATCCTCAAAGGCAAATTCATCGGTCGCGAGCTGGTTGATATCGATTCGCCCGCTCGCGATCGCCTCGATCGCCGTGGGATAAATGTTGGCGTAGCGGAATGTAAAAATCAGCTTGACCTCTTTTTCCGTCAATTCGTAAAGCGTAAGCGTCGTCGGCGCATTGACGCTGCCGACCTGTAGGATCGTACCGCCGCGTCCAATGAGCTTTGCAGCAAGCTGCACGGTTTCCGGCCGCCCGGCTGCTTCCAATACAAAGTTCGGCAGGCCGCCGCCCAGCAGCGTCCGAACCTTTGTGAGCGGATCCTCGCGCGCAGAGTTGATCACCGCGTCCGCGCCCAATTCCAATGCTTTTTGCAAACGGTTATCGAATACATCAACCATGATGATCTTAGAAACGCCGCGGGCTCGTGCCGCCAGCAGCAGCGTCAGACCGATACAGCCCGAACCCAAAATAACGGCTACATCGCCCAGACCGATACCGGCGCGCTTCGTCGCGTGCAGGCCGATGGAAAGCGGCTCGATCAGCGCGCCCGCTTTGGTATCGACAGTAGCGGGGAGTTTGAACGCCATATGCGCCGGATAGTCGATATAGCGGCGCAGGGCCCCGTTGAAATACGGCGGACACGCCATAAATTTTACCTCCGGGCACAGGTTGTACCGGCCGCTTTTGCAGAACGCGCACCTACCGCAAGGCACGCCCGGCTCCAGCGCAACCTTGTCCCCCACCGTCAAGTGCGTGACGTTTTTACCGGTCCGCACAACCTCGCCCGCGCATTCGTGGCCAATGATAAAGGGGAGCTTATGTGCGCCGTTTGCAACCTCATGGTTGTGGTCGCCGAAAAAGAATAGGTCGGATCCGCAAATGCCCATGTATTCCGTATGTACGATCACCTGATCGTCGCCGCAATCCGGCATTGGGATTTCCCGCTTTTCCATTTTTCCTACGCCTACCTGATAAAACGCCTCGTTTTTCATCTGTTCCCCTCCTATTCCGGCAGCAGCACTGCTTTGGCGACCTGCTGGGATCGCATCATTTGATACCCAGTTTTATATTCACTAAGCGGTAAAACCGCGCCGATCAGGCTTTGCAGATCAAGCTGTTTGGTTTCGAGCAGCCGCATCACCTTGGCCCACGAGGTGCCGTTATAACCCATGTGGCCGATCACCGTGATCTGTTTATCAATCAGCGGCAGCAGCGAATATCCATACGCTCCGGGCGGATTGCCGATACGGACGAATTTTCCATCGTGCTGCAAATACTCCATGGCCTGATGCATGACAGCGGGCGCACCCGCCGCGTCCACCACGATGCCAACGCCGTCCTCCCCCGCGAGCTGCCGCACGCGGGCGGGGATGTCCTCCTCATCCGCAACCAGCAGATGTGTCGCGCCAAATTGGTGAGCCAAGGGAAAGCGCTTTTCCACATCGCTTTTCATGCCGATGCAAATGATGCTGCTCGCACCCGCAAGCTTTGCCATTTGCAAGCTGTATAAGCCGAGCGGGCCAAGCCCGACGATCACGACCGTGTCCCCCGGCCGGACTTGTGCTTCCTGTATCATGGCACGGTACGCATTGGCGGCGGGCTCCATAATCGCGCCTTGCTCAAAGGAAACACAGTCCGGAAGCTTCATGAGGCAGCTCGGGTAAAGCTTTAAAATATCGCCGGGGATTCTGCAATATTTTGTAAAGCCGCCGTCCATGCCGGAACCAAGCGTTTTGCGGTGCAGACAATGCACAAAATCGCCGCGCAGGCAAGCCGAGCATTGGCCGCACGCATAACCGGTGTTATCGGAAACGACACGGTCGCCGATTTTCCAGCGGCCGCTCACACGGCTGCCCAGTTGGCAAATAACGCCGCAAAATTCGTGCCCCAGTACGAACGGATGATCCGCGTTAAACGCACCGCTTTCCCAGTGCAGGTCGGCGCCGCAGATGCCGGCGGCCCTCACTTCAACCAAAATGTCGTCTTCACCGCAAACTGGAACCGGTATTTCCTGAAGCGCCAGTTTGCCGCGTTCCAGATACCGCAGCGCGGTCATGGTCTCGCCCATTACTGAAACCTCCTCGCCGTCACTGTTTCCGTTTCAGAGATCGGAATGGTAAGGGCCTGCGTGTTGAATACCTCCAAAATATGCCGTGTTTCCGAAACAACGGATTCCATGCCCACTTCGAGCATCTGACGGGAGGTCAGTCGCTTGCCCATCTGCGCATTCGAGAATTCCCGCATAGCGTCCGCACAGTTGATCATCATACCGGAGATATAGTTGACCTTATTGATCCCGCCTGCGACAGCCTTTGAAAATTCCTCATCCGGCAGGCCGGAGCCCCCGTGCAGGACCAAAGGCAGATCGCCGACGCGGTCGCGGATCTCCGTCAGGCGTGGAATATCCAGATGCGGCGTACCCTGATAGGGGCCATGGTTAGAGCCAAAGGCGACGGCCAGCGCGTCAACGCCGGTAAGGTTTGCGAACCGCTCCGCTTCCTCGGGCTTCGTATAGAACTGGGGCTTTGCAATCCCCTCGTCGGGTGTGCCCTCGTAACCGCCCACATGGCCGATCTCGGCTTCCACGCTCACGCCGCAGGCATGCGCGGCTTCCACAACCTTGCCGACCAGCGCCACATTTTCTTCAAACGGCAAGGTGGAGCCGTCGATCATCACGCCGCCGCAGCCGTAATGGATCGCCCGCATGCAAAGCTCATAACTGCCGGCGTGGTCGATCATCACACAGACCGGGACCTTGGCGCTACGCGCCATTTCCAGCAGCATCCGCAGATGTACGTCTTGCCGGAAATCAGCCGGGAACGTAAAATCACCGGCAAACATCAGGATCAGCGGGCGGTTCATTTGCTCACAAGCGAGCAGACACCCCTGCGCTGTGAAAAAGTCATGTCCGTTCAGCGCGGGCACGGCGTATTTTTTCGCAACAGATTCGCTTAGTATCTCTTTTAATGTTACTAACATGATGCCGTCTCCTTAACAGTCCAGATACGTTTCGATCGCTTTGTTGATGGTTTTCATTTCTTCATCCGTCAGCGTCCAGTCAAAGCCGCCGCAGTTTTCATTCGCTTCTCGGGTATTGCGCGAGCCGCAAAGCGAGGTATCGACAAAATCGCGCTGTGTGTTCCAATTCACCGCGATCTGCGCCAGCGCCGCGCCGCGTTTTTCAGCAATCACATCCAGTTCTTTGAGCAGTTTCATCACCTTAGAAAACATCGGCTCGCGGAAATACGGGAAAAAGGCGACGCGTGCGTCGTCCGGCGCAAAATTCGGAAGGGACCGGTACTGTCCGGTCAGTACACCGCTGGCAAGGCTCGAATAAGTCATCGTACCCATGCCCCGGCTGTGCGCCCACTTGAGGAATTCCTCGTTCGAGCGGTCGCACATGTTGTAACACATCTGCACCGCCTCGATCTTCCCATACTTTTCGGCTTCCAAAATCTCTTCCTTGGTAAAGTTGGAAACACTGATGTGGCCGATCTTGCCCTGCTGTTTCAGCTCGTTCAGCGCGTCCATTGTTTCCTCGATCGGCGTGTTTTGATCGGGCCAGTGAATCATGTAATTATCGATATAGTCGATACCCAGATTGCGAAGCGATTCCTCACAGCACTTAAAAATAAAATCCCGGCTGCCGCAGCGAATAAAAATGTTGCCGTAAATATTCATGGTGCCGCATTTTGTCGTAATATACAGCTTGTCGCGGATCCCCTTGATGCACTCGCCCACTATTCGCTCGCAGTCTCCTGCTGAATAGGACAGCGCCGTATCCAAATGGTTTACGCCGTTCTCCACCAACGCGTGAACGGTGTCGATCGCGTCTTTCTTCTCGATCGCTCCCCATTCCTTGCCCCCAAGCGTCCAGGAACCGATACTCAGACAGGAAATATCCCATCCGTAATTGCCAAATGATTTGTAACGCATTGTCATACAACCTCCTTAAACATAAAAAAACAGAATGCCCCCGCTTATTACAGCGAAAGCATTCTGCACTTTCTCTCATCACATTCGGCAAAAAACCCTTCATGAGTCCCGCCGAATCTATTCACTTTTGATGGGCTAAGTATAACCTCATCCCAAGTCCTTTGTCAACACTTTTTTATTTTTTCAGTAATTTACGCTATTTTTTGATACTTATTTTTGTTCAATCTTTACTATTCCGCGCGTCATATACATGCGAGGTCGGAAACAGGATCCGCACCGTCGTTCCCGCGTTATTCGCAAAATCCACCGTGCCATGCAGCCCCGCAATAATGCTTTTGACCACGGACACGCCAATGCTCCCCGACAGCTCCATTTGTTCCCGATTCTTCAATCCGCATCCATTATCTGCGATGATCAACTGTATATTCTTACCATCGTTGTGACAAAAGACGCGGATCACATTATCCTTACGCCCCTGAAAAGCGTGCTTCATGCAGTTGCAAATCAGTTCATTGACCACCAGCGATATCTGCGTCGCCTTATTGTATGGAATACTGATGTTTTCCACGTCCAGATTGATGCGCACATCGTCTCGCTCATATATTTTGATCACTTCTTTCACGATATTGTAAAGATTTACAATGCTACCCTCGTTTTTATCTTTGGCCAGCAGGTTATGCACGATCGCTATACTGGAAATACGCGATATGATGGATTGAAAAATCTCATCGATGTCGCCGCCCTTTTCCTTGTAGTGCAGCTTCTGCATATAGATCATGGAGGTGATCATTTGTAAATTATTCTTTATTCTATGGTGACTTTCTTGCAGCAGCATCGAACGGCCGATCAAGTTGGAGGTTTCAATCGCAATCGCGATCTCTTTGCCAAAAGTTTTTAAATACCGCTCATCGGTCTCGCTAAGCAGACGGTTCTCCCGGAAGGATACTTGAATCAGCCCGCTAATCTGTTCATTACGGTTGACCGGCATACAAACAATGGTGCGTATCTCGCGGTTCTCCTGAAAAAGGGCTTCATATCCCGCGGTTTGTCCGGATAGGATTACAAGATTCCCTTCACACACCAGCCGGCAGATCGCGTCGCTTTTCAGACTGGGCACTGACAATTTTGTCTCGTTGTCCCGTATCGTGTCTATTACGCCGTTTACCTCTTCGTTGAGCAGGTAGATCACGCTGTTTTGCGCACCCAATACTTTGGTGATATCCTTTGCAAGATACAGCAGTTCTTTTTTCAGCTCCGAACTCGAAGATAAAATATCGCGCGCATTGACAATAGTTTGCAGAATATCCCATTCCTTGTCGCGCGAATCTCGTTGAAGCGGCGCCCAGCCTGACAGCATGTACATGATCTCTTTGGGATTTTTGATCACATCCTCGGTCTTGGCGGTTATTTTAATCAGCCCGTCATCCAAAACCGATATTCTGTCCGAGATATGTAGTGCATCGTCCAGATGGGAGGTCACAAACACGATGCTTTGCCCGCGTTGTTTCATTTCCCGCAAGATATTGAGCAGCCCGCCTCGGTTGTCCTTATCAATATCCAGAAAAGGCTCGCTAAGCACCACGATTGGGCAATTTTTGATATAAGCGCGCAGAAATTCAAGCATTTTCCGATCTTCGCGCGCCATTTCACGGACTTTTTTCCGCAAATCCAACTTGATCTGGAACTGCTCAAGCAGCTCCTCACATCGCCGTAGCTCCTGCCTCTTTTTTAAACGAAAAACACCAGTCTTCGTCAAAAAAATATTTTCCGCAGCCGATAAGTACGGGAATTGGTTCGCCCCCTGACGAACCACATCGATCCTGCGCTCCTTCCTGCAAAACCGCGCCGGCTCGCCCAATAAGAAGCATTGACCGGAATAGTCCGACAAATCGCCGCTCAATAAATCGACAAACTTTCGCAGTTCGTGCGTGGCCATGCCGACTACCGCGTGGATTTCCCCCTTTTGCAGCGCGAAACTGAGATTGGAAAATAGCTGCTCTCCGTCGCTGCGAACAGAAATATCCCGCATTTGCAGCACCGTTTCCGCCGTTTTATTCATTTGATTTTCTCGCTTACATCTACGATCTTTTGCGCCACCACGGCCATTTTGGTGTTGGTATCCGCACTCTTTTTTTGCAAAGCTTTCATTGCTTGCTGCTCGGTTAAGCCAAATTGATCCATCATCACACCCTTGGCCCGCTCGATGATAATCCGCTCCTTCAACTTCGATTCCGCTGTTTTCTGTCCCTGCTCCGCCTTCCTGCGCTTTTCAAATTGGCTTACCGCGATTTTGAGGGCCGAGCGCAACTCATATTCATCTATCGGCTTTTGCAGGTAAGCGAAAACACCGGCCGCGCAAGCGCGCTCCACATAGTTTTCATTCCGGTAGCCGGTCACGATGATCGTAGGGATCTCTTGTTCTTGATTAACGGTATCCGCCGCCGTGATTCCATCCACTACCGGCATATCGATATCCATGATCACAATATCCGGCTGTTGTTTACGGATTCCGTCGATTGCGGCTTGTCCGTCCAACGCGGTGCCGACAACCTCATGGCCGCATATCTTTACAAGCGCTTCAAAGCCCATGAGTACGATCGGCTCATCCTCTGCAATGAACACCCGTAATTTTTTATCACCCATGTGTATCCCCTTTCCCAATCCAGAATCGCTGATATATTTGTATATTAATTATAACACCCAATCGTTCCTCTCACAATTTACAATCCCGAGATGTCCTGTCATTCTTATATATCCACAAAAATCGCCCTTCTTTTTTGGTCAAATCGTTAATTTTCTTAAGCGTTTGACAAACCACTTGACAACTTCTATGTAATATGTTTTAATCGGTACAACGAAATTGAGTTTATGGCAGATTCAATTTCTTTGTGGTAAGAAAGTGACGGATGCTTTCGCTGTATAGGCGAAAGCATCCGTTTTTTTATTCAATTTTTCATTAAGGAGTGTAAAAAATGATCTACCAATTTAAAATCGACCCACAAAAGTTACCTGCGCTGACTGAGGAACAAAAAGCCTGCCCTTATGCAGCGCTATATGAACGGGATATCGCCGAACCCGGAGCGGATATCCTCGCTGCCTTTGCGCCCGATCACGAGATCGCTTCCAGTTCGGCGGTCATGCCGGAGGACTTATGCAAAATTTTAGATCCAAATTTCCACCCCACAATGGGTTATTGCGTCATGCCTAACGGCGTCGGCTATTCCTGTACAGTGGTTCGATTGCCCGGGGCAGTTCCAGAAATGTATGATTACCGGCTAAACTTGGTTTTCGCAGAAGATATGGGGTTTATTGTGGAATATCCCGGCTTCCATTTTGAGCATTACGACGGTCTGTGTATAGAGGACAACGGCGCGGGACCCAAAGCGCTGATCCTTGACCGCAATTATTCCTTTGCCGAATTGGGTTTTCCCAGCGATCCCACGAAAATCAATTCCGATATTCTCAGCATTTCCGCCCACGATCAGGATATCGTGGCGGTGGAAGGTCCCATCGACCCGAACCGCGACAAGGGCGTGCTGATTTTGGTCAACAAGCGGATAGCAGGCGGCATGGAGCAGTGGTGGTTCGTCTATTCCGGCTTGCATATTCAAGACGGCAAATCCGCCGTTGTACTGGCTGCGGACGAAGTGATCTCCGCCGAATCCTGCCGCAGAAAGGGCCTGCATCTTGCCTATGAATCTGTCAACCAGCTCCAGTATTTGCCCATACTCATGGAGCAGTATCCGTTCCGCGCGTTCACGCCTCCGCGCCCCTGGCCCGAGCGCTACCGCTTCCTGCAGCATAAATAGACTATCGTTGAACCCACAATCGAGTAGGCTAGTGATCAATTCCCCTTCTCTCACACCACCATATGGATTCCGGACTTTATCCGGTTTGAAACGTGCATCGCCGGTTGCACAAACAGCAAGCCGCTGTGCATAACTTAGCGCACAGCGGCTTGTTTTATAATTGTTTGGCCGCCTTTCGCTCCAAAAGCGTTAGCTCCTCCTGCAGGGCGCTGCGGCGGGGATATGTTTCCCGCAGTTCCATGACCAGCTGTCTGGCTTCGGCGGTTCCTCCGTAACCGATTAGTTTTTCAAGGAGTGAGCACAGCTTATGATAGTCCCGCCGATTCTGGACTAGCTCCCCGACGGAACGGATCTGTGACGCGCACAGCGCATACACCCGCTGCGGGTATTGTTTGGCCAACTGGTTTCCGTAAATAAATACTGTATCCGGGTTTCTTTCTACTTGCTCTATCAGAAGCGCAAGCTCCGATTCCTTCGCTAAAATCAACATGTATTGATCGCAGGGGCGCGATGCGGCAATCGACTGCAAAAGCGACGGATATTCCTGCTCCCAACAGCCATCTGCCTGCAGGCGCTTTTTCAGTTCATCATAGCACTCCAGCTTACCCAGCAGGAGCATAGTGCGCAACTGCGCTGTCAGCCTCTTCTCCTGTCCGGCAGTACGATAAATATTACAGAGAAGCTCATGCCACTGGCTGGGAGAGCCATAGGGATTACGGGATGTTGTTTCGGCTTTTTCCAGACACAGCTTTTCCGCACGCTTGTAGTTCCCGGCGTCCATATCCATAATAGTCGCCAACTCCCGAAGCCGATCAAAATTCAGATGCTGTGAAAGAAAATCTCTGGCAGCTTTTGCTCCCTCCATGGTTTCGATCAGGCGAAAACGGGTTTCCATATTTGCTTCCATGCAATATTCTCTGCCGTATTCCATTTTACCGGCGGCGGCAAGCAGCTCGTCCAATAATGTGCTCAGCTTGGGCGCGCTTTTCTGATCGGCGAGCAGCGCTGCGCAGTTCAAAAGATCGTAGCGCAAATCCTCCCAGTCGTCAAACGTCTTGTTAAGCGCGATTTTCAGAATTTTGTCAAAGGAAACCTGTTTTTTCTTGGGCTCACCGCTTTGAAGGCTCGCCGCCGCATTCTCCAAAAGCTCCAATCCGTAATCCATCGTGTCACACAGACAACCCGAGCTGCTGTCCGCCTCAGAGGCCAGTTTTGCCCCGATGTGCAGCATCTCCAGTGCAAGGGCTATGGCCGCGGCAAACCGCCCGCGCTCCACGTGACGGCGCGCTGTTTCGAGAACCTCGTCCAGATCATTGCAGATTGCGTCACAGCCCCGCATGTCAATATCGCCTCTGTGCGTGTTGCGCCGGATGGATGCGTGTATCATCTCTTTTGCGGCGCTCAGTTCCTGCTCATCAGGTGCGCCCAGCGCAAATAGGACATTGGCGCAAAAACGCGCATCTTCCTTGGTGTGCTCCAGAATCAATGCCGCAAGTTCCTTCTTTGACGCCTTAGACAGCAGTGGTTCCAGCGAAAACGAAGGTTTGTTTTTATTTTTTCTAGGCGTAGTCTTTTTCTCTTTTGCTTTCCCGTTCTGCACAGCGAGCAACATCGCAACCACATGCTTGCACACATCCCCGCCATCATAGGGGCAGGTGCAATACCAATCCTTTACCTCTTGCTCCTCGGAAAGCTGAATATCCACATCATACGGCTCCCAGTCGCTGCCGTGCACCTTTGCGGAATAGTGACCGCCGTCCCGAATGAGACGCTCGACCATGCCATTTTCGTAATACCGCACACCTCTCTCATAAATGCGTATATCCACAGCGGACAGGAATTCTTCGATCGTTTTCATATTGATACATTTCCTTCATCAATCAATTGAAATTCCTCTATTGTATCTATTTTACTCCTCAGTCATTTCAAAGTAAATATTTTTAGGCTTTCATTCTGATCGAACTCATGGCATATCCAAATATGAGCGATGCTTTTTCCAATCAATACGAACTGCTATCGACAGACTGTCAAAGAATCCCTCGCGCCACAGCGCGCATTAAATAGAATTTTGCCGCTTGCGGCAAAATTCATAAAAACCGGGAGCATGTATCTCGGTTTGCTCTCATTTAATCGCCGCACGGCGGCGGTCAGTGGATAGAGGCCTACGGGCTATACAAACCGACTTCAAGTGTGCCTAAAAGGCGCGCGCAGAAGCCGGAATTCTCGATCGAAATGGGGCTTTGTTTCGATCGACAGACTGTCAAAAATACTTTTTTGACAGTCTGGTGCGCGCCGCAGAAGAACTATCTGCGGCGCGCATGTCTATTATTACGTCTTACTGCAATCCAATAGGATTTTGGGGTATTTCGCGGTTTTAAACACCTCGAAACTCTCAACCGCTTCGCTCAGCGGCATGACCTTGCCGATGATCTTATCGGTTTGCATCCGTTCGATCATGTTGATCGAACGGTTCATGATCGTCGTCGTGGTGAACACCGTTTGAATGCGGCCTTCCTTCATATACAACGCATGCAGGTTGAGCGGCATTTCAAACTGGGGCGGGAACACCGCAAAGTAAACGGCGGTGCCGCAGCGCGCCAAAATCTCGATCGGCGTCGCGGCCGCCTTGGGCGAGCCGGACATTTCAAACACGTAGTCAAAACCCAAACCGCCGGTTATCTCCATTGCGCGGGCGGCCGCGTCTTCATGAAACGGGTCAATTACATACTGCGCGCCCATCGAAAGCGCCAGCTCACGCTTTTCGGGCACCGGGTCGATCACCGTAATGCGCGCCGCGCCCGAAAGTAAGACCTGATTGAGCATGATCGAGCCTATGCCGCCGACACCCGCGACGCACACGGTCGCACCGTGGCGGATGGGCGCCAAATCCATCGCGCGCAGACAGCAGTTTGTTGGTTCAACGATCGCGTAATCGCGCAGTTCCGCGCTGTCGGGCAGTTTGTAAATAGTCTTAACGTCGGTAACGACGTATTCCGCGAACGCGCCGGTCGGCTTGGAATGGATGCAGTACTGCGTCATGCCCTTTTTACACCATTCGCATTCGCCGCAATGGGAAACGGGGAACATCGTCACCTTGTCGCCCAGCTTATAGCCCGCGGCCTCGGCCTCCGTGCTCAGTTCAACGAGCGTGCCCGCCGCCTCATGTCCAAGCGGCGCGGGCGGCTTACTGCCCATCACGCCCATGGTGACCATATGGACATCGGTCGCGCAAAGCGCGGCGTAGGCGATCTTTACTTTGACTTCCCCCGGCCCCACCGCCGGAATATCCACGTCGATCAGATCGATCTTGTTCTCATCCAGCCACCAAAGCTGCTTCATTTTTGCCATAGTAAAACGCTCCTTTCAAAAGCCGACCGGTCAATTCGCGAGCCCGCGTTCGCGCAGATTGCTGACGATTTCGCCGTAAGTCTTCTTATCCAGTTTGTAGGAGAACATCGCGATCGCACAAACGATGGAGAACAGTCCGACAAAAATATGCGAGCCGAAATTCATGGTGAAAAGCACGGCGTCGCTCTGCGTCGCGTTCGGCACATAGCCGACGATTTGCAGAATAAAGGACGCGCCCGAAATCGCAACCGCCTGCCCGACCTTCAGCATAAAGTTAATGAAGGTCGAAACAAAACCGGCACAGTAAACGCCGTATTTGTGATAGGTGTACTCCGCCGTGTCGGGCATCATGCCGAATACGTTGCCCAGCATCATACCGGTGCCGAAGCCCATGCCGATATTCATCACATAGTAGAGCGCCTGACCGACAGGCGTAGTGATCGGAAGAAAGAACGAAATCAGCGCGCAAGTGGCGATCAGCGAGAACGCTACGCCGCTTATCGTCCCCTTGTTTTTCACGCGAGGCACCAGATAGCTTACCGCGAACGCGCCCACCATGCCAAGAATGGATTGAAGGGTCTGCGTATTGGCGTAAAGCAGATCGTTGCCCGCGTTATATGTGCAGAAATACAGGCGGAAAGTCATGCCGCCCTGAATAATGCCCCAGCCGGCATAGGCGATGGCGATCTGAATGACCGGCCAGTTGCCCTTGAGAACCTTGAACTGCGAAATGAACGAAACCTTCTTGGATTTGCTCATGTCCACCTGAACGACTTCCTTCGTCGACAGGATCGTGATGATAAAGAACGGCAGCGCCATTGCGGAAAAAATCAAAGCGGCCTTGCGGTATCCGGTCGCGCCGCCGCCCGTCGCATTGACAATACGCAGTGTGGCAAAGCTTAGAATGGTCATGGCGAGGAACGCGCCGGTCATGCGGTAACTGGAAAGCGCGCTGCGCGTATCCGTATCGCGCGTCATGGTCGCCGGCATCGCCGAATAGGTCACATTCACCATCGTGTACAGCAGCACCAAAATAAAGTACATGCCAAGGCCCCACCACGTGCGCGCGGTTTCCGACCAGTTAGGGTTGGTGGTAAAGGTCAGCACGTTGAAAACCAGCATGGGGACGCAAGCAAAGATGATCCAAGGGCGATAGCGGCCCCATTTGCTGTTCGTATGATCAGCCAGCGAACCGATGACCGGATCGTTGATCGCATCCCAAAATTTTGAGATAAAAATAATGATACCGACCGTGGCGGCGTTGATCATCGCAACGTCGGTCAGGAAAAACACCAGATATGCGCTGACGAGCGACCAACTCATATTACAAGCAAAGTCACCGCAGGCGTAACCGATCTTTTTGGGAACGCTCAGTTTGGTATATTCATCGACTGTTGCAGGCGCAGTACTCATTTCGGTTCCCCTTTCTCTGTATCCCTGTTTATATGTCTATCCCCGTCACACCATTTCCCGAACCGCCTTGACGACATCGGCAATATCGTAGCCGTATTTCCGGCGCAGTTCTTCGCCGCTGCCAAAACCCGCGTAAACCTGCGGTATGCCGAAGCGCTTGAAGTTTTTTGGCCTGATCGCGTTGTCGACGAAGAAATCGGAAATGGAGCTCGCCAAGCCGCCGCGCATCAAGTGGTCCTCCCACACGACGATGTTGCCGGTCTCTTCGACCGCCCTACGCACCACGGCTTCATCAAACGGCTTGATGGTGTACATGTCGACCACGCGCACATCAATGTTTTCTTTCGCCAGTTCCTCGGCGGCGTCAAGCGCCTCGCCGACCATTTCGCCGTGGGCCAGAATGGTCGCGTCTTTGCCGTCCCGCGCCGTCACGCTGCCGCCGATCGAAAAGTCGACCGCGCCCGGTTCATACAGCTGGCGGTCCTTTTTGCCCTGTGCCAAACGGATGTACATCGGCCCCGGATATTCCATCGAAAGATGGAGTATGTCGCGGATCATGTTCGGGTCGCAGATGGAAATCACCGTCATGTTGACCATCGACTTGACAATCGCAATGTCCTCCATCGCATTATGGGTAGAGCCGCCGCCCGAGGTCAGTCCGCCTCCTGTGCCGATAATGCGCACGGGCAGGTTCTGATAGCACACCGCCGTGCGAACCTGCTCGCAAGCGCGCATTGACAGAAACGGAAGCATGCCCATGATGACCGGGATGTTGCCTTCGAGCGCCAGCCCCGCCGCCACGCCGACGCAGTTCTGTTCGGCTATGCCGACGTCTATATAGCGGTCCGGAAAGTCCTGCCGGAACTGTTTCAGGTTCATGCCGACATCGGGCGTGCAGACAAACAGCCTGTCGTTCGTCTCGCCGATTTCATGCAAGGCATCGCCAATGACGCTGCGCGCCGAAATCCATTCCCCAAAATTAAAAGAACCAGCCATCGTTTACGCCTCCTTACCGTAATTCTTCGCGAGATCCTCAAGCGCCTGCTTGAAATCCTCTTCATTCAGGCTGCCGGCATGCCAGCCGACCACGCCTTCCATGAAATCAACGCCCTTGCCCTTGCGCGTGTGCGCGATGATCGCGGTTGGCCGCAGAGAGGACGAAGGCGGTAGGCTGTCGAGCGCGTCGACGATGGCGTTCATATCGTGGCCGTCAATCTCGATCACATTCCATCCGAACGCCTTCCATTTGTCCGCATAGGGCTCCATCACGGTGATCTCCTCCGTGTGGCTGCACATCATCTGCTTGTTGCGGTCGATCACCGCGATCAGATTGCCCAGCTTGTACGACCGCCCCGACATCGCGGCTTCCCAAACCGAACCTTCACAGGTTTCGCCGTCGCCCAGCATGCAAACAACGCGATGGCTTTCGCCTCGTGCTCTGGCCGAAAGCGCCATACCAACCGCCATCGACAGCCCCTGTCCCAACGAACCCGAGGAACACTCGACGCCCGGCAGCTGCACCTTGCAGGGATGCATGCCGTACGCACTGCCCAGACGGCCGTAGGTGCGGACAATTTCGTCGTAATCGAAAAAGCCGCGCATCGCCATAGCGATGTACATGCACACCGCGCCGTGGCCCTTGCTCAGGATAAACCGGTCGCGCTTTGGATTGCGGATGTCGCTCGGATCAACGTTTAGCCCGTGGTGGAACAGGCCGATCAGCAAGTCGGTCATCGACAGATCGCCGCCAATATGCACCGAGCCCTCGTAAACGCCGCACAGGTTAATCAGTTTTCGGCGCATTTCGTACGCCAGATCGGTCAAACGCAAAACTTCCTGTTTGTCTGCCATCATACATACCTCCTCGGATTTCGGTTTGGAAAAACGCGCCGCAAACATTTTGGTACTGTTATTGATAGAAAAACAAGGTTTCACCCAGAAATATGATTCCTTTATCCATGTTTTGTCTATTTTCACCTTACGTCTGCGGATTCGTTGTCTCTGTTAAGCATCATACGACAGTTTTTCAGGTTTGTCTGCCGGCATAGCGGACATGAAATTGTTTTTTCTGTCCAAAATCAGCCGCCTCACCTGCGCATATTATGCAAAATGTACAAATTACCGCAAGAGCTTTTTGCATATGCCACGATTCCCTCCGCGACACCGCACCCGGATAGAAAGCGGCTGCCGGAGACTTTTGTCTCCGGCAGCCGCAATAGAATGATGAAGCGCTCTTATTCCAGATCGGGATTGCATTTGACGAGGATCTTGGGATATTTACCGGTCAACTGCGCGTCAAACGCCGCGACAGCATCGTCCAGATCGAACACGGTTTCGGTCAGGCACTTGAGATTGAGCCGCGAAAGCATTTGCAGCGCGCGCGGGTAGGCGTACGGCGCCACCATGACGCCTGTGACGGTAATTTCGTTAAAATAGCAGTATTTTGATATATTAAACGGCAATTCATACTCGTTCGGATACTGCGCGCCGTAGATCAGCATGCCGCACTTAGCCGTAATATCGGGCAGCGCGGTCACCGCGCGAACCGAACCCGAGCAGTCGAGCACGATATCGTAACCGCGGCCCTCGGTCAGCTCCATCGCGCGGTCGACAACGCTTTCGCTGGACGGGTCAATCAAATACTGCGCGCCCAGTTCGCTGGCCAGCGCGCGGCGGTCGGCGATCGGCTCGATCATGGTAAGCGAGGTTGCGCCGTACAGGTTAAAAGTCTGCAACGCGAGCAGACCGATCGGTCCGCCGCCGCACACGCAAACGCGCATGCCCGCTTTCATTTGCGCCTTGTCCATCATGCGGATGATGATCGACATCGGCTCGAGCAGGCAGCCTTCTTTCAAGCTGATCTCCTCGGGCAGCTTATACACCTGATCCTCATGCCAAATCAGTTCGGGCGCATAACCGGGACGGTTATAGGTCTGCGCATTTTCGCAAAACTGCTGTTGGCCGTTCTGGCAGTAATAGCAGCCGCCACAGAAGCGCAGGAAGTTGCCCGCCACACGGTCACCCACTTTGAGTCCCTTGTGGTGCGCTTCCGGCCCCAGTTCGAGCACAACGCCCGAAATCTCATGCCCCAACGGGATGGGGTCGGTCGAGCCCTGCTCCTGCCCGAAACAGCCGCCCACGCAGTGCGGATCGGATCCGCAGATCGCACAGTAAGCGACCTTAATACGCACATCCTGCGGCCCCATCGCGGGAAGCGGCAGGTCAAGCAGTGCAACCTTGCCCCGGGTTTCCGGATTGGGGTCTTTCATATCGCCGACGCGCACGCCACACAGTGTTTTCATTCCAAACAGCCTCCTTTATTTGCCGTACATCACATTCGTCTACACGAGGGGGCAGCCCCCGTTATGGTTCATCTTACAGGCGTTTTCACGCCGCTGTCAACTTCGATTCAGCCATGATTGCGCACATTCCTGTCCTTTTTAGGGCTATAAAAATTTACCTCCGCTTTTTCTACACCCGGCCGTGTCCGCATTTGCTGACAGCGCGCCCGCGGCCTGTTATAATGAGGGCAACACAAGACATGGAGGGGTTTTTATGAGCAAGCTAAAGGAACAACGGTTGGCCGCCCTGCGCAAGGAACTAAAGCCCGGCGAGCGGGTTGAAGCCGCCGGCGAGTTCAGCGCGGCGCGCGGCGTATGCATCTTTTTTGCCGTCGCCCTGCTTTCCTTTGCCGCGGGACGTATATTCGCCTCGCAGATCGTCGTGCTGATGCTGACCAATCTGCTTTCGATGTGGATGATGGTCGACGCGGCACGCGCGCTGTTTACCGCGCAAAGCTCGTGCGTACTGGTGACCGATCGCCGCGTATTTGGCTCCGCGGGCGACAAGACGTTCAGCCTGACGCACCGCCAGATCAAGCAGATCTACGAGCGCTCCGGCTTGTTCCTCGATTCCGGCGAGGCGCATTCGAGCGTCATGCTGCGCTATCTGTCCAATCAGAATACGGTGCGCGAAGCGCTCGCGCGGCATCGCAAAGCCGCCTGACCCTACTTAATCCTCCACGCGCAGCACGGCTTTGATCGCGTCGCCCCGGTGCGAGGCGGCAAAGGCCGCGTTGATCTCCTCAAACGGATAATAACGGATCAGCCGGTCGACCGGAAACCGCCCCGCGCGGTAATAATCGAGCAGCTTGGGGATAAAGGCTTTCGGCACCGAGTGCCCTTCGCTGACGCCGCGCACGGTTTTTGCGGCAAAGCCTGCGTCCAGTGTGACCGTCGAACCCGCCCCCGCCATGACCAACGTGCCCAAATAGTTCAAAGAATCCAAGCCGGCGCGCAGCATGGGTTCTGCGCCGCTGGTATCGATCGCATAATCGGCCCCGTAGCCCGTGATCTTCCGAATGGCCGCCGCCATATCGTCCGTCTCTTTGCGATTGACGGTATGGGTCGCGCCCAGTTCCGCCGCAAGCGCCAGACTGCGCGGATTGCCGCCGACGGCGATGATTTTTTCACAGCCCGCGATGCGCGCGGCCATAATGGCGCACATGCCCACCGTTCCGCAGCCAAACACCGCGATAGACGAACCGAACGGCGGCTTCAAGCAATTGAGCACGATCCCCGCGCCCGTTTGCACGCCGCAGCCAAACGGCGCGACCAGACCGAAATCGAGATCGTCGTCCACCTTGACCGCATTGCGCGCCTTTACCACACAATGCGTCGCGAACGACGACTGGGAGAAAAACGAAGCGAGCGCTTTGCCGCCCAGCTTCAGCCGCCGCGTGCCGTCCGGCATAACGCCCATAAAATTCAAAGCGCCCATCTCCTCGCAGGCGTAGGGCCGCCCGCCGACACAAGGGCCGCACTTGCCGCACGAAGCATAGGTCATCACCACATGGTCGCCCGGCTCGCATTCCGTCACCGCCGCACCAACCGCCTCGACAACGCCCGCGCCCTCATGCCCCAGCACCGCGGGCAGCGGCACGGGCAGGTGCTGCATCTGCGCCGCCTCGTCGGTGTGGCAAATGCCCACCGCTTTCACCCTGACCAGAATTTCATCCGGTTTGCACGCCTCCAATTCGACGCGCTCGATAGCGAACGGAGCGCCGCGCGCTTTGGTCACTGCCGCACGAATCCACATAAAAATACCTCCTCTTTGTTTTCTTTTTTGGGTGGTTTATTTTTACATGCTTGAAGTGAAAGTATCTGAAAACCGTCCTACCATTTCGTAAACTGTTCCATTCACTATTTCACTCCAGCATGATAAAATAAAAGCGTGTTTTTATAGCTCACGCCGTCTCCCCTGCGTCGCGCGCGGCGGTATGCCGCGCCGAGCGTCCAGCCATCATTAGGCAGCACAGCGTCAGCAGCACATACCCGGCAGCGGCGAGCAGCATCATGCCTCCCTCGGTCGCGATACCGGTCGCGGCGGCTATGGCGCCAAAAACCGGCGCGGACAAAAACTGGCCCGCGTTCGAGATCGCGCCATTGATCCCGAACGCATAGGTTGCCTGTTCAGGCGGCGCCGCTGCGCTGATCATCACCTGTGTCTGCGGCAAAAACCACGCAAGGCCAATGCCGATCAGCACGCTGCCCGCATACAGCACCGCCAGCGTGCCGGACCGTGCGATGATGAAGAACCCCGCCATTGTCACCGCAACGCTGACCGGCAGCATCCAGCTACGCAGCCGCTTATGCAGCGCGCCAAACAGCAAACCGCCCGCAAAGCCGCAGCCGTTGACCACCGAATAAGACAAGCCGGCATGCGACGCGTCGCCCAGCCCGGTATTGGCGACAAACAGAGAAATGTTGTTCGTGTACGCAAAATACAGCACCAAATAAACCAGCGAAAGAAACGCCACGGCAAACACCGCGCCGGGCAGCCGCCCGCGGCTTACCCGCGTCTCCGTTTCGGCCCGCCGCGCGGGACCGCCGTCCGGCAGGCAAATCCAAACGGCAGCCATTACCGGCAGGCCGATCAGATACGCCAAAAAGCAGTACTGCCAGCCGACGACCGACAGCAGCCCGCCCACATAGGTGTAAAACGCGCCGCCTAACATGCCAACCGCCGAGACCAACCCCAATACGGCCGCGCGCTGTCCGCCCTCAAAATGCTCGGCTGCAAGGCTGGCCGTCAGCGGCACAACCAGCCCGATCCCCGCGCCGTACAGGCAGCGCATGACCATGATCACTGGGAACACATGGATGAAGAACGGCGTCAACCCGCCGATCAAAAACAGCACACAAGCGAGCAGCAGCAACTTTTTCTTGCTGATATAGCGGCAGAACACGCTGCTGAACAGCGTGACCGGCGTCTGCACCAGAATGGGCAATGTGATCAGCATCTGCACCAACCGCACCGGCACCTGCGGAAACGCCGCCGCAAGGTCGGCCACACCGGACGCCGTTGCCAGCGCGCCCATCGTCAGCATGGATACCGCGCATAGCGCGGCTTTAATCCGAAGCTTTCCCACCAGACCGCCTCCTGTCCGACAAACTCTAGCAAACCGTTTCTTTGTTTTGATTTTAACGTTTCCCTGTGCCGGCGAACAGGCGATACCCCGCCATAAGTTTCGTGATTTCGTCACTTTCGGCCCGCTCCGACCGGCAATTTCGTCACCTTGCACAAGAATCAGCTACATATTTTTACATGAGATTCGCCGGTTGCACCGGCGGAAAGGATGAACCGCCCATGGATTACACCGTGCTGGATGCATTTGCCGGCATCAATTTAAAAATACCGCTTTTATCCGCCACGCTCACCATTTACGACATCAGCTATTTCACCAATACCCGCTCGACGGATTTCGCGCACAACCATTTCTTTCACGAGATCTATTTGATGCTGGATGGTCAGGCGTCCGTGGTGGTCGATGCCGAGCGGCTGCCGCTTTCCAGCGGCGAGCTGCTGTACCTCGCGCCGGGCGTGACCCACCATTTCGATTACCTGCCCGGCACGGAATTCCGCTACTGCAATTTTGCTTTTGATATCGACTATAAACCCGCCGAACTCAATCTGCCCGAATCCATCAAGGACGAGCGCTTTCTGATTCAGAACATGGGTGCGCACCCTTGGCTGCGCGCGCAGGACGGCTTCGGCTGCCGCGCAGCCGTAGACAGCCTATGCTACTCCCAGCAGACGCACTATATGGGCGATTTCATCAAAATCCGCAACTACATGGCCAATTTTTTCATTTCGGCGCTGCAGGCTTATTCCCCGATTAAGTCCCGGCCGGATTTTATCGAAGCCATTACCCCTGAAAACGAGCGCATTAAAAACCAAACGCTCAAGATCGCGCATTACATACAAACCCACTATACCGACGACCTCTCCATCGAAAACGTATCCCGCGCGCTGAGTTATTCCCCCCGCCATATCCAGCGCATGGTGTCGGGTTATTTCGGCATGTCGTTTTCCAACCTCGTGCTGTGCTACCGCATCGGCCATGCGCAGCACCTGCTGTACCTGACCGATTTGACGATCGAGCAGATCAGCGAGCGCTGCGGTTTTAGCAGCAGCAAAATTTTTACCAGACATTTTAAAGAGCAGCATGGTATGACGCCAACCGAATACCGCCACCAAACGCGCCGCCGAAACGGGCGCGACGGTTAGATAACCCTGAAAACAACGGGTGAAAAAAATATACGGCGAGGCCATTCCCATTTTTTGTTCGGTTTGCCGGGCGGCGCGCGGTCCGGCCGTGACAAGTCGCCGCGCTTGCGCATAGTCTGCTCCTAGGAAACGCTTTTTGTATAGGAGGTTACGCTATGCCCAGCATTTATCTTTCTCCCTCGACGCAAGAGTACAACCCGTATTACGACGGAGGCGGCAGCGAAGAATATTACATGAACCTGATCGCGGACGCGATGGTACCGTATTTGATCTCTTCCGGCATCGAATTCACCCGCAACACGCCGGATATGACCGCGGCGTCCTCTATTCAGGCATCAAACGCGGGTGATTACGACGCGCACGTCGCTCTGCACTCTAACGCCGCGCCGCCCAATCTGTCCGGCCAGCTGCGCGGCACCGATGTTTACTACTATCCCCGTTCCGACCGAAGCCGCCGTTTGGCGGAAATTACCGCGGCTAACCTAAAAGCCCTGTATCCCCTGCCCGATCAGGTGCGCGCCGTTCCCACCACGTCGATCGGCGAGGTCGCCCGCACACGCGCGCCCGCCATACTGATCGAGTTTGCCTACCACGACAACCCGGAGGACGCCGAATGGATCAAGAATAATATCGATGCGCTGGGCCGCAACGTGGTGCTTTCTCTATGCGAGTTTTTCGGCATCCCCTTCGTCGAGCCCGAGCCCATCCGAACGGCCACGGTAGAGGTGGAATCCGGCAACCTGAACATCCGTTCCGCGCCGTCGCTCACCGCCCCGATCATCGGCAAAGCGCCGGACGGCGCGCAGCTTTTCGTGCTAGGCCAGTACGACGGATGGTATGTGGTGCGGTATAACGAGTACGAGGGCTACGTACGCGGAGACTATATTGTGCTAAACTATTAAATTTTGATTGAATATCCCTTGCGTTCAACGACTAGAAACGATATAATATTTCTGTTCGATGCGAAAACGCAAGGAGGTACTTATTGCTGTGTATCAAATTCTGGAAAAGCGGACACTGAACGCAAATACCAAGCTGATGGTGATCGCGGCGCCGCACGTTGCGCGGAAGGCCGAGCCGGGGCAGTTCATTATCCTGCGCGTGGATGAGAACGGCGAGCGCATTCCGCTCACCATCGCGGACTACAACCGGGAAACGGGCGCTGTCACGATCATCTTTCAGGAGGTCGGCGCGACGACCATGGCGCTGGGCGAAAAAAACGTCGGGGATTCTCTCGCCGATTTTGTCGGCCCGCTGGGCCGTGCAAGCGAGCTGGAGGGCCTGAAAAAGGTCGCCGTCGTCGGCGGCGGTCTGGGCTGCGCCATCGCCTATCCGCAGGCGAAAAAGCTGCACGAAATGGGGGCCGAGGTAGATCTGATCGCCGGCTTCCGCTCCAAGGATATTATTATCCTGAAGGATGAGATGAAAAACGCCTGCACCAATCTGCACATCGTCACGGACGACGGCTCGAACGGCCGCAAGGCGCTGGTCACGCAGGTACTCAAGGAACTGATTGACGCGGGCAACCAGTACGACGCGGTCATCGCCATCGGTCCGATGATCATGATGAAGTTCGTATGCGAGACCACCCTCCCCTACGGCGTCAAGACCATCGTGTCCATGAACACCATCATGGTGGACGGCACGGGCATGTGCGGCGGCTGCCGCCTGACCGTCGGCGGCGAGACCAAGTTCGCCTGCGTGGACGGACCGGATTTCGACGGCCATCTGGTCGATTTCGACGGCGCGATGCGCCGCGCGGGCGTGTACAAAGCGCAAGAGACCGCCGCGAAAGAGAAACACCTTTGCAGACTGACCGGGGAGGTGCGCTGACATGCCGAATATGAATCCGAAAAAAATGCCCATGCCCGAGCAGCCGGCAGACGTACGCAACAAGAACTTTGAAGAGGTAACGCTTGGCTACACGCCCGAAATGGCGATCGAAGAAGCGCAGCGCTGCCTGAACTGCAAGAACAAGCCCTGTATCGCGGGTTGCCCCGTACAGGTCAAAATCCCCGAGTTTATCGCGCTCGTGGCCGAGGGCAAGTTCCTTGAAGCCGCGGCTAAGATCAAGGAGACCTCCGCCCTGCCCGCTGTTTGCGGCCGTGTTTGCCCGCAGGAATCCCAGTGCGAGTGCAAGTGCGTGCGCGGCATCAAGGGCGAGCCTGTCGCCATCGGCCGTCTGGAACGCTTCGCGGCGGACTACGCGCGCGAGCACGGCGAGGAAAAGGCGCAAAAGCCCGAACCCAACGGCCACAAGTGCGCCATCGTCGGCGCGGGCCCGGCGGGCCTTACCTGCGCGGGCGATCTGGCGCGCATGGGCTATGCCGTTACCGTATTTGAAGCGTTACATACCGCCGGCGGCGTGCTGATGTACGGCATTCCGGAATTCCGTCTGCCCAAGGCGATTGTTCAGAAGGAGATCGACACGCTGAAGGATCTCGGCGTGGAATTTGTTCTGGACTTTGTCGTCGGTCGTTCGGAGACGATCGACGAGCTGTTCGCGGACGGCTACGAGGCGATCTTCGTCGGTTCCGGCGCGGGCCTGCCCACCTTTATCGGCGTGCCCGGCGAAAACGCCAACGGCGTATACTCGGCCAACGAATACCTCACCCGCATCAACCTGATGAAGGCTTATCAGGAAGGCTCGCCCACGCCCATCCAGCACGCGCACAAGGTCGCGGTAGTCGGCGGCGGCAACGTCGCGATGGACGCGGCTCGCTGCGCCAAGCGCATGGGCGCGGAAGAGGTATACATCGTATACCGCCGCTCCGAAAAGGAGCTGCCCGCCCGTCTGGAAGAGATCGAGCACGCCAAGGAAGAGGGCGTTGTATTCAAGTTCCTCACCGCTCCGCTCGAAGTGCTGTCGGATGAGAACTACAGCGTCACCGGCATGAAGTGCCAGCAGATGGAGCTTGGCGAACCGGATGAATCCGGCCGCCGCCGCCCCGTACCGGTGGAAGGCAGCGAATTTACGCTCGATTTGGACTGCGTGATCGCGGCCATCGGCACCAGCCCCAATCCGCTGATCCGCACGACCACCCCCGGCCTCGATACCAACCGCAAGGGCTGTATCGTCGCGGACGACGAGCACGGCATCACCTCGAAGGATGGCGTGTTCGCCGGCGGCGACGCCGTTACCGGCGCCGCCACCGTTATCCTCGCCATGGGCGCCGGCAAGCGCGCCGCCGCGGCGATGGATGCGTACATTAAGAATAAGTAAACCCGATCACAGCATTTAAACAGCAAGGCCCGCAGTTCGTTATGAACTGCGGGCCTTGCTCAAAATTACGCTTATTCACTATGCCGCACGGAGACGGCGGCGCGGCGGTGCGCGGCGAACGGCAGGTGGATGATAAAGCTCGCTCCCGCGAGCAGCAAAAACGTGATCAGCAGATAGACCGGTCTGCCAAAAGTATGGAAAACCCATACCAGCGGCGTGCCTGCGGGCGGCGCGTAAAGGAACATATAGTTTTCCCCGAAAATGCGGTCCACCCCGCCGACGAGCAACACCAGCGCGAGAAATACGCACAGCACGCGCGGAAACCGGTGCGGATCGGGCCGGTGCAGATCAGCCGTCACCATGGCCAGCGGCACATAGATCAGCAGCATGTGCAAAAGAACGGTCTGGATCGTCTGAAACGACCATAGCGGGTAATAATCCGCCACACCGGCGGGAAACAGAATGCCGAACACACCGCCCAGCAGCGAGGTCGCGTAGACAAAATCCCGCAGGGCCATGGACCCGGAAAAGACCGCCAGCGGAATGAACAAGCTTTGCACCCCGCATAGGTGCAGCGGCAGAAGCTGCACCACCTCGGTCACGCCGGTCAGATAAAGCCATACCGAATGTGAAAGCTCCAATACAGGCACCAGCACCGCCGCCACCCGCACGGGCGTCCACATTTTTTCCCGCGGCAGCCGCCGCGTCATCCAGAGCAGCAGCGCGAGCCCCGCGGCGGCCAGCAGTACCAGCAAAAAATGCCCCGCTCCGAAAAAGGCGAACGCCGAATCGCTCGGCTCGTACGAGCGCACAAAAAATTCCGTCATAATTCCCCTTCCGGCGGCTCCCTCCTACGAGTGCCGCTTCTTTTATCTTTTTTTATCTTTCCTTGCCAGTATAGCACAAAAACAGGGAATTGTGTAGCCTGCCGCCGGAATTTGGCGCAACGCGGACTTTTAACGCGTCCCCCGCCTATTCCACCACTTGACGGCCTCCATCTGCACGATAGAGAGCAGCGCAAGACCGATCACCGCCAGCCACGCCGCCGCAGGCAGCGTGGTGAGCCGGAACGCGCTTTGCAGCGCGGGCACAAACAGGATGCACGCCATCAGCAGCGCCGAAGCCGCAAAGGACACGACGAGCCACGGGTTCGCGCCCTCGGCGCGCACCCAGATCGGCTCGGTGTTGGAGCGCTGGTTGAACGCGCGAAGCATCTGCGACAGCGCCAGCACGGAAAACGCCATGGTCTGGCCCGCCGCGTGGCTGCCCAGCCCGGCGGCGCCGATCCAGTAAGCCGACAGCGTCATCGCGGCGACAAACACGCCTTGCGTGACCACCCGCCGCACCAGATCGCGCTCAAACAGCGTGCCGGATTTGACCGGCTGGTGCTTCATGATATTTTTGCTTGCCGGGTCCACGCCGAGCGCCAGCGCGGGCAATGTTGCCGTTGCAAGATTGACCCATAGGATGTGGACCGCCAAAAGCGGCGCGTCCCAGTTCAGCAAGGTGGCGGCAAACAGCGTCGCGATCTCCGCGATATTGCCCGCGAGCAAAAACTGAATCACCTTTTGGATATTGCGGTAAACACGGCGGCCTTCCTTGATCGCGTAGGCAATGGTGGTAAAGCTATCGTCCAGCAGGATCAGATCGGCCGCGTCCTTGGCAACGTCCGTGCCGGTAACGCCCATGGCCACGCCGATATCGGCCGCGCCCAGCGCCGGCGCGTCGTTCACGCCGTCGCCGGTCATAGCGGCCACCTCGCCGCCACGGCGCAGCGACTTTATAATGCGCAGCTTATCCGCCGGTGATACACGGGCGAACACGGTCGCGGTTTTTACCGCGTCGTCCAGCGCTTCGTCGGTCATCGCATCCAATTCCTCGCCCGATACGGCGGTATCGCCGGGGCGGTAGATCCCAAGCTCCTTCGCGATTGCCAGCGCGGTCACCTTATGGTCGCCGGTGATCATGATCGTGCGGATGCCCGCGGCGCGGCAGGTGCGCACCGACTCGGCGACCTCCTGCCGCGGCGGGTCGATCATGCCCACCGCGCCGACAAAGGTCATATCCCGTTCCACGTCCGCGTCCTCCTCCGGCAGCGCGGGCAGCGTTCGCGTGGCAAAGCCCAATACGCGCAGCGCGCCCGCCGACATCGTGTGACACAGCCGCGCGATATTATCCCTATCCTTTGCCGTGATGGGCCGTACGCCCTGCGCCGTCAGGATACGGGTGCACAGCGGCAGCATTTCGTCCACCGCGCCCTTGGTGTAAGCCGTCCACGCGCCGTCTATCCGGTGTACCGTGGTCATGCGCTTGCGGTCGGAGTCAAAGGGCTGCTCAAATAGGCGAGGGTAGTCGTCCTCCAGCGTCTCATGGTCGATGCCGAACGCGCGCGCCAGCAGGATCAGCGCGCCCTCGGTGGGGTCGCCGATCACCGCGCCCTCGCGGTCGGGGTCAAGGCTCGCATCGTTGCACAGCGCCGCCGCGTATACCAGTTCCCGGTAGACCGCCGGATGGCGGGCCGCGGCCTGTTCGACCGGCGTCGTCCGGCCCGCTTCAAAATCGCCGTTTACCGCAATGTGCGTCACGGTCATGCGGTTGAGCGTCAGCGTGCCCGTTTTGTCGCTGCAAATCACCGTGGCGCTGCCCAGTGTTTCCACGGCGGGCAGCTTTCGGATCAAGGCGTTTTTCTTGGCCATGCGCTGCACGCCGAGCGCCATCACAATCGTAGCCGTGGCGGGCAGACCCTCCGGAATAATGGAAATGGCCAGCGAGATCGCCACCAGAAGCTGCGGAAGCAAGGGCCGCTGGTACAGCGCGCCCACCAAAAAGATCAGCACACACACGATCAGGCCGACCACTGTGAGCGTTTTGCCCACCGCGTCGAGCTTTCTCTTAAGCGGCGTATCCAGCTCATCCTGATTTTCCAGCATGCCCGCAATGCCGCCCACCTCGGTATCCATACCGGCAGCCACCACCACGCCCGCGCCGCGTCCATAAGTAACGATCGACGACGCGTACGCCATATTTGCGCGGTCGCCCAGCGTTGTCTCCGCGGGAAACACTGTTTCCGCGTCCTTTTCCGTGGGCACGGATTCGCCGGTGAGCGAGGCCTCCTGTATGGTCAGGCTTGCGGCATCGGTCAGGCGCAGGTCGGCAGGCACCATATCGCCGTCGCCCAGCAGCACCAGATCGCCCACAACCAATTCGGCCGCGGGAACCATGCTTTCCTCGCCCTCGCGGATGACGCGCGCCGACGGCGCGCTCATGTTTCGCAAAGCATCCAGCGAAGCCTGCGCCTTTTTCTCCTGCACGATGCCGATCACCGCGTTCGTGACGACGATCATAAAGATCACGGCCGCTTCGATCCATTCGCCCAGCACGGCGGAGAACACCGCAGCGCCA
Organism: Agathobaculum sp. NTUH-O15-33; assembly: GCF_033193315.1. Lineage (NCBI taxonomy): Bacteria > Bacillati > Bacillota > Clostridia > Eubacteriales > Butyricicoccaceae > Agathobaculum > Agathobaculum sp. NTUH-O15-33. The sequence goes on from NZ_CP136187.1 coordinate 2,628,184, forward strand.
ATCAAAATGAGCACCATGGGGTCGAGCACCTGCGCCCGCAGCATTTGCAGCACGGTCTTGGGCGGTTTGGCGCGCAGCTCATTGCGCCCGTTCTTTTGCAGTCGTTCCGCCGCCTCGGCGTCGCGCAGGCCGTCTTCGTTGGTCCCCAGTTGTTCCATGACCGCCGCACGCTCGAGCGCGTGCCAAGGCTTTCGTTTGTGATGATCCATTTTGGACTTACCACTCCTTCTTGATGATAAATATAGTTTATATTCTGACCGCCTACTGGCGGAGGTCAGCAAAAAAGAAAAACAAAAAGGCACGACCCGTCGGCCCTTTCAAAAAAGGGCGCAGGTCATGCCTTGATTTAGCATATGATTTTTGAATTACAGCCGGGCGGCCGAAACATCGGTCCGCGTCGCTACTGTCGGCATCGTCCATAGTGGGCGTTCGTTTCCTTTCCAGCGAAATAGATTGTGCCCTATTATATGGGATCGGGCGCGCGCTGTCAAGAGGAAAAACAAATAATTTACAAACATCGGCCCGCGCGGTAAGCCGCCGCCTGTCGGCGCATACGCTATACGGGGTGATTTGGATGGATGGCAACCAACTGGTGGCAGCGGTCACCGCACTGGCGATCTCCATATCGGGCGCGAACACGGCGGCGGATACCGCTATGCTCGGACTGATCTTCACGCAGCTTGGCGATACGCTGGCCACGCTTGCGGCCAAACGCGCGGAAACAGAAACGGACAGTGGATGAAATACTCTTTACCCTTGCTTTTTTGCCGCGACAAGCAGCATCATCGGGCGGCGCAGCTCGTCCCGCATGCCGGGCACCGTGTCCAGCAGCCCCGGCTCCGGCTGGGGCTCCACCAGTCCTGTGACGGCAAAGCCGGTTTTCAGCAGGGTGTTCAGGTAGGTGGTCAGCGTTTTATGGAACTTGGTCACGTGTTCGCCTAGAAAAACGGCGTCCCTCCGGCCTTCTTCAAAGTAACGGTCCACCGGCCAGTGATCGCGGTTTCCCGCCGGGTCATAGCTCCAGTCCTGCGTGCCGTAGGCGGTAAACACCGGATGTTCCACGGAAAAAACAAAATCGCCGCCCGCAGCAAGGCAGTCGCCGACCCGCCGGCAGATATCCCCAAAATCCGGCGTATAGTGAAAGGCCAAAGAACTGATTACCACATCGAAGCTATCCTGCGCAAACGCTATGTCCTCCATGGCCATACGCTGATAGGAAACGCTGGGCGCATGCGTCTTTTCACGCGCGACCGCGAGCATCTTTTCTGAAATATCCGTGCCCAGCACGGAAGCCGCGCCCTGTTCGGCCGCGTAGATGCAATGCCAGCCAAAGCCGCAGCCGATGTCCAGCACGCGCTTGCCCGTAAAATTCGGCAGCAGCTTTTTCAGCTCGTGCCATTCGCCCGCAGCGCTCAGCCCCTCGACCGATCGCGGAAAACGGCTGTATTCTTCAAAAAACTTTTGATCGTCATATTTGTTTTCTTTCATTTTTTACGTACTCCTTAGTGATAAAAAAGAAAGTACCGATATCGTTAAGAAATCGGTACTTTCCTTGGTGCGGATGGGGGGACTTGAACCCCCACGTCCTTGCGAACACTAGCACCTGAAGCTAGCGCGTCTGCCATTCCGCCACATCCGCATATTTTGTTTTCGGGCTTAAGAGGTGGTGCGAGTGACGGGACTTGAACCCGTACGTCGATTGACACACGCCCCTCAAACGTGCCTGTCTACCAGTTCCAGCACACTCGCATTTGCCTGCTTGTCGAGTCGCTTCACTGTCAGCGACAATATGTATTATATCGAAATTGTCCCGACTTGTCAACACAAAATTTCATATTTTTTCATCTGGAATTTTCTTTCAGATCACGCGAGAAATCATCGGGCCGCAAGGCCGCTGAAAGGACAGGCGCAGTCTTCCGGACTTATCACCCGTTGGCTGTTTGCCGATCCGTGCAGACCGCATTGTCCCTTACGGTTTCCTCACTCCTCCCTCCAAATTTTAATATTGGAAAAAATAAGGTTGACATTTCGGAAAACTCCGTTTACTCTGATAGTATAAACATCATCCAGACAGAGAAACCACCCGTATCGCGTATGATTTTTACGTTTAAAATATGGAGTAACAACATGAACCATTTGAAGTTAGAGGATTTGGGCAAACGAATTGCAAAACTGCGGAAAGAAAGGCATATGACACTCAAGCAGTTGTCTGACGCAACGGGCATATCCGTGGGTTTTCTCAGCAAGATCGAAAACGGCGTCTGCAATCCGTCTATCAGCAATGTTCAAAAGATATGCTATGCCATGCAAGTGACGGTCAATGAGTTAACCGCGTTAAAAAAAGAAGACGAACTGCTGAGCACCATTCTCAAGCACGAATCCTACGTATTAAGGAAGGAAAAACCGCTGCCTGATTTATGGCTTTGGCGATACGTTCCGTTTGGAAACGGTCTTTGAAGGCACGCCGGGGTTTAAGGTCAACATCATGACCCTGACCGCCGGAAACTCCGAACAATCGCATTGCATTCAGGCTTACGACAACTTTGCAATCGTCGCAAAGGGCAGCATGAAGATCGATCTGGATGATGGCACGCATTTTATTCTTTGCGAAGGCGACTGTGTCATGATCCGCGCGAAGCAGCAGCATTCCATCACCAATCTGTCGGATGACACCTGTATCAGCTACTGGATTGAAATAAAGGATACCCAAAACCCCTAAAATCCAGCGTTTTCCATCACTTTTCATAGGAACAGCCCCCGCGGACATCGCATGTCTGCGGGGGCTGTTCCTATTTTTTGTAGCGGTTCCGTTTTGTTCTTAAAGGAAAACTTTCTTATTTTCTATTTATTAAGAAACATTTTTCGTATTTATCTATTTTTTATCCAATATTTTTTACAATCTTGCAGCGTTTTCAACAATTTTTATAGTTCGATTGTTACTATTACACAAATTATACTTGACACTTCATTTCAATATGGTAAACTTCAATACATCAGATGATGTCTATATATTTTCTTTTAGGAAAACAAAACTGGAAATTTCAAAAGAAAAGCTGGCGAAACAGCTCCATACAACTTGATACCGATCTGATTTAAGCGAAAGAAGGTGTTATCGTATCTCCCAACCGCCATGCAGATCCATGTAAATCAAGGGGCACACCCTGTTGCAATCTATATGAAAGGTGTTTTTAAATGATGAATAAGCTACCCACCTTGGGGTTCCTTGGCTGCGGCGCGATCACCACAGCCATGGTTACCGGCTTTTGTGAGCGCGCCGGCAACGTCCCCTACCCCATCGTTGTTTTTGACATGAAGGAGGAATCGAGCCAGCGCTTACAGCAACTGTTCCCGGATCGTGTGACGGCCGCCGAGAGCCTTCAGGAATGCGTCGACGCGGCCGATTGGGTGATCATCGCCGTATGGCCGCAGGCCGGCAAGGAGGTCATCGAGTCCCTCCGGTTCCGTCCCGCGCACAAGGTCATCAACGTCATGTTCGACAAGACGGTTGAAGAGATCAAAACGTGGATGAACTGCGAGGTCGACACGATTTTACATATGATACCCGGCACCTTCCTCGCCTTCTATCCCGGCCCGATCGTGCAGTGTCCGCCCACGCCGGAAGCCGCCGAGATCTTCGGCCACATCGGAGAGATCGTCGATGTGGGAAGCCGCTACCACGCAGCGATATTCGGTTCTATCACCGCCTGTTTCGCCCCCATGTTTGCCATAATGGATCGCTTGATCGATTGGGCGATCTCCGAAGGCGTTCCCGTCGGCGCCTCCACGCAATATGTGACCCGCATGTTCGCGGCGGTTTGTCAGGAAGCCTGCCGGAAGGACCGCGAGGGAGTCCACTACATGGCAACGGTCAGCACGCCGGGCGGAATCAACATGCTGGCGCTGGAGCTTATCGAAAAGGCCGGCGGCTTTCAGGCTTGGGTCGACGCGATGGGCCCCGTTTTGAACTGTACCGCAGGAGATATCCCGAAGGGTTAAACAGAAGATACAAAGACTGCAAATAAGAGAGGTAGAGCATGAGTCATTTGAAAGCTGCGCTTTTGCAGATGAAGGTACAAAACGATAAGCAAGCGAATATCGACGAAGCAATAAGGCTGATCCAAGAGGTCGCGGCCGAGGGCGCGGATCTCGCCATCTTACCCGAAATGTTCTGTTGCCCCTATAATAATATTTATTTCAGGGAATATGGCGAAGCGGAACGAGGAAGCGCGCACCAAGCTTTAAGCGAGGCGGCCAAAAGCAACCGCGTCTATGTTGTGGGAGGCTCCATCCCCGAACTGGACGGGGACAAGGTATACAATACCTCCTATATTTTTGACCGGCGCGGCGCGCAGATAGGCAAGCACAGAAAAATGCATTTGTTTGATATCGACGTGGAAGGCGGACAGCGGTTCAAAGAATCGGACGTATTATCCGCAGGCGACGAAGTCACGGTTTTTGATACGGAATTTTGTAAAATGGGCGTTGCGATCTGTTACGATATCCGTTTCCCGGAACTGAGCAGGCTGATGGCGCTCCGCGGCGCGGAAATCATCATCGTGCCGGCGGCGTTCAACATGACCACCGGCCCAGCGCATTGGGAAATCTTGTTTCGCGGCCGGGCCCTCGACAATCAGGTTTATGCGATCGGCGTTTCTTCCGCGCGCGATTATGAAGCCTCTTATCATTCCTACGGCAACTCCATCGTGGCGGCTCCTTGGGGCAATATCGTAAACCGGATGGACGAAAAACAAGGGTATATCATACAGGAGATCGATTTGGAGCAAGTGGCCAAGGTCAGGAAAGAGCTCCCCATGTTAAAGCACCTGAGAAACGACGTTTACACATTGCAGACCAACCAATAGCAAGGAGGAGACTGTTTATAAGCGTTTTGACCGCGATCCAATCCGGGGCCCCTGAAACTGTATAGGAGGATTCAAATGAAAAAGGTTAAAAATCGCAGTTCCAAGATTTTAGCATTCCTTTTGGCGGCTCTTTCTGTTTTCACCCTGCTGGCCGGCTGCGGCAACGGCGACGCTTCATCCGGCGCAGATACAGGCAAAAGCGCGGGGGCTTCGTCCCTTGGCGCGCAGGATCCCACCAAGTTGACCGTTCAGGCCGCTACCGACCCCGCCATACTGGTCCCGATGCACTCCTACGTCGTGCCGGACCATAACATCATTTACAACATTTATGACGGCCTGACCGAAATGTACATGGGCGATTCAAACGATATTCGCCCCGCTCTCGCGGAATCGTGGGATGTTAACGATGAAGCCACAGAGTACATCTTCCATTTGCGCCACGGCGTCAAATGGCACGACGGCGTTGAATTTACCGCCAAGGACGTGATCGGCACGATCGATCTGCAAAAAGAATCCGCGTTGACTAAAAACAAGATCACCATGTTTGAAAAGTGGGAAGCGGTGGACGACTATACGGTCAAGATCACCTTGAACACGCCGTTCCTCTACATGCCGGCCCTGATGAGCACGCCGCAAATGCTCATCGTAAGGCCCGATCTGGTAAAGGAACACGGCGACGCGGTCGAAGCGATCGTCGGCACCGGCCCATACATGGTGGATCAGTGGAACACCGGCGAAGGCATCACACTGAAAGCCTTTGAAGATTACTGGATGGGCAGCCCGAGCATCAAAACCATAGAATTCAAAACCATATTGGATAACAACACGGCGGTCAACGCCTTCAAGAGCGGCGAACTGGACGAGTTCCGGTTTGCCAGCGCGCTCGATATCGAATCGGTCAAAAACAATCCCGACGTCGTCGTAACGACCGTGAAAAAGGATTCCACCTTGGTCCTGCTCATGAATATGGATAACGTTCCGGCGCTCGACGACTTGCGCGTTCGTCAGGCGATCGCGTACGCCATCGACCGAGAAGCGATCAATCTAGCCGTTTTTGACGGCCTGAGCGAGCCCAGCCGGATGCCGTTTACAGAAAACTGCCCCGGTTGGCTGCCCAAGGAAGAATACGAGCAGTACGACTATAACCCCGAGAAGGCCAAAGAGCTGCTGAAAGAAGCCGGATACGGCGAAGGCGAGCTGTCTTTGAAATTGACCTACGCGACCACGCCGCTCGAAACCAGCGCCGCGACCGCTTTCCAAGCGGCCCTGCTCGCGGTCGGCATCGACGTTGTCAGCGAACCCCTTGAAATGAATATCGCCGTGCAAAAGGTTTCCGCGTCCAGAGATTTTGAACTAGCGGTTTATAACATGGGCTTTACCGCTTCCAATCCCGTCAACATTTACAACAACAACTGGCATTCCAACAGCGCTTTCCTATTCTTTAATTATAAGCAGAAGCCGAAGAGCGAGCCCCTCGACAAGCTGATTGAAGAAGCGAATTCCTCCAGCGATCTGGACGAGGCGCGGGCCAAGTATCAGGAAGTCATGAAGCAAGTGATGGATAACGTGTACAGCGCTCCCTCTGTTCGCGTCAACCAGCAAATCCTGACCGACGCCAGACTAAAAGGCATCAACTACGATTCGGTCTCGACCGCGCAGCAGAAATTCTACTACTATCACTGGGACTTAGGAGAGGGTTCGTAAGCTAACGCCACAAGGCATCGTTTGGCCCAACCGGCCGGTGGATACCGTCGCCAAACGATGCCTTTCTTTCAAAGGAGATCACAAATGGGAAGATATATCCTAAGAAGAGTCGTCTTGATTCCGATCATGCTTCTTTTTTCCACTTTTATTATCTTTTGTTTGGTGAACATCTCCCCTACCGATCCTGCATTGATCATACTTGGCACAGACGCTACGCCAGAGGCGGCGGCGCAAGTCCGAACCGAGCTGGGGCTGGACAAGCCGTTTCTTGTGCAGTATGTCAATTATATCAAAAACGCTGTTCAAGGGGATCTGGGGACCTCTTACTTTACAAAAAACCAAGTCAGCGATGAAATCCTATCGCGCGTGCCGACGACCCTAAAGTTAACCTTCGGCGGGATCCTTTTGGCCATCGCGATCGGCGTGCCGCTGGGCATCCTATGCGCCGTCAAACAATACAGCTGGATCGATAACGTTGCGACCACGGTCGCCATGTTCTTCGCAGCCATGCCGACCTTTTGGCTCGCCCTATTGCTGATGCTGCAATTTGCCATGAAACTGCGATGGTTCCCGGTCATGGGGACCAACGATGGGCTGAAAAGCTTTATTTTGCCGATCATTACGGTCTCGCTGCCATACATAGGCCATTATTTAAGATATACGCGTTCCTCCATGCTGGATACGATCCGTCAGGATTATGTAACGACCGCGCGCTCCAAGGGCAACGCGGAGCGAACGGTTATCTTGAACCACTCGCTGCGCAATGCCCTTTTGCCGCTGGTTACGATCACCGGGCTGTACATTGCCGGACTGATGTCATCGGCCGTCGTCGTGGAGAGCGTTTTCGCCCTGCCGGGCGTGGGACTGCTGGTGCTGGAATCGATCAAGAAAAAGGATATTCCCATGATCTTAGGCTGTATCGTTTTTCTCGCCACGGTATTTCTGGTGATCACGCTGATCATGGATGTGTTATACGCCTATCTTGATCCTCGAATCAAGGCAGCCTATATGAAAAACCAAAAGGGCTTTGGCAGACATGCAAAAAAGGCAAAGTAAAGGAGGGTTTACACCGTGGCACATCCTAAAAAAGCAAAAAAGAACAGCACCTTTCACGAGGGTTGGCGCAGATTGCGGAAAAACCCCCGCGCCATGGTGGCCTTAGGGTTTCTGATTTTTTTCTTTCTTGTGGCGATTTTCGCGGACTTTATCGCGGATTACCAGACGCAGGTCGTCATGCAGGTACCCGCGGAGCGGCTGCAGCCGATCAGCGCGGCGCACTGGTTCGGAACGGACAACTACGGCAGAGATATCTTTGCCCGAATCGTCCACGGCACGCGCATCGCCGTTCTTTACGGGTTTGGCGCTACTTTGATCGGCATTGTGATCGGCAGCTTGGTCGGGACCACCTCCGCCTATTTCGGCGGCCGGATTGATGATATCATCATGCGTATCGTCGATGTCATGAGCACCATCCCCACGTTATTGCTGGCTTTGGCGATCGTTGCCGGTCTCGGCGGCGGTTTGATACAGGTCGTGATCGCGCTCGCGGTCGGGCAGATACCAAACTTTGTGCGCGTGGTGCGTTCCTCCGCCCTGTCCGTTGTCAATACGGAATATCTGGAAGCCGGCAAGGCGCTGGGCGCCGGTCACCTTTGGCTTATTTCCAAATACGTGATGCCCAATGTCATCAGCATTATCTTGATACAGGGCGCGATGAACGTATCCTTCAATCTGCTCATGGGCGCAACGCTCAGCTTCGTCGGCCTCGGCGCGCAGGTGCCGACGCCGGAATGGGGTTTTATGCTGGAAGGAAGGGCTTTCCTTCATGGAGTTCTACCCGCATATCGTCATTATTCCCGGTCTTTGCCTTATGCTTGTTGCATCAGCCATTAACACCTTCGGAGATTGCCTGCGGGATGCTTTGGATCCGAGGCTGAAAGGAAAAGCATAGGAGGAACAGATATGAAGGAAAAGCTTTTAGAAATAACGGATCTGGAAATTCAGTACGTGACCGACGGCGAGATCGTGCACGCGATCAACGGAATTGATCTTACCATTCACAAAGGCGAGACAATGGCGCTGGTGGGTGAGACCGGCGCGGGAAAAACCACAACGGCCATGGCCATCCTCCGTTTGCTGCCCAAGTACACCGGAAAAATTAAGCGCGGCAAAATTATGCTGGGCGATATAGATCTATTGCAGCTAAAGGAAAAAGCGCTGCACGATATTCGCGGCAAACGCATTTCCATGATCTTTCAGGACCCCATGACGAGCCTCAACCCAGTGATACCCGTGGGCAAGCAAATCGGCGAAGTGATCGCATTGCACAATCCACACATGAGCAAGCACGAGGTCGAAGAAAAGGTAGAGCAGATGCTCGGTTTGGTCGGCATACCCGCTCGCAGAAAAACGGAATATCCGCACCAGTTTTCCGGCGGCATGAAGCAGCGGGTCATGATCGCGATCGCCATCGCCTGCAATCCCGAGCTGCTCATCGCCGATGAACCAACCACGGCGCTCGATGTGACGATTCAAGCGCAAGTGCTTAAAATGATGAACAATCTGCGCAAGGAGCTGAACACCGCCGTTTTGCTGATCACCCACGATCTGGGCATTGTTGCGAACTTCTGCGATGCCGTATCGATCATGTACGCGGGCGAGATCATTGAGCAGGGCACTTTGGAGGATATTTTCGACAAAGAAAGAGAACACCACCCCTATACCATCGGCCTATTCGGCTCAATACCGAACATCGAAGATCAAAGAGACCGATTAAGCCCCATCCCGGGCCTGATGCCCGATCCGACCGATCTGCCAAAGGGCTGCAAGTTTCACACGCGCTGTCCGAAATGCACCGAGCAATGCAAGGACGGCGAGGTCCCTGTCCACGTTCGGGGCACGCATCAAATAAAATGCCGCCTGATCGAAGACGCGGCCGCAAACGGAGGTGTGTGAAATGGGCGAAATCTTATTAGAATGCAAGCATTTAAAGAAGTATTTCAGCGTGCCGAACGGCATGCTCCATGCCGTGGACGACGTGAGCTTTTCTTTGGAAAAAGGTAAAACGCTGGGCGTCGTGGGCGAAAGCGGCTGCGGCAAGTCCACCTTAGGGCGCACCATACTCCGGTTGCTTCCCCACACCGACGGCGAAGTGATCTTTGAGGGCCAAAACATCCTGCAATACAGCGGCGAGCAAATGAAGCGCCTCAGAACAAAAATGCAGATCATCTTTCAGGACCCTTTTTCCTCGCTCAATCCGCGCTACACCGTTTTTGACACGATTGAGGAACCGCTAAAGATCCACAAGGTCTACAAGACGCAAAGCGAAGTGTACGGCAGGGTCAAGGAGCTCATGGAGGTGGTCGGTCTTGCGGCGCGCTACGAAAACGCCTATCCCCACGAGCTGGACGGCGGGCGGAGACAGCGCATCGGCATCGCCAGAGCGTTAGCCTTGAATCCCAGCTTCATCGTATGCGACGAGCCGGTCAGCGCGCTGGACGTGTCCATACAGGCGCAGGTACTGAATCTGATGATGGATCTCAAGGATTCTCTGGGCCTTACCTACATGTTCATCACGCACGACCTTTCCGTGGTCAAGCATATTTCGGACGATATCGTGGTGATGTACCTTGGCCAGATCGTGGAAAAGGCCAACGGCAACGATATTTTCGCGCACCCTCTGCATCCCTATACCAAGGCGCTGCTCAGCGCCATCCCTCTGCCCGATATCAAGTACAAGGGCAAGGAAGCCGAGACCATCAAGGGCGAGCTGTCCTCGCCGATCAACCCGAGCCCGGGCTGCCGCTTTGCCCCGCGTTGTCCGAAAGCGACGAAAAAATGCACGGCCTGCAACCCCGCGCTCAAAAACATGGGTTCCGATCATTGGGTATCCTGTCATTTATATGATTAGGAGGGCGGTGAGCGGAAGCACCGGAACGCGTCGCCGCACGCGATAGGACCGGATTACAAACAAGGAACAGGGCGGCGGGCCGCACTGCTCCGCCGATTGATAGGAGGTCAACCATGGTATATGATAATTTAGATCGTCTTGCACGGTATTCCTTTCTCAACGAGAACATTTGCACCGTTATAAAATATCTGGAAGGAGCATTCTACCGAAGAGCTTTTGGCTCTGCCGGCCGGCAGATACGACGTCGACGGCGAAAATTGCCGCCTATTCAAGCAATCCTTTGATTCCAAGCCCATCGACGAAAAGGGCTTTGAGCTCCACACCAAATATACCGATCTTCAGATCGTCCTCGGCGGGATCGAGACCTGCTACATCGACTTTGTCAACGACCAGAACGCATATCCCGGCTATGACGAAGAGGCGGACCTCTGCCTCTATCCCCATCAAGTGGACGGCCGTATCATTCTATATCCCGGCGTATTCGCCCTTTTGGAGCCGAACGACGGCCACCTGCCGCAGCGCCGCTACGGCGACACACCGGTACATGTGGAAAAGCTTTTGTTCAAGTTGCGGAACGCGCCAGCGTAAAGGAAAAGGAGTGTAAGCTTTCATGGATCTGATCATCAAGGGAGGAACGGTCGTATCTCCTTACGGGCGTAAACAGACGGACGTGATGGTGGACAAGGGTAAAATCGTCGCGGTTGGCGACGCGAGCGGTTTTCAGGCCGGCCGCGTCGTGGACGCCACCGGTAAAATGGTCATTCCCGGCGGTATCGATACCCACGTGCACATCGAATCCCCTTATATGGGACGCTTTGGCGGGGATGATTATTATACCGCCTCGGTGGCGGCCGCGATCGGCGGCACCACTACTTTTATCGATTTCGTCAAGCCGTCCGAAGGTCATACGCCGATGGAGCTGGCGCAAAAGCGCATTTCCATGGCCGAGGAACGCGGCGCGGTCGTCGATTTCAGCTTTCATATCGTTTTGAACAAGGCTGCTCCGGAAGTGTTCGGCGCGATCAAGGAAATGGTCGCCTTCGGCACCCCATCCTTTAAGATGTATACGACAACCACCAAGGACGGCGATATTTACGCCTTAATGGAAGAGATTAAGAAGCAGGGCGGCTTGGCATTTATACACTCGGAAAACGCCGGAATCATTGATTATAAGGTCGCGCAGGCGTTAAGCGAAGGCAAAACCGACTATATTTATCAAGCGCTGACGCGGCCGAACATTGTGGAGCAGGAAGCGATTCAGCGCATGGCGCTGTTTGCCACAAAGCTCGGAGCAGCCGTCTTTATCGCGCACGTGTCCACCCATGAAGGCGCGGAGATCTGTCAGGCGGCAAAGAAAAAGGGCCTGCCCGTCTATGCGGAGACCTGTCCGCATTATCTGCTCTTTACCGAGGACAAGCTCCGGGACGCTGAAAACGGGCTGCTGTATATCCAAAGCCCGCCCTTGCGCAAGGAAGAGGATATCGACGCGCTGTGGAAAGCGCTCAAGAACAGATCGATCCATGTTACCTCGACCGATCATTCCTCCTTCCCCCGGTTTGAAAAGGCCATGGATTTGAAAAAGGATGAAAACGGGAACTATATCCCGGAATTCAACAAGGTGACCAACGGTGTGCCCGGAATCGAAATGCGGCTCCCCACCCTGATCAACGGTGTAAGCGAAGGAAAGCTGACATGGGAAGAGCTGGTATACGTCAACAGCTACGGCGCCGCTAAGATCTTCGGCTTCTATCCCGACAAGGGCCTGATCGAAGCGGGCGCGGACGCGGATATCGTGCTTGTCGATCCCGACAAGGAGGTCTCCATCACAAACGCCATGCTTCATATGAAGGTCGATTATACCGTATATGAAGGGCTGCAGTACAAGGGGTGGCCTGTTATGACCATTCAGAAAGGCGTGATCCTAGCGGAAAACGGAGCATTCGTCGGGCCAAAGGGTCACGGCAAATTCATCCGCCGAAAGCTCGATCCAACCATTCTCAAAACCTCCGATTGGTCATAAGCGCTTCCATAACAACAGCAACACAGGCTGCCGAACTTGCGGTTCGGCAGCCTGTGTTGCGTATATCGATCCCCTTTATCGCACCGTCAATGCAACACCGTGTTGACTTTACCGCGCCCATGGAGTATAATGCCGATATCTTGTTTTGGGAGGCCTTCGTCATGTCCGGTACCAACCGCCGCGTGCAGTTCACCCGGAACGCCCTGCGCGGCGCCCTGCTTGAGCTGATCCGGCAAAAGCCCATCAAAAGCATCACAGTGACCGATCTGTGCTCCTGCGCCGATATCAACCGCAGCACCTTCTACCTGCATTATAAGGATGTATACGATCTTTTGGGCGAAATGGAAAACGATCTGCTCGCTCAAATGAGGGGCGCATTCCCGCCCGAAAACGAGCACGCCCTCGGCATGCTGCCGATGATCCGCGTGGTGTACGAAAACCGCACGCTCTGTCTTGCCATTCAGGGCGAAAACGGCGATCCCCGCTTTGCCGAGCGGATTACCCGTCTGTCGCGCGAAGCGTTTGTTTCCCGTTGGCGGCAGACCATGCCCGCCCGCGAGGAGCACCAGATCCTGCTGATCTACTCCTTCGTCAGCGCCGGCGCGGCCGCCGTTTTGATGCAGTGGCTGCGGGACGACTGCCCCGAAAGTCCGGAAGAGGTGGCCGAGCTGCTCCGCCAGTTTGCGGAAAGCTGCTTTGCTTCCTTTGCGCCGGGTACGGCGGACAAGCCTAAAAACTAAATCAACATCGCTGCGCTTTGCCGCCGGGTAGAGCGTGAAAAACAGCGTTCGGCCCCGCACCGACAGGCCATAGAAGGTGCGGATTTGCCGGGCGCTTTTTAATGGAGGAAATCACCAAATGCAAACGCAAAACCTAAACCGGGAATTCGGCCGGTACGTCACCCTGAACATCTTCGGCATGATCGGCCTTTCATGCTATATTCTGGCCGATACGTTTTTTATCGCCCGCGGCACGGGCGCGAACGGACTGGCCGCGCTGAACATCGCCATACCAGCCTACAGCGTGATGCACGGAACCGGGCTGATGATCGGTGTGGGCGGCGCGACGCGCTACTCCGTCTGCCGCGCGCAGGGCGATGGGGCGGCGGCAGACCGCACCTTCACCCACGCCGTTTTGCTCGCGCTGCTTGTCAGCGCGGTATTTCTCGCCCTCGGCGCGTTTTTTTTCCGCTCCGCTCGCCCGCCTGCTCGGCGCGAATGACGCGATCTTTGCTATGACGCGCACCTACTTGCAAACCCTTTTGTGCTTCGGCCCATTTTTTGTGTTGAACAACGTGTGCGTCGCCTTTGTGCGCAACGACGGCGCGCCCGGCTTGGCAATGTTCGGCATGCTCTTTGGCAGCTTCGCCAACATTGTACTAGATTATTTGTTTATTTTCCCCTGCGGGCTTGGCATTTTCGGCGCGGCCCTCGCGACCGGCGCTTCGCCCATTTTGAGCATGCTGGTGCTTTCCCGCCATTTCAAAACCCCGGCGCGCGGGTTTCATTTCCGCAAAACGCCGGTTCGCCCCAGACTGTTCGGCGCGATCTGCGCACCCGGCCTTTCCTCTCTGGTGGGCGAGCTGTCCACCGGCTTTGTGCTGCTGCTGTTCAACATTGTCATCCTGCGGCTGGCGGGCAATATGGGCGTGGCGGCGTACGGCATCGTCGCCAACCTGTCCATCGTTGCCATCTCCATTTTCACCGGCATCGCGCAGGGCACGCAGCCGCTGCTCTCCGGCTGCTACGGACGCGGCGAGCAGGCTTCGCTCGGCTTGCTGGTGCGGCGCGCGGCCGTTCTGGCGCTTCTTATCGCCTCCGCGCTTTACGCGGTCGTGTTCCTGTTCGCCGGGCCGCTTGCCGCAGCCTTTAACAGCGAAGGCTCCGCCGCCCTTACCGCGCTTGCCGTGCCCGGCCTGCGCATTTACTTCGGCGGGCTTTGGTTCTGCGGCGTCAATATCATCGCGGCGGCGTTTTTCAGCGCGGTCGGCAGGCCTGTATGGGGCTTTCTGCTCTCGCTGATGCGCGGGCTGATCGTTATCGTTCCCGTGCTGCTCACCCTGTCCTATCTGTTTGGTATGACCGGCGTGTGGGCGGTCTCTCCCGTGATGGAAGGCGTCACGCTGCTATTCACGCTCAGCCTGCTTGCGGCGTATTTCCGCAAAGCCGCATAACGAAAAAAAGCTGCCGCAGACAAAGTCTGCGGCAGCTTTTTTCTATGCTTTTATAGTGCGTTTACCAGCGCCTTGAACAGGTTGCCGCGCTCCATAAAGTTTTTGAAGCGGTCAAACGAGGCGCTTGCCGGGCTCATCATGACCACGTCGCCCGGCTCCGCCACGGCGGATGCCTCGCGCACGGCGGTCTCCAGATCTTCCACTTCGATCACCGGCGGCTTTTCGCCCTCGGCATTCCGTACGCAATCGCGTATCTTGGGCCCGGTCGCGCCGGTGACGAACAGCGTTTTCACATGGCGGCAGATCGGCTCGCCCAGCACGTCGTACGGAATGTTCTTATCATATCCGCCCGCGATGAGGATTACCTTTTGCTGAAACGAAGCGAGACCCGCGATCGTACGCGTCGGGCTGGAAGCGATAGAATCGTTATAATACTTGACCCCGTCCTTCTCCCGTACAAACTCGATGCGGTGCTCCACCCCGCCGAAGGTAGCGGCCACGGCGCGGATATCCTCGTCCGTGCACCAGCCCTGAACGATCGCGGCGGCCATCATCATGTTGTAAACGTTGTGCGCGCCGGGGATGCGGATATCGCCCGCCGCCATCAGTTCGCGCGACACGCCGTTTTCCGCGATATAGATGGTGTCGTTTTTCAGATATACGCCGTTGGCCAGCTCGCTCTCCTTGCTGGTGCAAAAAAGGTTGCCGGACGCGTGCAGCGAACGCGTGACCTTGTCGTCCAAATTAAGGATCAGCCGGTCACCCGGCTTTTGGTTGCGATAGATCGCGGTCTTTGCCTCGACATACTCCTCGAAATCCTTATGGTAATCGAGGTGGTTCGGCGTCAGGTTGGTGATCGCCGCGACCGACGGGCTGTACTTCATGTGCATCAGCTGGAAGGAAGAAAGCTCGACCACGGCGAGATCCTCCGGCCCCATCTCATTGACGCGCGGCAGCAGCGGCCGGCCAATATTGCCGCCCAGATGCACGGTTTTGCCCGCGTGCCGCAGCATTTCGCAAACCAGCGTGGTCGTGGTGGTTTTGCCGTCCGACCCGGTGATGCCGATGATCGGACACGGGCACACCGCGAAGAAAAGCTCCATTTCGCTGGTGACGGTGCTGCCGTTTTCACGCGCCTTTTCCAGAAAGCGCGGGTGCAGGCCGGGCGTGCGGAAGATCACATCCTCCGTCAGCGCGTCCAGATAATGCTCCCCCAGCACAAAATCCACGCCCAGCGTCGCCAGCGTGGCGTATTGATCGCCCAGATCCTCGGGCGTTTTTTTGTCGTGCACGGTCACCTTGATACCGGCTGCGCGCAGCATACTGATGAGCGGCATATTGCTGACCCCGGCGCCGATCACGCCGACCGTTTTATCCAGCAAGCCGCCAAAATATTGTTCCAAAGCTGTCATGTTATGTGCATTCGCCCCTTTTCACATATCCTATAGTGTACACGATTTTGCATTATATTGCAAGTACGGTTTGACGCTTTCCTTTTTTTGCGGTATACTAAGGAGCGTGAGTGATGCAAATGGTCGCGCAGCATACGCTGTGAGGAAAGTCCGGGCTGCACAGGGCAAGGATAACGGATAACGTCCGCCGAGGGTGACCTTAGGAATAGTGCAACAGAGATATACCGCCTCTTTTATAAGGGGTAAGGGTGGAAAGGCGAGGTAAGAGCTCACCGCGCCCCGTGGTAACACGGGGGGCCTGTAAACTCTATCCGCAGCAACGTCGACCGGGGCTATGATCGGCCCGATCGTCCCAACTGACGGCTTGAGGCGTGCGGTAACGCGCGTCCCAGATAGATGATCATTGAATACAGAACCCGGCTTATAGCATCACTCACACCATGCAAATAAGCGCGCGAACCGTTCCCAATAGGTACGGATCGCGCTTTTCTTTTATCCTTATTTGTGTTACACTGAGAAAAACAGCGGAAGAGGATAACCCTATGCTGCAATATAACATCAGCTTTATCGACAACAAAGCCATTATCGGCATCCTGCGCCGCACCTGCAACCACGTGGACAAGCGCCTGATGGATCACGGCATCCGCGTGGCCTATATCGTCTCCCGCCTGCTGCGCGACATGCCCGGCTGGGACGCCGCGATGCAGCGCGACGTCTGCACGCTTGCCATCCTGCACGATGTGGGCGCTTACAAAACCGCCGAGATCGACCGCATGCTGAAATTTGAAAGCAACAACATTTGGGAGCATTCGGTGTACGGCTATTTGTTCGTCAAATACTTTTCCCCGCTGCGGGAATACGCGCAGGCCATTCTATTTCATCATGCGCCGTGGCGGATGCTGCAAGGCGCGGCCGACGTCAGCGAGCAAAACAAGCAGATCGCGCAGCTGCTCTCGATCGCCGACCGGGTGGACGTATGTCTGAACGCCGAGTATTGCCCGTATGCGGAATTGGTTTCGCTGCTCCAAAAGGAGCGCGGCACACGCTTTGCGCCCGCCCTCGTCGACCGGGTGCTGGAACACGACTTTACCGCCGTTTCCGCCGAACAGGCGGAAAGCGATCCGGTGTTTGCGCGCATGCTGTACGGCACGCCGTTTTCCGAAGCGGATATCCGGGAATATTTGACCATGATCATCTTTAGCATCGATTTTCGCAGCCGCCACACGGTCACCCACGCGATGACCACCACGAGCATCTCCAGCGAACTGGCCTTCTTTATGGGGCTTGACTCCGCCGCGCGCAGCGATATCGTTTGCGGCGCGCTGCTGCACGATCTGGGCAAGATCGGCGTACCGGTCGAAATATTGGAATACCCCGGCAAGCTCAGCCCGCAGGCCATGTCCGTGATGCGGTCCCATGTCGATATCACGGAGGAGATCTTTGACGGCTCCATTCCCCCGCCGATCCAGCGCATCGCCCTTCGTCACCATGAGAAGCTAAACGGCGCAGGCTATCCCCGCGGCCTAACAGGCGGCGAGCTGACCCTCGGCGAGCGCATCGTCGCCGTGGCCGACATCGTGAGCGCCTTGGCCGGTACGCGCAGCTACAAAGAAGCCTACGGCAAGGAACGCATCGTCCGCATCATCACCCAAATGAAAAGCGACGGGCTGATCGACCCCGACATCGTCGATTGTATGAACCTGCATTACGACGAGATCATGCGCGCGACGCAGGACCGCTGCCTGCCTATTCTGGATATCTATCAAGCGCTGCAAGAGGAGTACATCACCCTGTTCACGCGCTATAATACCAAAGAACCGCAATAGACCAAAAAGCCACGCACATGTCGCGGCAAAATCCTATTTTATACGCGCTGCGGCGCGAGGGGTTCCTTGACACACTGAAGCGCCCGGACAATACTGTCCGGGCGCTTTTCTGTTTTCTTATAGCTCGGTCTTTTGATAAACCTTTACTGCTAACGCATAGCAGATCAGATAAACGATCAGGCCAACGGCCGTCAGCGCGACCGCGTATGAGCACAGCGTGGCGCCGCTGAGCGATTCCAGCCAGCTCAAGTCAGGCATGGGCACGCCCACCTTCTTTACCAGAAACACAAAGAGGATGGGCACCCAGACACAGGCGATCATCACATACCGCGCCTTTTCAATGCCCCACTTGACGGTAGCCACCAAAATAACGCCCATCAGGATCAGCGACATCGCCTCGCAAAGGATCAGGCCCGCAAGATTGCTGATCAAGTCCTCTTCCGGATGCAACACGTTATACACCGCCGCCAGCACCGTGCTGATTGCCAGCATAGCGAGACTGGAGGACAGACTCAGTACGAATTTACTGCCCACCACGTCGCGCCGCAGGATCGGCATGGACAGGCTCAGCCGATCCCAGCCGTAGGCCTTATCGACCGAGCAGAGCGTGATCGGCGTCATGATGCTGAGCATCACGATGATCATGGAAAAAAAGGATGGTCCGCTTATAAACAAACCGGTCAGCGCAAAAACCGCAAGGACGAACAGCAGTGACTTGAGCGACTGTTTAAAGCTCATCCAGTCGGCATACAGCATCGCTTTCATCAGAAAGTCTCCCCTCTTGTTAAAAACAGCATGATTTGTTCGATATTGACCGTTTCCACCGGCCAGTTCGCGGGCACCTGACCGCGCCGCACCAGCGCCTCGCAGCCGAACGCGCCCGCGCGCTTTGCACGCACCGCCTCCGGCGACAGCGCGGCCATTTGATCGGCGGTGCAGCGCAGCACGCCGTAGGTATCCAGCAGCTCGTCGCGCGGCTCAGACAGTGCGATCTGCCCATTGTGTATAAAGGTGATGAAATCGGCTATTTTGTCCAGATCGCTTGTGATGTGGCTGGACAGCAGAATCGCGTGCCGTTCATCCTGCATAAAATCGTAAAACACATCGAGCACCTCGTCGCGCACGATCGGATCAAGGCCGCTGGTCGGTTCGTCCATGATCAGCAATTCAGCGTCGTGCGACAGCGCGGACGCGATCGCCACCTTCATCCGCATTCCCTTGGAGTAATCCTTGATCGGCTTCTTTTCATCGATATGAAAGCGCTTCATAAAGCCGAAGAACTGATCCGAATGCCAGTTTTGGTAAGCCTTGCCCAGCAGCGTATCGACATGGCAGGCGTTGAGCGTGTTTAAGAAGCTGCCATCCTCCAAAACAACGCCGATGCGTTCCTTAAACGCCCTCTCGTCCTTTCGGTTGTCCAGCCCAAGCACGCGGATATCGCCGCTGTCCGGGCGAATCAGGTTCAGGATCGCCTTGATCGTGGTGGTCTTGCCCGCGCCGTTTTCCCCGATGAACCCCATCACGCTGCCGCGTGGCAGCGTAAAGCCGACGTCTTGCAGCGCGAACCCCGCGTACTGCTTGCACAGGCCCGTTATCTCCAATGCGTTTTCCATTATGTTTCCTCCTCGAACAGAGTCTTGGCAATATCCAAAAATTCATTTTCAGGCAGCTGCCCAATCCGTGCGGCCTGCACCGCGTTCGACAAATGTTCCTCCACCACGCGCAGCTGTTCTTCGCGCAGCCGTTCGGTACTGCACGAGGCGACAAAGCTGCCGCGCCCGGTCTGCGTTACGATAAATCCGTTTCGCTCCAGTTCCTCATAGGCCCGCTTGGTCGTAATCACACTGATACGCAGTTCCTTTGCCAGCAGGCGCATGGAAGGCAGCGCTTCTCCCGCACGCAGTTCGCCCGATACGATCTTGGTCTTGATCTGTCGGAAAATCTGTTCATAGATCGGTGCGCCGTCCATATTCGACAGGATGATCTCCATGGTGTTCTCCCTTCCATATCGTATATACTCATTATACACAATATATTCACCCTGTCAATAGCCTTAAGAAAGAAAACATAAAAAAAACCGCCCAAGCAGGATTGCTCCCGCGAGGGCGATTTTTTCACAAAGGCGCGTCAGGTATTGCCGACAGGTTCGATTCCATAAAGCGGGAACGTGATGGTGACCTTGAACAGGTCGCCGTCCACATCCACCTTGAGCGAACCGCCGCAGGCAGTCACATAGCTTTTGGCGATCGCCAGACCAAGACCGGAGCCCTCGGTCGTGCGGGCCGCGTCGCCGCGCACGAAGCGCTCGGTGATCTCCTCGCTGTCAAACTCCATGGCGTAGTTGGCAATGTTTTTAATCTCGATCAGCGCGTCGCGCTCGCGCTGCGCCACGGTGATGAACACGCGCGTGCCGTGCATCGCATATTTCACGCAGTTGCCCAGCAGGTTTTCCAGCACGCGGGAAAGCTTTTTGCCGTCCGCCAGAACCGGTACCTCGCACTCGGGCATGGTCACCTTCATGACAAGCGCGCCGTCCGCGATCGCGTGCTCCTGCTCGGCCAGCGCCTGCCGCACGAGCGTGCACACATCGAGCTTTTCCGAAGCGATGGTTTCCGCGCCGGACTGCACCTTGGAGATATCAAACAGATCGCTCGTCAAATTTTTCAGCCGGTTTGATTTCTGGTAAATGATCTTCGCGTAATCATTCGCTTCCTCCGGGCTGAGATGCTCCTTACAAAGCAAGTCGGAATAGTTGATGATACTGGTCAGCGGCGTTTTCAAATCGTGCGATACATTGGTGATCAGCTCGGACTTCATGCGCTCGGCCTTGATCTCGTTTTGCAGCGCGGCCTGCAAGCCGTCGCCCACGGAGTTGATATCATCCGCCATGGCGGCGAACACACCCGCCGGCGCGTCGGTCACCTTATAGGACAGTTCGCCCGCACGCAGGCGCTTGAGACCCTCCACGATTTTATCGAACCCCGCGACGCGGTTTACAAGGAACACCGCCGCCACGCCAAACCAGACTACGCCGAGCACAAACGCCAGCGCGCCGTCGCCATAGTCCATCGAGAAGCCGAAGATCATGGCGAGTATGGCAAGCACGGCCGTATAGCCGAAGAAGATCAGCGCCACATTGCGCGTTTTATAGTTTTTGGAAAGACCGTTCCACAGCGTATCCTTGCCGTAGCCCAGCGCGTGCCAAGCCTTTTTTACACATACGGATAAACCAGAACCACAGCTTTTTAACGACTTTCCAGCACCACTTACAGGCGCGCAGGATGAACGAGCGGGCAACGAAGCTGCGGTTTTTTAAATTGCGGACAAGGGATAGGATCAGCTCCATCACCATGGCGAACGAACACACGAGCAGCAGCGTGAGCAGTTGGAAAATGACCGCGACGCCCGAGCCGTTACCATAGCTCAGTTCTTCGATCGCAACAAAGGACAGCGCAATGCTAAGCCCCACGATACCCGCGATCAGCGCAAGGTTGAGTTCAACGAACAGGCGGTCGATCAGCACCAAATGCACCGCCTCGTCCTCCGGCTTGCGGCCGGTGACAAAGAGCAGGTAAAGGAAGGATACTATCGCAACCGCAAACAGCATCAGCACGCGCCGCAAGGCGCCTTCAAAGGTCTGTTTGCCCTCCTGCCAGCGCTGGTACAAGGGGGAAACTTGCTGCTCGGTCATGCGGAGCATGATGCAGTCGCCCGGTTGCAGAATATCCCTTGCATTCTCCACGGTCTGGTTGTGCGCCGCATTATCAAAGGCATAATTATAATCCGGGTTCCAGCGTTCCAGCACGCCGTTATACCAAAGCCGCACATTGGTGTACACTTCATCCGGGCGGATTACCACATAATAGGCGGAGTTTTCCACCTCTTCCTGCGTCAGATCGGCATTTTTAATCACAGTCCCGCCCAGCTTCGCGTAATAATCACCCGCAAAGTTATCTTTCAGCTGGCGCATATCCCGATCCGACTCCCCTCCGCCGCGTAGCATCCGGTCTAAAATGCCGGACGCACTGCTGAAAGGGTTGTTCAGGATATAGGATTCATTAAAGTCCGCTTCAAAGGTATAGACGCCTACTTCGCCGTCCTGTCCGTTTCTTTGTTGTTCCAGAAACCATTCCAGCGTTTTGCCTCCGGTCATGGTGGCTAAACCGACGCACACCAGACAAAGAATAAAGGCGACCGCCTTGAGGATAGGCGACCTTGTTACTTTTTTCATCTCACTCGTTCCTCTCTATCTTGTAGCCGACGCCCCAGACGACCTTTAAGTAGCGGGGCTCCTTGGGGTTGATCTCGATCTTCTCACGAATATGGCGGATGTGCACCGCGATCGCGTTGTCGGAAACCGCTTCCTCGTTCCACACCTGCCGGTAGATCTCCTCGGTTGAGAACACGCGCCCGGGGTGGCGGCAGAGCAGCTCCAAAATTTTGTATTCCAGCGGCGTCAGCCGCACCTCTTCCCCATCCACCGAGGCCGTTTTGCTTTCCGTATCCAGCACAAGGCCTCGAATGGCGATCTGTTTTTCCGTCACCTGCATTGCGCCAAGCTGGGTATAGCGGCGCAGCTGGCTCTTGACCCGCGCGACCAATTCGGACGGATTAAAGGGTTTTGTGATGTAATCGTCCGCTCCGGCGGTCAGCCCTAAGATCTTATCCGCGTCCTCCGATTTTGCGGAGATCAGAATGATTGGAATATTTTTGCTTTCCCGTACCTTGAGCAGCGTTTTGATGCCATCCAGCTCCGGCATCATGATATCAAGCAGCAGCAAATGCACCGGTCTGGTCATGATGATGTCCAGCGCTTCCAGCCCGTTATATGCCTTTTCGATCTCGTAGCCGTCCGCCTGCAAAAAGATCGCAATGCTATCGACGATCTCGTGATCGTCGTCCACGATCAGGATCTTTAATTTCTCCATGCTTCCCCCTCCTTACAGGTACTATCATAACAAAGGTTTCTGTTGGTTTTATTCACGAATTTATTAAGAATTTCTTGAGATTGCACCAAGGCGGCAAAGCGCCCGTTTCGATTATAGCATACCCCGCGCCGCCTGTCACACCGCCGCGCCGGGCAGCAAAAAAGACGCTTGTCACAAAGCGTCTTTTGTTGTTATCCCTTTTCGCGCGCTTCTGTCTGGCTTTCCAGCATGCGGTTATAGAAAAACATCAGGACCGATACGCCGCAGATCACCACATAGCCGATCGCGCTCAGCAGGTCCGGTATCTGCCCGAACAGCATAAAGCCCAGCAGCGCCGCAAACAGCACCTGCGTATAATCAAACACCGATATTTCCTTGGCCGGGGCGTGCGCGTAGGCCAGCGTTACGCCGAACTGTCCCAATGTCGCGGCAAGGCCCGCGCCGAGCAGGCAGGCCGTTTGCCAAAGCGTCATCGGGTGATAGTCAAATATCAAAAACGGCAGCGTTGCCAGCGTGGAAAAGGCAGAAAAGAAAAACACGATCCGCGCGCTCTTTTCGCCCCGCCCCGACAGCGCGCGTACCGCCGTATAGGCCGCGCCCGCCGCCATGCCGCCCGCCAGACCGACCAGCGCCGGGAATACCGCCGAGGAAAAACCGGGCTTGATGATCAGCAGCGCGCGCCCCAAAAGCCGCGAGCACCGCGCCGTACTGCACCAAATTCGCGCGCTCCCGCAGCAGCGCCAGCGAAAACAGGATGGCGAAAAAGGGCGACATTTTATTTAGAATATTGGCATCCGCCAACAGCAGATGGTCCACCGCGTAGAAATTGCAGAAAATGCCGAGCGTACCGCACACGGCGCGCAAGGTCAGCAGCGGAAGATTGCCTTTTCCCCAGCGGAACCCCACGCCGTTGCGTTTCAGCACGAAGCCCGCGAATATCATCGCAACGCAGTTGCGGAAAAAAGCCTTTTGCGTAAACGGCAGGTCGCCCGCCAGACGGACCAGCGCGTTCATCGCGGCAAACCCAAAAGCGGACAGCAGGATAAAACCAATGGCCTTGCTTTTCTTTGATAACATTCTGATCACCCGATTCCTTCCTTCATTCCTGTACGCTTATTATGTGATAAAAACGCAAAAGACCATCGGCGAAAAGCCGATGGTCTTTTTTTCTGGAGGTACCACCCAGAATCGAACTGGGGATCAGGGAGTTGCAGTCCCACGCCTTACCGCTTGGCTATGGTACCATACCATATTTAAGATATGCGGAAAATGAAACGGCATTCCTAAAAAGTGAAGAAAAAAATTGGAGCGGCTGACGAGGCTCGAACTCGCTACCTCCACCTTGGCAAGGTGGCGCTCTACCAGATGAGCTACAGCCGCATATATTTTATTGCCGTTTGTGCTGTCATGCCGGGTATGATCGTTTTCCGCGGGAAAACCGGTGTCTCCGGGCGAAATCGCTTTTGCTGGGGCAAAAGCATGGATTTTTCATATCGCACCATAGGGTGCGATATGAAAAATGGTGCCTCCGGGCGGAATCGAACCACCGACACGGGGATTTTCAGTCCCCTGCTCTACCGACTGAGCTACAGAGGCGTGTCATAAATCGCCTAACGGCGGGATGCGAGAAAACTTCGCTTCGCTGGTTTTTCGATAAATCGCCTAACGGCGGGACGCTGGAAAGGGCGGGTGCATTTTGGGCGACCCTGTGGTTGCTATTTTAGGGGCTGGTGGCGCCTAGCCGCGGGGTTATCACCTTTGCGTTGACACCCACGAGCTAAACAACATGCCACCGGCATATTTTTTACGGCTACGCCGCCGCTCTTTCAAGTCCCATCCGGGTCGCCTACTTTCGTAAGCGACCTGATGAAACTGGAAGTGGCGACCCGGATGGGACTTGAACCCACGGCCTCTAGCGTGACAGGCTAGCGCTCTAACCAACTGAGCTACCGGGCCAATTTGCTGCCGCTTTATTACCAGCGGCAGTAATTATTATATCTAAAAACCATCATTCTGTCAACAGTTTTTTTCTTCTTTTTTCAGCTTTCTGCCTGCGTCAGCAAATCTTGCAATTCTTCCCGCGTAAAGGCATAGATTTTATCGCAAAATTGGCAAGTAACCTCACTTTTTTCCTGTTCGTCCGCCATTTTTTTCAGTTCGTCACGGCCCATGCTGATAAGCGCGCGTTCTACTTTATGCCTGCTGCACCCACAACGATAGCCGATTTCACTTGTCTGTAAAAACTCCACGTCAAAGCCGTCCAACACTTGCTCTATGATCTGCTCGAGCGTCTGCCCTTCTGCAAGCAGCGCGCTGACCGGGCGGATCTGCGCAAGGTTTTTTTCCAGCCGGTCGATGTCCTCGTTCCGCACACCGGGCATCAGCTGCACCAAATAACCGCCCGCCGCCTTGATCGACTGATCGGTGTCCACCAAAACGCCCAGCGCACAGGCGGAGGGAATCTGCTCACTCTCCGCAAAGTAGCGCGTCAGGTCGGCGGCGATCTCACCGTTTGTCAGCGCGACCGTGCCGGTCACAGGGTCCTTTAGCCCAATATCCTTAATCACCATCAGATAGCCGCGGCCCACGCCGCCGCCCACGTCCAGCTTGCCATCCTCCCGCAGGGGTAGGTCGCAGGCCGGATTTTGCAGATAGCCGCGCACAAACCCGTCCGAATCGCCCACGCAGACGATCGCGCCCAGCGGGCCGTTACCTCTGATCTGCACGGTCACCGAGCCGTCCTCCACCTTGAGCTGGCTGCCCAGCATAGCGGAAGCGGTCAGCGTGCGGCCAAGCGCCGCAGAGCCCAGCGGCAGGGTCCCATGTATTTCGCGCGCGCGCTCCACCAGCCCGGTCGTGCGGGCGGCAACGATCTGAATGCCCGCGTTGCGGGTCAAAGCGCGCAATAAAGTATCGCTCATAGTTCGTTAATCTCTCTTTCTTGCGGTAAAAAATACGCGGTCCTCCCCGCCCCGAACGGGCGAGAAGGCAAAATCGCCGTATGTATGGATATCGGCAAAGCCCGCTTCGGCCAGCATTTGCCGCAGTGTTTCCAGCGGATAAACGCGTTCCTCGTGCGTTTCCTGCGCGCGGCGCCACAGGCCGTTCTCGCGCGAGAAAATATCAAACTGATAGGCGCACAGCTCGTCCTCCACGGCAGCCTGCCACACGCAGAACACGTCCTCTTCCTCGCGGACATAGCTCTGCCCATCGATCCGGGCGAATTTCTCCGGAGTGTTCACATCGAACACGAAAAGCCCGGTCTTTGGTTCTAAAAACAGGTGTACGCGGCGAAACGCTTCGCGCAAGGCCGCGGGCTCGGTCACATAATTGACCGAATCCAAGCAGCACAGACACGCGTCCACCGTGCCGTATAGGTCAAGCTCCTCCATGCGCTGGTTCAAAAACAGCGGCCGTGGCGATAGCTCCATCGTGCTTTCCATGGCTTGCATCAGCATTTCCGGAGAAGCGTCCGCGCCGATCATTTCATAGCCGCGCTCGGTCATCAATCTGGTCAGCCGCCCGGTGCCGCACGCCAGATCAAGGATCAGCTTTGGCGAAAGCGCCTCGCGCCGGAACAGCGCCTGAAAAAAGTCCGCCCATTCCGCATAGCCCACGTCCTCCGTAAACCGGTCGTAGTATGCGGAAAGCGCCTGATAGCTATTCATCTTCCTTCAGCCGGTCTAGCAGCGTACGGTAGCCGTCCGAGCCGTAAACAAGGCACTTATTCACGCGGCTGATCGTCGCTGTGGAAGCGCCGGTCTCCTGCACGATATCGGAATAAATACGGCCTTCGTCCAGCATGCGGGCCACCTGAAAGCGCTGTACCATCGCGCGCAGCTCGGCGATTGTGCACAGGTCCTCAAAAAAATCATAGCACTCTTCCACGGATTGCAGCTTCAAAATGCCCTGAAAGAGGATGTCCATATCCTCATCCTTCAGTTTTTTGTTCAAGATACTCCCTCCCTATTCAAAATTCTTCTTATGATACAAACATTATATCACACCGCTTTCATAATGTAAAGTGTAACAAGTTCAAACTCCCAAGGGTGGTTTTTCCCTATCCATATATAGTATTTTCACCAATCTGCTTTCTGCAATTTGTTAATAAGCAGTAACCTTTCAATGCGCCATTCGTTAAGCCCCCCTTTCGTCACGCGCCTGCAGCGCGCGCCACCTTCCCCTCGTAGTGGGAAGGCCAAAGGGCGGCGCTATGCCGTATAGAAGTCAGATATTCTTAACTAAATGACAT
Source organism: Agathobaculum sp. NTUH-O15-33 (assembly GCF_033193315.1). Lineage (NCBI taxonomy): Bacteria > Bacillati > Bacillota > Clostridia > Eubacteriales > Butyricicoccaceae > Agathobaculum > Agathobaculum sp. NTUH-O15-33. The sequence continues at coordinate 2,655,271 of NZ_CP136187.1, forward strand.
TGGTGGAGTCATCCCACCGCCCGCGACTGCCGCCGCGCATTCAAACGCGAGTCATGACCACCCCAAAGCGGGGTGGCATGAACAAGCCCTATAAGGGCATAAAAAAAGCCAGCGCCTAAAAGACGCTGGCTTTCACTTCGTTCAAGCCCTGATGGTAAGACTACTTACTACCCTTGAAAGGGTCAACATATTCTTTCTTACTTAAGCTATCTTCGATTTGATCCTGCTTATCTTGCTCCCTGATATATTTTTGAATCGTGGCCGTATTGATTCCTACCGTGCTCACATAATATCCAGTCGCCCAGAAATTACGACTGCCGAATTTATATTTTAAATTCCCATGCCGCTCGAATATCATCATCGCACTTTTCCCTTTTAAATATCCCATAAACTGCGAGATACTGTATTTCGGCGGCACGCTTACGAGTAAATGAATATGGTCAGGCATCATATGCCCTTCGATGATTTCCACACCCTTCCACTTGCACAAATCCTTTATAATTTGCTGTATATCTTTTCGCAGCTGCTTATAGATTATTTTCCTTCGATATTTCGGTGTGAATACGATGTGATACTTGCATACCCATTTTGTATGTGCTAAACTGTTTGCCATAAAGGTCTTCCTTTCTGTTTCTTTGGTGGCTTGAACACTCACCATTTTATCAGTTTGGAAGTCCTTTTTTGTTTAAACTTGAATCCCACCCGCATTGCGGGCGGTTCTTACCGTATTTGCTCTGCAAATACGCCACCGCTAAAGCACTAATGCAAAAAGCGCGCCGGAAAATCCGGCGCGCTTTCTTTCATATCTACTTTTAGGCCTTGCCGTTGCAGCCAAGCACGTTGACGAGCTTGTGCGCAACCATGTCCTTGACGGCCTGACGGGCAGGCTTCAGGTACTGGCGGGGATCGAAATCCGCCGGATGCAGCGCCATGTGCTCGCGGATCGCGGCGGTCATGGCCAGACGGATGTCGGAGTCGATGTTGATCTTGCAGACCGCGCCCTTGGCAGCCTCGCGGAGCATTTCCTCCGGGATACCGATAGCGTCCGGCATAGCGCCGCCGTACTGGTTGACCTTAGCAACCATGTCCTGCGGAACAGAGGAGGAACCGTGCAGCACGATCGGGAACTCCGGCAGACGGCGGGAAACTTCCGCCAGAATGTCGAAGCGGAGCTGCGGGTTCTGGCCGGGCTTAAACTTGTAAGCGCCGTGCGAGGTGCCGATCGCGATTGCCAGAGAGTCAACGCCGGTCTTGGTAACGAAATCCTCAACCTGCGCCGGATCAGTGTACTGGTGATCCTCAGCGACAACGTCGTCCTCAACGCCGGCGAGCTGGCCGAGCTCGGCCTCTACGACAACGCCGTGCGCGTGCGCGTATTCAACAACCTGCTTGGCAACCTTAACGTTCTCATCGTACGGCATGGCGGAACCGTCGAACATAACGGAGGTAAAGCCGCCGTCGATGCAGGACTTGCAAATTTCAAAATCAGAGCCGTGGTCCAGATGCAGCGCGATCGGAATATCCGGGCACTCCTTGACAGCGGCCTCTACCATCTTAACGAGGTAGGTGTGGTTTGCATATGCACGGGCGCCCTTGGATACCTGAAGGATAACGGGAGCCTTCTGCTCCTGACAAGCTTCGGTAATGCCCTGCACGATCTCCATGTTGTTCACATTGAAAGCGCCGACAGCGTAGCCGCCGTGATAAGCTTTCTTGAACATCTCTGCAGAAGTAACTAATGACATGGATAAACTTCCTTTCTATAAATGAAATTAATAAAGAATTCCACCACTATTCTACCAGTATGTCGGCCTAAAATCAAGTCCATAATCCAAATGCCCCCCATTTTTTGCTTTTCTCGGCTATTCGCCGCCCCCTGCCCAAAAAACCCAAAATTCCATTGATTTTATTCCGTTTTTATGGTAACCTTTAAAGTGAAAGAAAATGCAGTGGCAAGGTAACAAACCAATGTGTTTTAATTTGTTAGGAGGTTTTCAAAATCATGAGTGAACTGAAAGGCGCATGCGTCATCGGCCAGTCCGGCGGCCCGACCTCGGTGATCAACTCTTCCGTTCTCGGCGCACTGGAGACTGCGCTGGACAATCCGTCCATCACCCGCGTGTTCGGTATGGCCCACGGCATCAAGGGCCTGTTGAATGACGAACTGTACGACATCGACAAGGAAGATCGCGACGAACTCGCGCTGCTGCGTTATACCCCGTCCTCGGCCCTCGGCTCCTGCCGCTATAAGCTGGCCGATCCCGATATCGACGATACCGATTACAAGCGCATCCTCGAAATCTTCAAGAAGTATGATATTCGCTATTTCTTCTACAACGGCGGCAACGATTCGATGGATACCTGCAACAAGGTTTCCAAGTATATGATGAAGTCCGGCTACGAGTGCCGCGTCATGGGTATCCCGAAGACGATCGACAACGACCTGTTCGGCACCGACCACTGCCCCGGCTTCTCCTCCGCCGCCAAGTATATCGCTACTTCCTGCATGGAGATCTATCAGGACGCGCGCGTATACGACATCGGCATGGTTTGCGTTGTTGAGATCATGGGCCGTCACGCCGGCTGGCTGACCGCCGCCGCCGGTCTTGCGACCGCGCAGGGCGCAGGTCCCGACCTGATCTACCTCCCCGAGACCGACTTCGACATGAAGAAGTTCCTCGCGGACGTAAAGCGCATTTACGACGAGAAGGGCAACTGCCTTGTCGCCGTTTCCGAAGGCATTCACTATGCCGACGGCACCTTCGTTTCCGAAGCGAAAACCTCCGCTACCGACGGCTTCGGCCACGCGCAGCTGGGCGGTCTGGCCGCCATGCTGGCTGACACTGTTAAGAACGAACTCGGCTGCAAGGTTCGCGGCATCGAGCTTTCCCTGCTGCAGCGCTGCGCCGCGCACTGCGCTTCCAAGACCGACGTGGACGAGTCCTATATGGCCGGTAAGGCTGCTGTCGAGAACGCCGTTGCAGGCAAGACCGACTTTATGCCCGGCTTCAAGTGCACCCGTGACGCGAACGGCTACAAGTGCGAGATCGAGCTTCTGCCCCTCTCCGAAGTTGCAAACACCGAAAAGAAGGTTCCGCGCGAGTGGATCAACGAGGAAGGCAACGGCGTGACCGAGAAGTTTATCGAATACGCACTGCCGCTGGTAAACGGCGAAAACGTAGGCCCCAAGGTAAACGGCCTGCCGCGCTTCGCCCAGCTCAAGAAGATCATTGCCAAGCCGTAAGGTTTTCTAGCAAGTCCCTTTACGCCCCCACGAAATTCGTGGGGGCGTTTTTTTGAAAAAAATTCTTTTTTATGCGGCAAAAACGGGCGCTGCACCGTCAATTCATTAGGAAGGGATGTGAAGGACTAATGGCAGAGGACCGATCGCTGCGGCCGGATCCCGAAATGATCCCCCAGCTGCTTGATACGTACGGCGATCGGCTGCTGCGCCTGTGCACGCTCTATCTGCGGGATATCCATCTCGCGGAGGACGCGTTGCAAGATACCATGCTGCGCGCTTGGCGCGCGCGTGATACCTTCCGCGGCGACAGTGGCGCCGCGACCTGGATCACCCATATCGCGGTCAACGTATGCAGGGATTATCTGCGCTCGCCTTGGAAGCGCAGGCGCGCCCCGGCCGAGGAGCTGGATACGTTATTCGCCCCGGCGGACGATCCACAAGTAGACGATACCCTGCCGCATGCCGTCATGAGTCTTTCCCGTCCCCTCCGCGAAGTCGTCATCCTGTACTACTATCAAGAGCTGAAGGCGAGGGAGATCGCCGATATGCTTCACCTGCCCATTTCCACTGTTACCGCGCGTCTCTCCCGCGCGCGGGAGCAACTGCGGCACACACTGAAAGGGTGGTACTACGATGAAGAATAACCACCGGAACATGAGGAGTGATCTTGACATGACCATGGCTAATATAACGCTAACCTCCGCCAAACGCGATGCGATCTTACGCGGTCTGGAAGCCAAACGACGCCCCATCCACTGGACTGCCGGTAAGATTCTGCTGGCGGCGGTTCTGGCCGCCGTGCTGACGGTCTCGGCCTTTGCCGCCGTCAGCCCCATGATACGAGAAGCGCTCGCCAATGCACTTGGCAGCTTCATCGCGCAAAGCCAGCCGATCACCGGCGTCGCCGTTGAGCAGGACGGGATCGAGATCCGTGTGGTCTCCGCGCTGTCGGACAGCGGCATGACGCGGATCTACTGTGAGGTGCAGGACAAAACCGGCGACCGACTAGGCCCCAACATGCAAATCGGCGCCATGATCGAAGGTCTGCCGTGGGAACCCGACAGCACCATGATCGGTACCACCCTTATCGCGTATGACAAGGAAACGCGTACCGCGCTGGTTGAACTGCGCGGTTCAGGCGGCTCAAGCGAGAATGATTTCCCTGCAACAATAAAATTTAAAGCATTTAAGCCCATTGAGGATCTCAAGGATTCTTCCGTCCGTGTCCCCATCGAAGCGGTTACGGAAAAGACGCTCACCACGATGCTGACAGAAGACGGCAAGACCGTGCTACAGCCCAATCAAACGGAATTGAAGCTTGAAAAGACAGAGCAACTTCGTTTTTCTTCCGTCGGCTTTGGCAGCGACAACCGCCTGCATGTGCAAGTGGCCTTTATGGGCGCCGCCAACCGGAATGATAGCTATGTGCTCACGAACGCGCGCAGCCGATCGGGCCGTGAGGATATGCTATACAACGAGGATGCCGATTTCATTTCTTTCTGTCAGGACGGAATCTGGTATGAAGATATGGCTTTTCATGTTACTCCCAGTGATTTAGAGGACCTTGTCTTTGACGATTTATATGGTAGCCTTTATGTGAAACCTGCGTTAGAGGGCGAATGGAACGTCGATGTTACAATCGAGCGCACGCCAACGCTGACCTATGAAACCAATGTTCAGGTAGGCGGCGCGCTCGTCAAAAAGGTGAACCTCTCTGCGATCTCGGTATTTGTTATTTCGGACAGTGAACGCACCGTGCTCGGCCACCGCCCCACCTACGCCATGCTGCGCGACGGCACCAAGCTAATCCTGACGAGCAACTGTGTAAGCAGCATGTGGGCGCTTGATACAGAAACCAACCAAGGCCATGCCTACGACCAATGGACGTTCAACGAACCGCTTGATCCAGCAGAGGTCGTATCCATGAACTTTGACGGCGTGACCGTGCCGCTGCAATAGCAGCAGTTCCCCTTTCTCAGCCTGACGGCAACGAGAAAGGGGATTTTTCTTTATCCATCTTGCCAGAACATTTGTTCGGTGTTATAATACAGATAAAACAGAAATGGTGGTGAAAGGATGGAACAGCAGACCCTGTTCGGCGGCGATGCGACAAGGCCCTTGGCCGACCGGCTGCGCCCGCAAACGCTGGACGATTTTTTTGGCCAAACGCATTTGCTTGGCGAAGGCAAGGTTCTGCGGCGGCTGATCGAAAACGATCAGGTATCCTCCATGATCTTCTGGGGCCCGCCCGGCGTTGGTAAAACGACGCTCGCCCGCATTATCGCAAACCGCACCAAGTCCTCTTTTATCGATTTTTCCGCTGTTACCAGCGGCATCAAGGAGATACGCGAGGTCATGAAGAGTGCGGAGGACAACCGCCGTTTTGGCGAGCGTACCATTGTATTTGTCGACGAGATACACCGTTTCAATAAAGCCCAGCAGGACGCCTTCCTCCCCTTTGTGGAAAAGGGCAGCATCATCCTGATCGGCGCGACGACTGAAAACCCTTCGTTCGAGGTAAACGGCGCGCTATTATCCCGCTGCAAGGTGTTTGTGCTGCAATCGCTCTCCGCGGACGAGCTGACCGGTCTGCTTCGCCGCGCGTTGACGAGCAAGCGCGGCTTTGGCGGCCAGCAGATCCACTTGGAGGACGACATGCTCGGCATGATCGCCGCCTTCGCGAACGGCGACGCGCGCACCGCGCTCTCCACCCTTGAAATGGTCGTTTTAAACGGCGATACGGAGGGCGGCGTGGTCACCGTGCGCCCAGAAACGCTGGAACAGTGCATTTCCAAAAAATCGCTTTTATATGATAAAAACGGTGAGGAGCACTATAACATCATCTCCGCGCTGCACAAGTCCATGCGCAACTCCGATCCGGACGCCGCCGTTTACTGGCTTGCCCGCATGCTGGAAGCCGGAGAAGACCCGCTGTACGTCGCCCGCCGCGTCGTCCGCTTTGCAAGCGAGGATGTCGGCATGGCCGATTCGCGCGGGTTGGAGGTCGCCGTTGCCGCCTATCAGGCGTGCCACTTCATCGGCATGCCGGAATGCACCGTGCATTTAGCGCACGCGGTCACGTATTTATCGCTCGCGCCTAAGTCGAACGCCCTCTATATGGCTTACGAAAGCGCGAAGAAAGATGCGCTGCAACAGCTTGCCGAGCCGGTCCCCCTTGTCATCCGCAACGCGCCCACGAGGCTGATGAAGGAACTGCACTACGGCGCGGGCTACCAATACGCGCACGATACCGAGGAAAAGCTGACCAACATGCAATGCCTGCCCGATTCGCTGGAGGGCCGCACCTACTACCGCCCCACCGATCAGGGCTCCGAAGCCAAGTACAAACAGCGTTTGGAACAGATTAAAGCATGGAAAAAAGCGCACCGCGATAAATAGCATATTTATCAAAAACCGGCCGTTATTTTTGGATAATCGGCCGGTTTTTCCTGCGTGTTTGTTGTTTTTTTCACGATTTATTTGCTTTTAACCACAGAACAGTATATCATGATAGTAATATTTTAATATTCAATAGGAGGTGAGCGGCATGTTATCTGCACTTTATGAACCTTTGACAGAAAATACTTCTGTCCTGATCGCACTCAGCCTGATCCTTTTTTCAGGCTTTCTTCTCACACGCCTGACCAAGCGGCTGCATCTGCCCAATGTAAGCGGCTTTATTCTGGCCGGTATGATCATCGGCCCGCATGCGCTCGGCCTCGTGCCCCATCAAATCGTCGACCGTATGGGCTTTGTCAGCGATATTGCTTTGGCCTTTATCGCCTTTGGCGTGGGCAAGTTTTTCCGTAAGAAAACGCTGAAAAAGACCGGCTGGGGCGTTATCGTCATTACTGTGATGGAATCGTTGCTGGCAGGCGTGCTCATTTCGTTGGCAATGTACTTCATTTTCGGCCTGCCCAGCGCTTTTTCCCTGCTGCTCGGCGCGATCGCGACCGCCACCGCGCCCGCCAGCACGATGATGACCATCAACCAATACCACGCGAAGGGCGAATTTGTCGATACGTTGCTGCAAGTGGCCGCGCTGGACGATGTTGTTTGCCTGCTGGCCTTTAGCGTTGCTTCCGCGCTTGTCAACAGCCACGATACCGGCGTAACGGCGGTACTCGATATTGTTTTACCCATTGTTTACAACCTGCTCGCCATCTGCCTCGGTTTTGTTTGCGGCTGGCTGCTCGCGCGGCTGCTTCGCCCGACGACCCGCTCGCGCGATAACCGGCTCATTTTGGTGGTGGCCATGCTGCTCGGTCTTTCCGGCCTGTGCGCGCTGGTCGATATCTCTCCCCTGCTCTCCTGCATGGTGTTTGGTGCATCCTACATCAACCTAACGCGCGACAAGGCGCTGTTCCACCAACTGAACGGCTTCACGCCGCCTGTGATGAGTATTTTCTTCATCGTGTCCGGTATGAATCTGGACATTCGCCTGCTTGGCACGGTGGGCATCATCGGCGTTTCCTATTTCTTCATCCGTATTCTGGGCAAATACGGCGGCGCTTATCTAGGTGCGCGAGCAACGCACGCCCCGCCGGAGATCCGCAAATACCTCGGTCTTGCCCTGATCCCGCAGGCGGGCGTTGCGATCGGCCTTGCGTTTCTCGGCCAGCGGCTGTTGCCACCCGCCATCGGCAACATGCTGCTGACGATCATTCTAGCCTCGTCCGTGCTATACGAACTGATCGGCCCGGCCTGCGCCAAGCTGGCGCTCACCCTCTCCGGCGCGATCCCCAAGGAGCATCTGAAAAACCCGCCCCCCCATTCGCCGGACGAAACAGACGACGAAGACCTGCCATAACGTCGGTACAGCTCATGCAAAAAGCTCCTCCTTTTTTCAAGGCGGAGCTTTTTGCATGAAGAGAATGAAAGGTCTATCATAGCGACAGATATAGCACTTTCATCTTTGACGGAGAAGTCAGTAAGGCAATAAGGCGATCCATTTATCATTCATTTCCTTCGCTGCGCAGCTCTTCCTTTTCTATGTCTTCAACACAAAGGTACTCCAAAAGCGCATATGTGACCGGAAAGATAACAATGAAAATATAAAATAATGTATATGTTACAGCCGATACAAGCATGCTACCGTATCTTCCAAAGATATGAAACCAACCCAAGTCAAACTTGATGCGATAGATATCTATTATATAGACGCATAAAAGAAAAACTAAAACGGCCAAAAAACGGACCGCCAGCCTGAAAGCCCTCCCTTTAGGTTGTGGTCTTAATAACCGAAAATGAAAGCTTTTTCGATGTGTCAAAAAGCAATAGCCATAAGCGCAAACCGCAGGAATACAAATATAGAGTCCCATAAGCAGCCACCCTGTTATTTCAGCCGTGGAGTCCGGCAGAATGCGAATCACACATAGGAGCATTGCAAAAAACAGCACGCTGAATACAACGCACTGACCAATCGACCCCCAAAAATACCGCAAAAATCTTTTGACATTCCGCATGCTACTTTCCTTTCCCGCAATTACGATAGAACACCTAGTTTTTTCGCGACTTGGTTCTCCACGTTCCAACAATATATTATAGGTTGAGCGGTCTCTGCTTTCTCTTTTGTAAGCCACAAGGGCGACAATTACCCCGCTCGCATCATAAAGAATGCGAGCGAGGTCATTGTTTCAGCAAGAAGTTCTTCTGATGTGCAACTAGATTAGGTGGTAACTCTACTAAAAGCAGTCACTGTTAGTGTGCCAATATTCACAACATCAATACTTGCATCACATCGGAAAGTGAGACCCGTATAAGAGTTGTCATACAACGTTGAATCATCTTCGCTGACTCTTACTCTGGATACATAGCCAATCCACCCCAAACCACCGACATGACTATTTCCATATTCAAGAACCCTGTTTTCAACCGCCATTCCTCCTGTTGACCATGATCCTCTGACAGAATGCAACTGATTATTATCACCCGGATTATCTATCCAGTAAACAAAAGACCACGCATGGACATCTCTTAAATACCAGTGTTCATAGTCCTCTTTAACAGTAGCGGCTGCAGCGGATACATACATATTAGCAATACCACCATCTTCGCAAACGATTTCTCCAAGCTTTTGAACAGTAGAGTTAACTTCTACTTCAACCGCATCCTGCCCACTTCTTGAAAACGGGATAAAGGTGGCATCAGCGCCTACACTTTCCCTAATAGAAATCGGAACAGAAGCATCAACAGCGTTGTTTAAAGCGGCTTCCTTCAAAACTTCATCATCTATAGACGCAATCAAAGCGTCAGCTTGAAGCTGAACAGATGAAGTTGCGTGATTGACATTATCAACTGAGCTATCGCTTGCTGATGCATAAGGAACGCCCAAAAGCAGTGCTGCGCTAAGCACTAGTGCGGTAAAAGACCTTTTTGTTATGTACATTATAAAGCTCCTTTCAAGCTGTTGTCATGATAGCCTGTGTAAAAGCTACTCAAAGTTAAATGAAGATATAAAAATTTTATATCCATTCGCGTCCGATTGACTTTGCATACTTATCTGCTATAATAGCATTATCCACACAAATCCGAGTTGCCGCTCTGCGGCAAGGTGTCCAGCCTTTCGGTTTTATGTGGATTTTTTATGTATTCATAAGCATCATCCTTTCTTTGGGAATACGGTGATATATACCGTTACAGATCGATCCATTCAGGATCAACCCAATAACCTCGCGTTTCATTCCAGCGTCTATATTGTTGTCTGCCTTCGTGGATTCTCGTTTTATAAACGATTACATCAGCGCGTAAAATGATCTCATTCACGGTAGTCAGATTTTCAAGGGCTGGCGTTTGTATGGGCTCAGCTGCATTCGCAAGTGTAAGCGAGCTTGCAATCAAAGCCACCGTGCTGATTGCATATATTATCTTTTTATTCATCTTCATTCACTCCTTCAAAATTGAAAATCCAATATTTTTGTAAAATATAGCTTCGTTCTCCTCCAGACGGGTATATGGGGATTCTTTAATGTATAGCCAATACTCTCCATCTCCTTCTAATAGAATATAGGAAGTTGACGGGTCAAAATCTATCGTATTCTTCTCGGTGCTTCGAGGCGCTTCAAACTTCGGCTGCGGCAGAAAGACATACGAAGTCAGAAGCACCATAGTAGTGCTCAGCGCAAGAACAGTTTGCCGGAGCTTGCTGCTTTTTCCCGGTCTGAAGTTCATAACGGCTCTGAACCGTTCCTCAATTCCGGCTTGCTCCGCACACTGCAAAAGCGCTGTAGCGGTGTATGGGAGAGTATCATTGGATGCGGAAATCCTCTTTAAGCTGTCTATGATCGCTTGCAGATATGGCGCTTTTTCCCTTGCGCCCAAATGCGCAATTACCGTTAGGTCACATTTGATCTCCAGCGTTTGCTCCAGATCCTTTTTCAGCAAATAGACGAACGGATTCATCCAAAATATGATACAGAACAGCGAAGTCATAAATTTCACAACGGTATCTTTATTATTGAAGTGCATAAGCTCATGTAGCAAGATATACCGCAGCTCCCGATCCGTGTATTCTTTTGGAGGCAGAATAATTCTTTTCTGAAAGATACCCAAACCGAACGGCACATCGATATTGGGACAAACCCAGACAGAGATTTTTACCTGCTTGTGCACCGCTGTTTGCAGGCGCTCAAGTGTCTGCTGGATTTTTTCATCCGCCAAGGCGGCATACCGCGTCATTCCGCGTATGGTCTTTTGGTATTGAAGCACATACCTGATGAGCAGAATGCAGCAAACCGCAACCCACAAGATCGACAGAATAGAAAGGTACGATATGGCAAGGCTTGTACCTGCAAAAGCTTTCGTATGTAAAAAACGATAAACCGCCGGATAAATCTTTTCCGACTCGACGATTACGGATGGGGCAACCTCAACCGGGCAAAACATTCTCGCCGCGCTGAATAAATAGAGCAGGAACATATAAAACACACCAAAGCACCTTGATGATCTTTTTGCTTTTCGAAGCAAATAGGTTAGAACGATCAGCGCGCTGCTCCAAAGAATTGCGGATAAAAAGGAAAATATCGTAACCTGCATTTTTATTCTTCCTCTTTTAAAGCATCAACCATCTCCTGCAGTTTTTTGATTAATTGCTCGTCGATCACATCCTTTTGGTCCGCTTCGCTTTTTTTCTTTTTAATCTGCTTTTTCTTCACGAACGCTACGGCGATGTCCGCCAGCGCCTTTGTGCTAAGGCCTTGTTGCTCTAAGAAAAAGGTTGCATAGTCTTCCCGCGAAACGATTGCTTTAAATTGCCTTACCAAACGCCCCCGGTGCTTTTCTGCGCCGCACATTTCAATAAACTTTTTCTCTTCTAATTCCCTGAGCATTTTGTGGATGTAGTTTCCGCTCCATGTCTTATCCTTCGCATATTGCAAAATATCTACGCTCGTGATCGGCGTGCCGATTTTCCAAAACACATTCATTAATTCCTCTTCCGACAGGGACAGTCTTTTTAATCCCATTTTATCACCTTCCACCAATCAATTAGTTACTAACTGATTTGTTACTAACTTTATAAGCTTATTATACCATTATTTCTCTTTTTGTCAAGGTTTCAATATATCTTGTTTTGTTTGCAGCGTTCCACCCCTGCATGCAGCAGAAAGGGCGCGTTGCAAAATAAAAGAATGTTCCAAATTCTTGTCATTCTGAGGAGCGAAACGACGAAGCATCTCGCGCGAACGCGCGGTTTCCACGTTAATTCCGCGCGTTCGCGCGAGATTCTTCACTTCGTTCAGAATGACAGACGGAATTTCTTTTATTTTGCAACGCGCCCTTTCCCAATTTATTTCAGCGTTTTGGCAAAGCTGTCTTTCAGCGTGACGACACGGTTGAAGCGGCCGGGTTCACGATCTTTTACGAAATAGCCCATACGGACAAACTGCATGTGCGCGCCCGTTTCCACTTCGGCAACAGACGGCTCCAGCTTGCAGCCGGACAGCTTTTTCAGCGAATCCGGGTTAAGGAAATCGAGGTAATTGGTGCCTTCCGGTACGTCCGCCGTGTTTTCCAGCGTGAAGAGGTTTTCATACAGATAGACCTCCGCGTCGATCGCGGTCGGCGCGGATACCCAATGGATCGTGCCGCGCACCTTGCGGCCATCCGCCGGCATGCCGTTGCCGGTTTCCAGATCGGCCGTGCAGCGCAGCTCAACGACCTCGCCGTTCTCATCCTTGACGATCTCGTTGCACTTCACGATATACGCGCCCATCAGGCGGACCTCGCCGTCCGGCTTGAGGCGCTGGAACTTCGGAGGCGGCACCTCGGCAAAGTCGCTTTTTTCAATATAAAGCTCGCGCGTGAACGGCACCATGCGGGTGCCGGTGGCTTCATCCTGCGGATTGTTCGCGATCTCGAACGACTCCTGCTTGTCCTCCGGATAGTTGGTAATTGTCAGCTTGATCGGCTCCAGCACGGCCATGCGGCGCAGCGCGGTCTTGTTCAGCTCCTCGCGGATGCAGTGTTCCAGCAGCTTGATATCGACCAGACTATTCGCCTTGGCGATGCCCGCGCGCTGCACAAAGTCCAAAATCGCGGAGGGCGTATAGCCACGGCGGCGTAGCGCGGAAAGCGTGGGCATGCGCGGATCGTCCCAGCCCTCGACGCGGCCGGTCTCTACCAGCTCGCGCAAGTAGCGCTTGCTCATGACCGTATTGGTCACATTCAGGCGGGCAAATTCGCGCTGCTTGGGGTGGTGCGGCAACGGACAGTTGTCCACGACCCACTCATACAGCGGCCGGTGGTTTTCAAACTCGATCGAACACATCGAATGCGTGATGCCCTCGATCGCGTCTTGGATCGGGTGCGCGAAATCGTACAGCGGATAAATGCACCACGCATCCCCCTGCCGGTGGTGATGCGCCCGTACGATACGGTAGATCGCGGGGTCGCGCAGGTTCATGTTGCGGCTCGCCATGTCGATCTTGGCGCGCAGCGTTTTAGAACCGTCCGGATACTTGCCCGCGCGCATCTCTTCAAAAAGGCGCAGGTTTTCTTCGACCGAACGGTCGCGGTAGGGGCTTTCTTTCCCCGGCGCTTTAAGCGTGCCGCGGTAGGCGCGCATTTCCTCCTGCGTCAGGTCGCACACAAAGGCCTTCCCGTCGCGGATGAGCTGCACGGCGCATTCATAGCAAGTCTCGAAATAGTCCGAACCGTAGTAAACGCCGCCGTTCGGCTCTTCGCCGGTCAGCCACTTGATATCCTCCCAGATCGAATCGACGTACTCCGTATCCTCTTTGACCGGGTTGGTATCGTCGTAACGCAGGTTGAACAGGCCGCCGTACTTCTTGGCGATCGACCAGTTGATAAAAATCGCCTTGGCCGAGCCGATGTGCAGATAGCCGTTCGGCTCCGGCGGGAAGCGGGTGTGTATCCTTTCGGTAAGGCCCGCCGCGAGATCCTCGTCGATGATCTCAGTCAAAAAGTTGTTTACGTTTTCCAACATTTTCTCTTTTAAATTAGGAATTAGAAATTAAAAATTAGGAATTGCGGAACGCCGGCATAGCCGGCATGAAATTAATGCGCTGCGCGCAAATACCGCTTTCCTAACTCCAACTCCCTACTTCCTAACTCCTACCTCCTAAAAATTCTCAAGATGCCCGGCTCCGCCGGACTCCATAATTACTAATTACTAATTGCCCTTTCGCATTTCTTCAGCCGCTTTAATACGGCTTCGCGCCCCATAATGCCCATGACCGATTGCAGGTCGGGCGCATTCTGCCGCCCCGCCACCGCAACACGGATGACCATTGAAACGTCGCCCACCGGGCCCTTGAACTGATCCGGGTTTTCCTTGTAGGCCTTGGTATCGCTGGCAAAGCCAAACCGGTCGGCCAGCTTCTTCATTTTTTCAAAGAAGGCGTCCGGCGTGTCGCTACCATCAAATTCCGCGGCATAGGCTGCCAGAATGGCCTTCGCATCCTCTGCCGAAACGCGCTCCGGCATGGTGTAATAGGGCTGGAACAGCTCGTCAAACAAAAAGTCCATATAGGGTTTGACGTCCGACCAAAGCGCCAGATCCTTGCGCGGCTTCTTGCCGCCGCGTCCAATGGCGAGATAAGCCTTGCTCTTTTCCGGCTCCTGCGTGAAAAGGGCGTGGAACGCGGCGTCGTGATCGCGGCTCCAATCGGCCACATAGTCGTACACGGTCTCAGCCGACATGCGGGAGATGACGTTTTTCGACACGTCGCGCAGCTTTTCGATATCGAACAGCGCGCCGGAGCCGCTCATCTTCTTGGTCGTGAACGGGAAATCGTTCATCGGCAGATCCGGTTGGCGCGTCGCCATTCCTCAAAGTTGGAATTGAGAAGCGTCATCAGGTATTCGAGCACGGCGGGCACCGGGTAACCCTCCGCGTAATAGAAATCGAGCGCCAGCTCCGGATCCTTGCGCTTGGACAGCTTGCGCTTGCCGCCGGTCTCCGGGTCGATCTTCATCAACTGCGCGGTGTGCGCGTATTTGGGCGCCTTCCAGCCCATGGCGCGAAACAGCTGTAAATGAACGGGCAGCGTGGCGAGCCACTCTTCGCCGCGCACGACCACGGTCGTGCCCATCAGGTGGTCGTCCACCACATGGGCGAAATGGTAGGTCGGTATGCCGTCCGATTTCAGGATCACGATATCTTGATCGTTCTCGGTCAGTTCCATTTTGCCCTTGACCAGATCCTCGTGGCGCACCTTGTTTTCGATTGAGCCCTCCGAACGGAAGCGGATCACATAGGGTAAACCCTGCGCGAGCGCCGCCTCGATATCCTCCATCGGCCGGTCGCGCCAGACCGCGTAGGAACCGTAATAGCCGAAGTTTTCTTTGTTCTGCTCCTGTCGCGCGTGCGCGGCGGCAAGCTCGTCCTCGGTGCAAAAGCACGGATATGCAAGGCCGCGCTGCACCAAACTTTTTACAAAGGTCTGGTAGATCTCGGCGCGCTGGCTCTGGCGGTAGGGCCCGTAAGCGCCATTGTCTCCCGTCAGGGTCGCGCCTTCGTCGAACGGCAGGCCAAAGGACGAAAAAGCGGAAAGAATGGTCTGCACGCCGCCTTCGACCTCGCGCTTTTTATCGGTATCTTCGATGCGAAGGTAGAACACGCCGCCGGATTGGTGCGCCAGCCGTTCGTCCACCAGCGCGCCAAATAGGTTACCCAAATGCATAAAGCCGGTCGGGCTGGGGCCCATGCGGGTCACCTTAGCGCCTTCGGGCAACTCTCTTTGGGGATAGCGCGCTTCTACCTGTTCGGGCGTTTCCGTAATATGCGGAAACAGTCGTTCCGCCAGTATAGTATGATCCATTCTTTTCACTCCAAAAACGTGTCTGCGGGCATATTTTTCCGCGATATTGATATTTTATCACGTAAACCTGCCCCTTGCAAGGTTGTCGACATAATTCGACAAATTTAGACGATTTTTTTTGTTCCAGCCTCTTGTATCCCGCTAAAATCTATGATAAACTATATAGGCACTTGTGAGAACAGGTGTGACCACCCAGCATCCGGAGAAGTATCGAAGTGGTCATAACGAGCTCGACTCGAAATCGAGTTGCCGGTAACACGGCACGTGGGTTCGAATCCCACCTTCTCCGCCAAGAAGAAGTTGACAGGTTGCCGTTTTGGGAAATCTGTCAACTTTTCTTTATTATGTAGGTTTGTACTATTTTTAAGGATCATTGAAATAAGGGGGATTTATCATGGCATGTTTTGTCGTTCCTGTCGCCGAGGCCGTCGTTACCACGATCGCCGCGCGCATCATGAAATCGAAGGAAAAGGAAGCGTCCGTACGCATAGGCGGCGCGGAGCTCGCGCACGCGGAAACACAGGTGAAAATTCCCTTCTCGCGCAAGCTGAAGTGGCTTTCGAGCCTGCTCTGGGGCGGTTCGGTCCTGCTTGCGTTCGAGCACCTTTGGCACGGTGAAATCGTGCCGTGGTTCCCCTTCCTCACCGCGGCCGCGAACCCCGCGGACGCTTCCGTGATGCTGCATGAAATGGCCACGGTGGGCGTTAGCATGGCGCTGCTCGTCACTGCGGTCTGGGGCGCCATGGTGCTGGTTACGAACGCCATGGAGAAAAAGGCCCGGCTGCCGGAGCCTGCCTCCGAACAGAGGTAAACCGGATGACCTTACTTATCACCGTTTTTGCCGCGGTCATCAGCACCGCTGTTTGGTATAAAAACGCGCCGAAAAACGATCTGCGCGTCGGCATTCTGTGCTGGATGTATTGGGGCGCTTCCCTGATGTGGCTGGTGGACGCGATCTTTTCATACGCGGAACAGGGCGCGGCCTTTTTCACCCCCGCCCTGCCGGACATGCTGAACGATCTGTACCTTGGCCTTTCCGCCGTCGCGCTGGGGCTGGTCATTTGGGTGGTCTCTCTGCTGATCCGCGACCCCAAGGGTGTTGTACGAGCCTCCCTTACGGGACGAAAGTCATGACCACCCCAAAGCGGGGTGGCATGAACAAGCCCTATAAGGGCATAAAAAAAGAGCTTTCCCCAAAAACTTGGGGAAAGCTCTTTTTTTCATGTTTTGATCTTACAGATACATTACGCTGCCCATCAGCACGGCGGAATTTTCGCCGCACAGCAGGGTGATGAGCTGAGCCGGAGCCCAAGTCGTGCCGTCCTGCTCATAGGAGGCAGCGCCGAGCGGGCTCGGCTTGGACATGCCGACAGCCTTGGCGGAGGCATAGTAGTACAGATCCTCGCCCAGCGTCACCGTGGTCTGGATCTCGCCGTTCGAGAGCTGAACGCTCTGATCCTTGCCGTTCCAAGTAACGGTAAAACCCTTGGCTTCGGCGGCGGCGCGCAGCGGCACCATCGCGATACCGTTTTCCACCTTGCCCTCGCCGATCGCGATGTCGCCTTCATGGATCATGGTGAATGCGCGATCCTGCTGGGGCGGCAGCACGACCTTGGTCGCAGTGGCCTGACCGGGCATGGAAAGCGCCATAAAATCATACCAAGCGAACAGCTGGGTGCCCATGTGGATATCTTCCAAGGAAACAATATTCTTGGTGGCCAGCGGGCGGATGTCGGTCTCAGCCGGAATGGTCACGAACATGCTGCCGGATTCGGCCAGAATGGTAACGCTGCCGTCCTGATTGCGCACGACCTCTTCCGCGGTCAGCAGGTGCGCGGGCGAATGCTTATCGTCCAGATTGACCAGCACGGCTTCGGCCGTGACCTGCGGCGGCAGGCTGCGGGTCATCGCGGCGCCGTAGTAAACGTATACCTTGTCGCCCTTATTCAGGTCGGTCTCATTGGCCAAAAATCCGGTCTGCGTATCCATGAGCAGCGTGTTTTCGGAAAAATGCAGTACCAGTTCCTCATGCGTATCGGTTTTAACCAGCATATCCGCATACTCGCCGGAGCCCTGCTGCATTTCAAGCACGGTGGCTTCCTCGCCGATCGTATAGGGGTAGTTGCCGGGTTCGGCCGGGGTCGTGTCCTCAGGCGCCGCCGGGTCGGCGGCAAAGGCGGTAGCGCCCAGCATGGCAGCGCCAAGCACTGCTGCTAAAAATCTCTTTTTCATAATCAATATCCTCCTTTAATAGGCTTCTGCAATCTTAGACGGCAGGGGTCTCCTTTTGTTCCTATTTTGCGAGGGGATATTGAGATAAATTTTCCGGCGGCGTCAAAACGACTTTGTCGTCCACCGCGACCAGCTCCATTTCGCTAAACAGCGTACCGGCCACCGTGCCGCCGTCGAACTCCACCGTGGTGCCCTGCGATACGATGCGGCCGCCGGACACGTTGTGCTTGACGAAAACGGAGTAGATCGTCATATCGCCCAGCCGGCCCACCGCATCCGCGGCGGCGCCCAGCGCGCCGTCGAGGCGGTTCAGGCCGGCCTTATTATAGGTAATGACATAGCCGCCGTTGCCGCTTTTCGCGATATTCTCCACCAAAGCCGCCGGCACGCGAGCGTAGGAGCCGGTGAGCGCATGCATCTGCTCGGCCGTCTGCGCGGTGCGGGCTTTCACACCGTTCTGCGAAACATACCGCATGCCGTCCGCCGTATAGCTTTCGGCGATAAAGGTCTTTTCCGTTCCGTCCGGCGCGCGCATGGTAACGGTGCGCTCCGAAAGCAGGACGGGCGAAACGCGGTCAAGCTTTAAGGTCTCCGCGCTGGTCAGGTCGAACAGCTTATCTTTTTCGCGATTCTCCCACGAAGCGCTGATCGAGCCGGTCAAGGTGTGCGTCACCTCCAGCGCTTTTAGATCGTCCATTCCGGCGGTCGCCTCGCGGTATTCCTGATAGACCGCGAACTGCGCAAGATAAGGCTCGGCCGCCGTTTTGTCCACCGCGCCCTGCTCGGTCAGTGTGCGCAATAACGTTTTTTCGCTGCCCTTGGGCTGCGCGGCCAGCGCGGTATAGCTCGCCGCGGCCACATGGTCGCGCAAAAAATGGCCGGCATCCACAATGGTTTCATCGTACACGCCGAGTTCTTCCGCATAGTCGGAAGCGCCGCGATAGGTAAAATCGCCCGCCGTATCGCTATAGCCGAGCGCCCGCAGCAGAAAAGCAGCATACATATTCGCGGTCAGCGGCGCTTCGGGCTCATAGGTGGTAGCCGTCGCGCCGGTGGTCAGGCCGTTTTCATATAAGTACTGCACATAAGGCTTTTCCCAGTTTTGCAGATCGGTAAAGGGCGCGGAATAGGTCAGGCTCTTTGCCTCGCTCTCCTTACCGAGCAGACGGGTCAGCATGGCGGCCGCTTCGGCCCGTGTGGGCGCGCGGTCCAGCTCGTAGCCGTTTTCCGTGCCCTGAAACAGGCCCAGTTCGTGCAAACGGTCCGCGCTTTGGGTAAAATCAGCCGCCAGAGCGGCTGTGGAAAGCGCGGCGCAGAGCGCTGCGCCCGCGTACGCGATACGAAACATTTTTTTCATCGTTTTTTCTCCTTATCTGTCGCAAAGACTCGCGCGCCGGCGCGCGTTTTTTATAGAAAATAGTCAAATCCGTGCCATCATTATAGCATATTCTCTGTGCCTTGCCAACCGAAAGGATTTGTGATTTGCGGGCATACTAAACCAAACGAATTAAAAAAGAGGTGTCTTTGCCATGAGCAGTATTCAAAAATGCGGTGTGATCGGCGTGGGCTTCGTCGGCGCGACCTCGGCCTTTACCCTTGCGACAAGCGGCCTGTTTTCCGAGATCACCCTTGTCGATATGAACCAGAAAAAGGCCGAGGGCGAGGCGGCCGATATCAACCACGGCATTTCCTTTGCCCGGCCCTGCCACGTGCGCGCGGGCGGCTACGCCGAACTGAAGGATTGCGGGCTGATCATCATAGCGGCGGGCGCAAACCAAAAACCGGGCGAGACCCGCGTCGAGCTGCTGGGCCGCAACCAAGCGATCATGTCCTCTATTATTAACGAAATTATGAATGTCAATCAAGACGCGATCCTGCTGATCGTATCCAACCCGGTGGACGTGCTCACCTATATGGCGCACAATATCTCCGGGCTGCCCGCGGGACGCGTGCTCGGTTCGGGCACGGTGCTGGACACCTCGCGCCTAAAGTACCTGCTGGGTCAGCACCTTGGCGTCGATATGCGCAACGTGCACGCTTTTATCATTGGCGAGCACGGCGACAGCGAGCTTGCCGTTTGGTCCTCGGCCAACATCTCCGGCGTCGACCTTGCCGATTACTGCCGCATCACGGGCAAGGATTATTCCTTTGGCGCAATGCAGCGCATCTATGAAAATGTACGCGACGCGGCGTACTCGATCATAGACGGCAAGGGCGCGACGTATTACGGCATCGGCATGGCGGTGCGCCGCATCGCGGAGGCGATCGTGCGGGACGAGCACTCGGTACTGCCGGTCTCTTCCCTGATTAGCGGCCATTACGGCGTAAACGGTCTTTGTTTGGGCCTGCCCTCGGTCGTGGGCCGGGGCGGCGTGGAATCGGTGCTGGACATCCCGCTCTCCTACGACGAGCTGCGGCAGCTGCAAACCTCGGCGGACAAGCTCGGCGAACTGATCGGCGAATTGGAGACCATAGGCTGACAAGAGACCGAAAAAAGGAACCGAAACAAAACAGTTTCGGTTCCTTTTCAAGCTATGTTTTAGGCCGCCGGGGTTGTCGGAAGGGTACCGGTCATCTCCTGATAAGTGCTCAGATCGGTCGGCAGCGTAACCTTGACGCTATCGCCCGTCGCATTCACCTTGCACTTCATGGTCATATCCATCGACGCCTTAACGTCCGACACGGTAACGGACAGGCGCATGGTCATATCCATTGCGGAAAGCTGGCCGTTCTTTACCGTTTCCTTCGCGGTCATCTCGTCGATATTGAACGAGAGATCGGCCACCGCGTCGCCCATGCCGGTCGCGCCCAAGATCGAATTGACCATGGAGCCAAGCGCGCCGCTCGCATAGGTCACGGTGTAGGTATCGCCAGATTTTTCAATGCTCTTGATCATGCTGATCGGGTTGTTCTGCATCTGGGTCATTTCCGTCATGCCGCCCAGCGAATCTTCAAAGGACATATCCATCTTGATTTTCTCGCCCATGCCGTTCATGTAATACACGCCGTCCGCGTAGTAATACTCGATCGCGGCTTCCTGCGTGTTGCTTGCGCCTTCCTCTACCAGTGAGGGATCAAGCACGGCCTTCATCGTGCCCTTCATGGACATTTTAGACTGATCCATGTTCGCCAGATTCATATCCATCTTCATGTTCATGGGCATGGAAAGGCTCATCAGCTTCTGATCGTTCATGGAAAGGTTCATGGAAATATCAGCGTCCATATCGACCTTGGTCTGCTGGCTGGTCAGGTATGCGTCGGCTGCATATTCGGCAACGGTCTCAAATGTTTTGAGTACCGGCGCTGCCTTGGCGCTGTCCACAGAGCCGTCCTCTACCAGCTTTTCGAGCAGCACCGTCTCGGTCTCGCCCTTGGGCGGGCAGGCCAGCGCGGTGTAGCTCATCGCGGCGACGTTGTCGCGCAGGAAGGGGGCGTTGATATCACAGTTGGCAAAGTCGGCAAGGCCGATCGAATACGCCTTTTCCACCGCCTGCTTGTAGGTGTAGCCGTCCTCAGTCTCGCTGTAGCCGAGCGCGCGCAGCAGGAACGCGGCGTACATGTTCGCCGTGCAGGCTTCTTCCGGCTCAAAGGTGGTCGCGCTCGCGCCGCTCGTCAGCTTGTTATCATACAGGTATTGCACATAGGGCTTCTGCCAGCCGTCCAGATCGGTAAAGGGCGCGGAATAGGTAAGCGTTTTTGCCTCCGCTTCCTTGCCGAGCAGCCGCACCAGCATGGCGGCCGCTTCGCCGCGCGTCGGCGCGCGGTCCAGCTCGTAGCCCTGCGCCGTGCCCTGAAACAAGCCCAGATCCTTGAGCGTATCCGCACAATGGTCAAAACTCGCCGCAGCGGCCGAAACAGCCAGCGATCCGACGATCAGCAGTGATGCGGAAAGGGTTTTCAGCAATCTTTTCATAATGACTCCTCCATTTTTATAAGGTGTTTGATAAAATACAATCACCCCACTATATGTCCCTTATTGTAGCACCGAATCCATCGGAAGTAAACGACAAATTGCGTGCCGTCGCGATCTTTAAAATATTTTAAGAAAGCGCGGTCTGCCTATTGACAATCGCGGTGGTTCGCGCTATGTTGTATATATTCAATATGCACATATTGCAGACGAGACATTCCACCATTTCGTCGTCCATGCACGATTCCAACCAACACACAGTGAGAAAGGACAATCCTATGAAAACCAAACGATTGTTGGCCGCGCTGCTTAGCAGCGCCATGCTGGCCGGTACGCTGCCCACGGCGCTTGCCGCGGAGCCCAACGCCGCTACCCGCGGCGAGGTATGCGCCGCACTGATTCAGGCGGCGGATGACTACAACCCGGCCGTGACCAAAAGCGACATCATGCACGGCGACCCCAACGGAGACCTGCGCGAACAGGCACCCGTCACCCGCGCGGAGGCGCTGGTGATGTTGCAGCGGGCCTTCGGCACGCTGCCCGCGCCCGTGGGCGATAATGCGCGCAAAGCTTACCCGGCCGCAAATTTTACCGATATCCCGAACTGGGCCAAGGATGAATTACAAAATGTATTCGACGCGGGCATTGTGGCGGGCACCTCGGCCACCACTTTTTCGCCCGAGGAATTTGTCACCATGGAGCAGATGAATAAATTCATCCGCCGCACCTATGCCCTATTCGGCACAAATGAAAAAGACGATTTTTACGCGACGGTTAACAAATCTTGGCTGGACAGTTCGGCCATCAAGCCCGGCTACACGTCGAACGGCACGCTGAATGAAATGATGACCAACACCGAACCGCTGACCGAGCTGATCGAACAAGCGGCCAAGAATCCGACGAACGAGGACGCGAGGCGCATTGCCGCGCTCTACAATAACTTTTTGGATTATGACGCGCGCGACGCGCTCGGCATCGAACCGATCAAGCCGTATCTCACCGCCCTCGATAACACAAAAACGCTATCCGATTTGATGGACGTACAGCAAAAGCTCTCCGACGAGGTAGGCGGCTCGCTTCTGCTCACCTTCTCGCTCACAACGGACATGAAGGATTCCAACCGCTACACGGTCGCCCTCTCAGGGCCCGGCGTTTCGTTGACCAAGGAGATCTACGCGGCGGACAGCGGCAGCCAGAAGGACGCTTATATCGCTTATGTGCAAAAGCTTTTCACCCTCGGCGGCTATGACGAGGCCACCGCTAAAGAAAACGCGTCGCTTGTCTGGCAGTTTGAGAAGGCGCTTGCCCCCCATATGCTGGACCGGCAGGATTACAGCAATGTTGATAAGATCTACAACCCGTACACGATGGATCAGCTTCGGGCCTTGTTCCCGCACGTCGATCTGGACAAGGTATACGCGCAGTCCGGCCTGACGAAAAGCGACCAGATCATCGTCATTGACCCGGGGCTTTTAAAGGCGCAGGCCGCTTATTTCGACGACGCGCACGTTCCCATGCTCAAGGCCTACACGCAGCTCGTCGTAATCTCGAGCTTCGGCAGTTATCTGGGCCGCGCCTTTGAGGACGCCGCCAACGAATACCAGCAGGCATTCCTCGGCATCAGCGGCACGCTGTCCGACAAGGAGCGCGCGACTAACATCGTGATGGCGCTGCTCTCCGACGAGCTCGGCCGGCTGTATGTGGAAAAATACTTTTCCGCGGAAGCCAAGGCCGACGTGACCGACATGGTGCGCGATTTTATTTCCATCTATGAAGAGCGCATCAAAAAAATAGACTGGATGAGCGACACAACCAAGCAAAAGGCGATCGCCAAGCTGGATACCATGGGCATCAAGATCGGTTACCCAGACGAGGGCCAGTGGAACGACCTTTTAAAGGATGTAACCCTCAAATCCAAGGCCGATGGCGGCAGCTATTTCGACAACATGCTGACCATTCAAAAGGCGCAGAAAAAGCTGCTGCAAAGCTGGCAGAGTAAGCCGGTGAATAAGGGCCTGTGGGCGATGAGCGTGTTCACCGTGAACGCCTGCTATGTGCCGCAGAACAACGAGATCGTCTTCCCCGCCGGCATCCTGCAAGCGCCGATGTACGATGTAAAGGCCCCGCGCGAAAAAAATCTGGGTGCGATCGGCTACGTTATCGCTCACGAGATCACGCACGCTTTTGATAACAACGGCGCCAAATTCGATGAAAACGGCAACGCCGCCGACTGGTGGACGTCCGCGGATTACGCCGCGTTCCAAAAGCTGTGCGAAAAGGCTATCTCTTACTACGACGGCGTGGAATCCGCGCCCGGCATCGTTTGCAACGGCACGCTGACTCTTTCGGAGAACATTGCCGACCTTGGCGCGGCCGCGTGCATTCTGGAGACGGCAAAGCGCGAAAAGGCCCCCGACCTCGCACTGCTGTTCCGCACCATGGCCGAAACTTGGGCTTCGACCGCGACGCGTGAATACGAGCAGTACGCCGCGACGATCGATGTACACGCGCCCGCCAAGCTGCGCGGCAGCCGCGTGCTGCAATCGATGGATGATTTCTATACCACCTTCGATATCAAGGAAGGCGACGGCATGTGGCTCGCCCCCGAAAACCGTGTTCGGATCTGGTAACGACAGAGTAATTAGCAATTAGGAAGTAGTAATTAGTAATTTTGAAATAAACGTTAAGCAGCAAAAATAAAATTAGGAAGTAGCATCTAGCGATTAGTAGTTGAGACACGGCACGGTGGCCGATCATTCGATCCCCCACCTGTGCGATTCTATAATTACTAATTACTACTTACTACTTCCTAATTTTTTAGTTTTTTTCTACTATAACAAGGTGCGGATACGCAATA
Organism: Agathobaculum sp. NTUH-O15-33; assembly: GCF_033193315.1. NCBI lineage: Bacteria > Bacillati > Bacillota > Clostridia > Eubacteriales > Butyricicoccaceae > Agathobaculum > Agathobaculum sp. NTUH-O15-33. The sequence continues at coordinate 2,679,795 of NZ_CP136187.1, forward strand.
TCCACGCCGTTTTGCGCGTATTGCTTTAGGATGTTTTCCTGCACCGCGCACTTTAGGGCAAACGCGCTGCCATTGTCCTTGGCCCATAGCGAGGCGCGCAGTTTGACCGCGCTCGCGGCCAACTCCAGCACGACGACCGGCACCTCCGGCGCGTCCGCCGCACGCTGCGCCGGAGTCCGTACATCCAGAAATTCCGGATTGCGCGCGACCTCCTCCGCCAGCAGCTTTTTGGCCAGATCCACATCGGATTCATACGTGATACCGATCTCCAGAAACACGCACACGCGGCTGTCCGCATAGTCGGCGTTCTCTATAATGGCGCTGTTCATTTTGCTGTTGGGGATGATGACGCGCTTGTTTTCCCACGTACGGATGGTGGTATGGTGCAGCGTGATCTCTTCGATCACGCCGGAAATATCGTTATCCAGATACCGCACCACGTCGCCGATGACAAAGGGTTTGAACGCTAGGATCATCATACCGCTGACCACGCTGCCCAGCGCTTCCTGCGCGGCAAAGCCCGCGACCACCGCGATCACGCCGCCGGCGGCCAGCACCTTGTTCAGGCCCGCGCTTAAAAACGGAATGTTGGATACGATCACCGCGAAGCCTGCAAAATAGACCGCGGCGATTGCCACATAGCGGAAAAAGGCCAAAACCGTTGCATTCGCGCTGTTTTTCTGTTTTTGCAGCTCGATCATGCGCCGCATAAAGCGGCTCACCAGCCGCGCGCCCCATAGGGTAAGCAGCACGACCACCACGATCAGCCACACCGTGCCGATCAGCCTGCCGGCGTCTGTCGAGAAAAAAGCTCTGACCTGCTCAGAAAAATCCGCCATAAAAGCTCCTTTTGCTTAGTAAGCGATGCCCCAAACGACCATCTGGTGCGCGGGCTTGCCGCAAACGGGGCATACGTCGCCGATGTTCTCCTGCTCGAACGGAATACAGCGGGACGGCATACCCGTGACTTCCTTGATCTTCTCCTCGCAGGCCAGATCGCCGCACCACATGGACTTGACAAAGCCGATGTTTTCCTTCAAGATCTCCTGCATCTCATCCAGAGATTTTGCGGTGTAGGTGTGCTCCTCGCGGTTTTTCAGCGCCTTGTTGTAAAGCGCCTGCTGAATCTCTTCCAGCAGCTGCGGAACGACTGCTGCCAGCTCCTCGAATTTGACCACGGTCTTTTCGCGGCTGTCGCGGCGCACCAGCACGCACTGGCCCTGCTCGATATCGCGGGGGCCGACTTCCAGACGAAGCGGCACGCCCTTCATCTCGTACTCCGCGAACTTCCAGCCGGGGCTGTTCTCGGAAAGATCAATCTTGGCGCGCACGCCCGCGTTCTTAACAAGCCCTAACAGCTCCTGCGCCTTCTCTGTCACACCCGGCTTGTGCGAAGCGACCGGAATAACGACCAGCTGCGTGGGCGCGATGCGGGGCGGCAACACCAGACCTTCGTTATCGCCGTGCGTCATGATGATGGCGCCGATCATACGGGTGGACATGCCCCACGAGGTTTGGTACATATACTGCAGCGTATTGTTCTTATCGGTGTACTGCATGCCGAACGCACGGGCGAATCCATCGCCGAAGTAATGGCTGGTGCCGGATTGCAGCGCCTTGCCGTCGTGCATCATGGCTTCGATCGTATAGGTTTTTTCCGCGCCCGCAAAGCGCTCCTTAGCGGTCTTTTTCGCCCTTGATGACCGGAATGGCAAGCCACTCCTCAGCAAACTGCGCGTAAATGTTCAGCATTTGCAGGGTCTCCTGCATGGCCTCTTCCGAAGTCGCGTGCACGGTGTGGCCTTCCTGCCACCAGAACTCGCGCGAGCGGAGGAACGGGCGGGTCGTCTTTTCCCAGCGTACCACGCTGCACCACTGGTTATACAGCTTGGGCAGGTCGCGCCATGGAACGGACGATCTTTGCGTAATGCTCGCAGAACAGCGTTTCCGAGGTGGGGCGCACGCAAAGGCGCTCCTCCAGCTTTTCGCTGCCGCCGTGCGTTACCCACGCGACCTCGGGCGCAAAGCCCTCCACATGGTCCTTCTCCTTTTGAAGCAGGCTTTCCGGGATAAACAGCGGCATGGCCACGTTTTCATGTCCGGTCTCCTTAAACATGCCGTCCAGCGCCGACTGGATGTTCTCCCACAGCGCCTGCGCGTACGGGCGCATGATGATGCAACCCTTGACCGAGGAATAATCGATCATTTCCGCCTTTTTTACAATGTCGGTATACCACTGCGCAAAGTCCACGTCCATGGACGTAATCTCGCTTACCAGCTTCTTCTTGTCTGCCATTTGTGAACACTCACCTTTTCTTTTTGTATTTCATAGATTATTTTAAGGCACCACCGCACCGTTGCGCCCACGGCGCTGCCTTAACTAATTTTGATTTCCTGAAAGGGTTTTTGCCATGAATTATACGCAATCCTTCTATGTCAAGCCCGCCAGCCACGAAGTGGTGCAAACCACGGTCTCACTTTCGGCCGATCAGCGGCCCGCGCTCATCGGCACGGTCGTTTCGGGGGATGACAAACCGGTGGAGGCCGCGCTCGTCACCTTTTACCGCGCGGACGCGCCGGACTCGCCCATCGGCGCGCTGTACACAGACGAACTCGGCCGCTTCTCCTTCGGCCCGCTCGAACCCGGCAAGCTTTACCATGTCAAGGTATTCAAGCGCTCGGACAATATTCGCGCGCTTGAGCAAAATACTTAAGTCCTGTTTCCTAGCGCTTGCAGCCGTGCCTGCTCGGCGGCGCACATCGTGTCTTCGTCCGCCGTGCCGGTATCCGGCTCGCTCTGCGATACGATTTCCGTATTGTCGCCAGTATCGAGCAGTAAAGGCGTTGCATCGTCCGTGCGGATGAGATATATGCCCTTCGGCGCAGTCACTATGATCGCTGTCAGATCGATATAATCAATGGAGAAAATCTGCCTGCACTGCCGGGTCGTTGTTGATCCGGTCGCTGCATAGATAGACTGTATTCGGATAATACGTTCCCGCGTTCGGCACTTCGTATGCGGCCGCGCCGCCCATGAGCATCGCGGCCGCGATACAGGCAGATAACAGCTTTTTCATGATATCCCCTCCATCATGCACCCACGCCCGCGCCTAGGGCGTCGAGGCGATGCTGCTCCTCTTCCACGGCGTTTTCGCCGTATATCATTGTGATGCCCTCGTCCGCGTCTGTTACCTTTATGCGACCGTTTTCCAGCACGCAGGTAAACCGGCTCATGAAATGCGGCTCCGCGGCCTTTAAGGTCGTAAACTCTACCCTGCCGTTCGTTGTGCTTAGCACCTCGCCCAACAGCAGGCTGCCGTCGGGCAGTTCGGGCAGTAGCGCGGTTTCGGTACCGTCTGCGTTCAAACGAACAAGCGTATCGCCAGTCTGCGCCTGCACAGCGTATTCGGTGTATTCCATCCGCTTGCCCGCGTCGTGCGTAATCAGCACATAGCTGCCATCGGCTGGGTCAAAGGCGTAATCATATACCGGCCTGCTTATAATCTGTTTGAGTTGGTCATTTTCCATTTGATACAGACCCGCGCTGCCCCAAAGGAAATTTTCACTTTGGTTCTCCAGATGCGGTGCGTGAAACCAAACCACATTCTCAAATTTTTGGCGTTCATCTTGTAACGGATCATCGTTTTGAAGCGTATACTGATTGATCACCTTGCCTTTCAGTGTCCATGCGGTCACTGTAGTTTGTTCATTCGTTACGCGCTGTGTGATGATCAAATTGTTATTTATAACAAACAACTTTTCATTGGGGGACAAAGCCAGCGTTTGCATCTCACTTCCCTGTATAATGCAAAGCATCTCCGCAGCCTCAAAAACCAAAGCGTTCTCATCCAGATAATAAGAAAATACTCCGTCTTCTATTAATGCAGGCGGCGTTTCTAGCAGACGTACTTGCTTATCCTCGGTAACGATAAGCAAATATTGTTTCCCATTATGGGATCCTTTAATATAATCCGTTAGACCCGATTTTCCAAGAACAAACAGATCCTCAATACCGTCAAGACGCGCAATTTCTTTTGTTGCAAGTGTTTCCGCATCAATGGTATGGAGCATGTTTTTCCCTTGCGCGTTAGTAGCAAGACCATATAATGAATTAGCAAAACCTTGATCGTAATTTAGCGGCTTTACATTCGAATACTCGTTTCTCATAACCGTAACGCCTGCGATCACGCAGGATAGGCGTTCCTCTGATTTGTCGTCCTGACGTGTGGGTACACACTCATAATGACGCGGCAATACCCTCCAAGCAGCCGTTTTCAGCATTTCCTCAGTAAATATACCCTCATCGATAAGCCGTTGCGCCACAGTTATATGAGCGTCACTATTTAGATATAATTCCTGAACCCGCTCTGTTGTCGTTAACGTTCGTGCGGCTAAAGCGACCGCATCTCCACGCACAAATCCCACCGCATCGCATACCGCAATTTCTTCCGAATCCACGATCCAGAATGGCTCCTCACCATTCCGAGACGCGCGCGCTAAAAAAGTGCCGAATTGCTCACAAGAAGTATTTTCCTCCGCGCCGTACCGCGTCGCGGATACGCCTTTGGTCAGCCCGTTTTCATACAGCCAGCCGACATATGGGGCGGCCCATTGGGGTACATCGGTGAAGGGGTGCTCCCATGTGCCCGCGCGCGCCGTTTGCTCCGCGCCCAAAAAGCGCGTGAGCATGGCGGCGGCTTCGGCGCGGGTCATCGGCTTTTCCAGTTCAAAGCCTTTTTCCGTACCGTTAAACAGACCCAGCTCATGCAGCATTTGCGCCTGCGCCTCGGTGTCGCCGGGGTAATCGTTCCGGATCGTCCCCACATCCGCCGCGGCGGCGGACAGGGTCGCACACGCCATGAATGCCAGTGCGCAAAGCAGCTTTTTCATGCGCCCCTCCCCTTTCAGAGAATCACCGCAGCTTTTCCTTCACTTCGTAAGCAAGCTTTTCCTGAAATTCGGCCAGCTCCATCTGTGTGGTCTCGCCGGTCTTGCGGTCGCGCACGGAGATCAGGCCCGCTTCCTCGTCCTTGTCGCCGATGACGATCATATAAGGCACCTTGTGCAGCTGGGCTTCACGGATCTTATAGCCGATCTTTTCGTTGCGCTCATCCATCGTGGCGCGGAAGCCCGCATGATTAAGCTGGTCAAGCACCATTTTTGCGCAGCCGACGTTGCGGTCGGTCATCGGCATGACGCGCACCTGTTCGGGTGCGAGCCACGTCGGGAACGCACCGGCAAAATGCTCGGTGATGACGCCGATGAAGCGCTCGATCGAGCCGAGCACGACGCGGTGGATCATGACCGGACGGTGCTTTTCGCCGTCCGCGCCCGTGTATTCCAGTTCAAACCGCTCGGGCATCTGGAAATCGAGCTGGACGGTGCCGCACTGCCAGGTGCGGCCCAGCGAATCGGCCAGATGAAAATCGAGCTTCGGGCCGTAGAACGCGCCGTCGCCCTCGTTGACGACATACTTTTTATCCATTTCGGTGATCGCGTCCTTGAGCGTCTCCTGCGCGAATTCCCATACCTTTTCATCGCCCATGTGGTCCTCGGGCATGGTGGACAGCTCGATCTCGTAGGTCAGGCCGAAGGTGGAGTAAACCTCGTCAAAGAGCTTGACGACGTTTTTGATCTCATCCTTGATCTGGTCGGGCGTCATGAAGATATGCGCATCGTCCTGCGTGAAGCAGCGCACGCGGAACAGGCCGTGCAGCGCGCCGGACAGCTCGTGGCGGTGGACAAGGCCGAGCTCGCCCACGCGGAGCGGCAGGTCGCGGTAGGAGTGCATCTGGCTCTTGTAGACCAGCATGCCGCCCGGGCAGTTCATCGGCTTAATGGCATAATCCTCTTCGTCGATGACCGTGGTGTACATGTTGTTTTTGTAATGGCCCCAGTGCCCCGAACGTTCCCAGAGCGAGCGGTTGAGGATCATCGGCGTCGAAACCTCGACATAGCCGTACCGCTTGTGCACCTCGCGCCAGTAATCGATCAGCGTGTTCTTGAGCGTCATGCCGTTTGGCAGGAAGAACGGGAAGCCGGGGCCCTCCTCGGTCAGCATGAACAGGCCAAGCTCCTTGCCGATCTTGCGGTGATCGCGCTTCTTCGCTTCTTCCAAACGCTCCAGATAAGCGTCCAGCTCTTCCTTCTTCGGGAAAGCGGTGCCGTAGATGCGCTGGAGCATCTTGTTCTTGGAATCGCCGCGCCAGTAAGCGCCGGTGACGTTTTGCAGCTTGATCGCGTTGCCCTTGACGCGGCCGGTCGAATCCAGATGCGGGCCCGCGCACAGGTCGGTGAAATCGCCCTGCTTATAGAAAGAGATCGTAGCGTCCTCCGGCAGATCGTTAATCAGTTCGACCTTGTAGGGCTCGTCCCGCTCCTGCATGAATTTGATCGCCTCTGCGCGGGGCAGCTCAAAACGCTCGAGCTTTAGTTTTTCCTTGCAGATCTTGCGCATTTCCGCTTCCAGCGCCGCAAGGTGCTCCTCGGTCAGCGAGAACGGCGCGTCAAAATCGTAGTAAAAGCCGTTTTCGATCGACGGACCGATCGCGAGCTTTACCTCCGGATACAGGCGCTTGACGGCCTGCGCAAGGATATGGGACACCGTATGGCGGTAGGTATCGCGGTATTCCTCGTTTTCAAACGTGAACTTGTTTTCTTCAGACATGATTTTTCCTCCTTTGAAATTGCGGGGAGAACGAAAAAAGCCCACCCCCGACATAAAATCAGGGGTGAGCATAGATAGGCCCACGGTTCCACCCTGCTTGCAGGCCATGCATGACAGGGCCTGCCGCTCGGAGTTCTTAACGGGAACGACTCGTCGCGGCATACTTAGGGGTTCCGCCGCGAAGCTCTGGAATCGGTGCTGCTTTCCCCGCGCCTGCGGACGCTTTCAGCCGCGTCGCCCGCTCTCTGCCAAACGCTTTAGGGTAATCACAGGATTTCCTTCATCGCTTTTTACTTATGAATGGTACTATTTTATACCCCAAACGCGGCTTTGTCAACCATCATTCGCTTTTTTGCGGCAATCGGCGGTTTTCAGCATTTAAGCGCTTCATCCTCGATATGGGCGGTGATGCGGCCGTAAAATTCCTTTTTCTGCGCGTCGTCGCGGAACGCGCGGAACGGGACGATCAGCGCCGAATACTGATCGACGAACACGAAGTAGTGTCCCGCGTCCGTAGCGATACGCTGCACCGCGTCGTAGGGATAGCTCGTATCCTCATTTTCTCCGGTCAGGCGGAATTCATCGTCACCCAGCACCATTTTCTTCTCGCCGCAGGCATTTTTGCTGTTTGGATTTTTCAAAATGCGTTCTACGTTTTTTACGACCTTGCGCTTCATATACCAAGGCGTGCCGAAAAAGCATACCGCCGCGAGCGCCACATAAACCGCCACCGATATGACGTTCAGCGATTTCAGCCAAACCATCAGCGCCGTGCCGCCAAGCAGCACGATCACCGCGGTCGCGATGCGCGTCATCAGAATGCTGCGCTGCACCAGCGCGTTTTTGCTCCAGTAATCCAGATTAAAGGCGATAAAATCATCCTTTGTGATTTCATATTGCAGCTCCATTTGTCAAAACTCCTTTGTACGTACTGTTCCTATTGTAGCGAAAGGCGCGCCCAAAAGCAAGAAAAAAGAGCAGCCGAAAACGGCTGCTCTTGTAAAAAATTCGCTTACTTGGCCATCGAAGCGACTTCGGCCGCGAAATCGTCCTGCTTCTTTTCAATGCCCTCGCCCTTTTCAAAGCGAGCGTACTTGACGAGCTTGATCTCGCCGCCCAGCGTCTTGGCGACCTCTTCGATGTGCTTCTCAACGGAGAGCTTGTTCTCCTTGACGAAGGCCTGCTGCAGCAGGCAGTTCTCCTCGTAGTACTTGCCCACGCGGCCCTCTACCATCTTGGCGATGATCTGCTCCGGCTTGGGCTTGGCGGCGGTCTTGTTCTCCTCGATCGCCTGCGCCATCAGGATTTCGCGCTCCTTGTCGAGGGTCGCGGCGTCTACCTCGGACTTATCCATGAAGGACGGACGCATCGCGGCCGCCTGCATGCCGATATCCTTGCCCAGCTCCTTGACGGTGGCGTTGTCCTTCAGGTTATCCGAAACGGACAAACCGACCAGCACGCCGATAACGCCGCCCATATGGGTGTAGGCTACGTTAACGGTAGAGTCGTCGTAGCGCTCGAAGCGGCGGATCTGGATGTTCTCGCCGATCGTCAGCACCTTTTCCTGCAGCGCTTCCTGTACGGTCACGTCGCCCAGCTTGCAGGTCTTGAGCGCCTCTACGTCAGCCGGGTTCTCCTTCATGACCACGCCGGCCAGATCGGATACGAACTTCTGGAAATCAGCGTTCTTGGCAACGAAGTCGGTCTCGGAGTTGACTTCGATGATCGCGCCTACGCCGCAATCGCCGCACACGGTCGCGCAGACAACGCCCTCAGCCGCGATGCGGCCGGCCTTCTTAGCGGCCTTGGCAAGGCCCTTTTCACGCAGCAGCTCGACTGCCTTGTCGAAGTCGCCGTCAGCCTCTTGCAGCGCCTTCTTGCAGTCCATCATGCCTACATTGGTCATTTCACGAAGCTTTTTTACATCAGCAGCGGTAAAAGCCATTTTATAATTCCTCCTCAAATATCGATAGTCACCTTGCTTGGTGGGTAAAACAAATTAGTAATTAGTAGTTAGTAATTAGTAATTACTGTGCCGCACAAGCATGCGGGGTCATCAAGGCGCGAGCTGAAAGGCCATCGACCAAATTACTAATTTCTAATTCCTAATTACTAATTAAAAAGAATCTTATTCAGCCTGCGCTGCGGGAGCTTCGGCGGTCTCGGCCTTGGCCTCAACCTCGAGCTGCTCGCCCTGCTTGCCTTCCAGAACGGCGTTGGCCATGGTCTGGGAGATCAGCTTGATCGCGCGGATCGCATCGTCGTTGCCGGGGATCACATAATCGACCTCGTCCGGATCGCAGTTGGTATCAACGATTGCAACGATCGGGATATTCAGCTTGCGGGCTTCCGCGATCGCGTTCTTTTCCTTGCGGGAATCGACTACGAACAGCGCGCCGGGCAGCTTCTTCATCTCGCGAACGCCGCCGAGGTACTTTTCGAGCTTGGCGATTTCGAGCTGGAGCTTGATAACTTCCTTCTTGGGAAGCAGATCAAAGGTGCCGTCGGCCTGCATCTTCTGCAGCTGGTTCAGACGGGCGATACGGGTGCGCATGGTCTTGAAGTTGGTCAGCATGCCGCCGAGCCAACGGGCGTTGACAAAGAACTGGCCGGAACGCTCCGCCTCTTCCTTGATCGCGTCCTGCGCCTGCTTCTTGGTGCCGACGAACAGGATGGACTCGCCGGCTGCGGCGATGTCGCGAACGAAGAAGTAAGCTTCCTCGAGCTTCTTGACCGTCTTCTGCAGGTCGATGATATAGATACCGTTGCGTTCGGTGAAGATGTAGGTCGCCATCTTCGGGTTCCAGCGGCGGGTCTGGTGGCCAAAGTGCACGCCAGCCTCCAGCAGCTGCTTCATAGAGATTACTGCCATTTTTAATTTCCTCCTCGGTTGTTTCCTCCATCCCGGGTCATCTGACAGCGGCAACCTGCTTTACAGGTCACCAGCCGCTTTCATCACGGGATGTGTGAATTCGTGCTCTAATAGTTTAGCACTTTGCGCTTTCTTTGTCAATCATTTTTTGGTATCCTTTTCCCCATTCCTTCATCACGTCGATCACGGGTCCAAGGCTGCGTCCCAGCTCGGTCAACGCGTATTCCACACGGGGCGGCACCTCGGCGTAAACGGTGCGCGTGACGAGTCCGTCCGCCTCCATTTTCCTAAGGTTTGCGGTAAGCACCTTCTGGCTGATCGCGCCGAGCGATTTTTTCAGTTCGCCAAACCGCCGGGTGCCCGCCATCAGGTCGCGGATAATCAAAATTTTCCATCGGTCGCTGATCAGCGTCAGCGTGGTTTCAACCGGACAGGCCGGCAGCTTTCTCTCCATCGCTTCCTCCTTGGTATCCTTTGGGTACCTACCGCACATAAAAGTGCCTGCTTTACTTTTTTCGCTTGCAGGCCTATTATACAGATAAGAAGCGTAAAGCGCAAGAGTAGTATGGACGAAAGGCGGCAAAGCATGCATATAAACGGTGTGATGACGCAGGCGGAACGCCGCCTGTGGCTGATCCATTATTTAAAGGAAAAGGGCGGCCCGCTCGCGGACGCGCCTGTGCCGCCGGATGCGGACGGACAGCGCCGCCTGCTGCGCGGTCTGATGAACGTGCGCCCGCCCGCACCGATCGGGCCGGAGTTTTTGGCCGTGCAGGACGCATACCTGCAAACGGCGCTTTGTCACAAAGACGTGACGGATGCCGCCACCCTGCCCCTTACGCCGGACCGGCTGGGCCTTTGGCGCGGCGATATCACCACGCTGCGCGTGGACGCGATCGTTAACGCGGCAAACGGCGCGCTGCTCGGCTGCTTTATCCCCTGCCATTCGTGTATCGACAACGCCATCCACTCGGCCAGCGGCGTACAGCTGCGGCTCGCCTGTCATGATTTGATGAAACAGCAAGGCGCGCCCGAACCCACCGGCGCGGCCAAGCTCACGCCGGGGTTTAACCTGCCCGCCCGCTATGTCGTGCATACGGTCGGCCCCATCGTGCAAGGGCCGCAGCCGACGCGGGAGGACCGCGAGGCGCTTGCTGCGTGCTACCACGCCTGCCTGACCCGCGCCGTGGAGCACGGCCTCGCGTCCCTTGCATTCTGCTGCATCTCCACGGGCGTGTTTCATTTTCCAAACGAGCCTGCCGCCGAGATCGCCGTCCGAACCGTGCGCGATTTTCTAAAAAACGACCATACGCTGCAAAGGGTGATCTTTAATGTATTCACAGAACGGGACGAAACGCTCTACCGGCTGCTACTCGCCTGAAATACGCCGCGCGGCCGCGCTTTTCCAAAGCGCCCGCCGCGTGGTGATCGGCGGCGGGGCCGGACTATCCGCCGCCGCGGGCCTTTTGTACAGCGGCCCGCGCTTTACCGGGCGTTTCGCGCCCTTCATTGCCAAATACGGCTTGACCGACATGTATTCCGCTGGCTTCTATCCCTTTCCGAACGAGCGGGCGCGCTGGGCTTATTGGGCGCAGCACATTCTGGTCAACCGCATCCAGCCGCCCGCCCTGCCGCTGTACCGGCAGCTATACGGCCTTGTTGGCGCGCGCGAGCACTTTGTGATTACCACCAATGTGGATCACCAGTTTCAAAAGGCGGGGTTTGCCCCGGCGCGCGTATTCGCCGTGCAGGGTGACTATGGGGAGCTGCAATGCGCCCGCGCCTGCCACGGCGGCCTGTACCCAGCCGAGCCGGTCGTCCGGGCGCTGTCGGCCGCGACAAGGGATTGCCTTGTACCCGACGCGCTGGTGCCGCGCTGCCCGGTCTGCGGCGGCAAGATGGCGGTCCACCTGCGGGTAGACCAATCTTTTGTAGAGGACGATACGTGGCATGAGGCGTGCGCGCGATATGAGGATTTTCTGCGCGCCTGTATCGACGTGCCCACCGTGCTGCTTGAGCTTGGCGTGGGCTTCAACACCCCCGGCATTATCCGCTACCCGTTTGAGCGCCTTGCTCTCGCCTATGAGAATTTTTCGCTCATCCGCGTCAATCTGTCGGAAGCGCGGCTGCCCGACGAGCTAAAGTCACGCGGGGTTTCCCTCGCGGGCGATATGAAGGATACCCTGTCCGCGCTCGCCGCAAGATAAAAAGAAGTACGCTTTCGTTTGAAGGAAAGCGTACTTCTTTATTATTCTTCGGCGGGCGGATACTCGTTGCAGAGCAGATACAGCGGCGGCTCGTCCTCCTCGATCTGTGGAAAGCGGCCCTGCGGCTCGTAAAAACGGTTGTCCAAATGATCGTCATTCACCATGGATACCTCGCCGATGAGCACCGGCCCGTGTCCCGGTTCGGCCCAGAAAGCGTGGTACTGCCGCTGCGGCAGCGTAATGCTCATGCCGGGCGTCAGCCGTAAAACGGAGGCCGCGGGCACCGTGCGTTCCATGCCATCCAGCCGCACGGTAACGGGCGTATCCGCAAGTTCCTCCGCCGCCGTCGCGTTCCAAACCTGCACCATCAAGTTGCCGCCGCCCCGGTTGATGATATCCTCCATCTTGCTCCAATGGAAGTGGTTCGGGGAAAGCTGTCCCTCCTGTGAGATCAGCAGCTTTTCCGCGTAGGGCTTTGGGTACTTCTTGTCGGTCATGCTGCCGTTGCGGATCGTAAACAGCGCCAGACCGACGCGCTCGAACGCGCCGTGTCCGTAATCGGTAATATCCCAGCCCAGCATGTTGTCTCGTATCTCATCGCAGTCATGTCCCGCCAGCGCCCACTGCGCGGGCGGCCAAAACGCCCATGGCGGCAGATAAAAGCCCTGTTCTTTGACAAACGCCGCGGCATTTTGCAGAATCCGGTTGATCGCGGAACGCTTCATGACCGGCGCCTCCCTTCCGCTTTGTCCGCGAAAATGGGCAGTACCTGCCGGATGATCGCGGCAAACCGCTCCGCGTCCCACGCGCTGCGGCCGATGAATAGGCCGCCGATATCGGGCTGCGCCGCCAGCGCCGCAGCGTTTTCCGGGTTGACGCTGCCGCCGTACAGCACCGGGATCTTCGCGCCCGCCGCGCCGAACAATTCAAAAAGCGCCTGCCGGATCGCGGCGTGGCGCGCTTCGGCATAGGCGGCGCTTGCGGGCTCGCCCCCCACGCCGATGGCCCAGACCGGCTCGTAAGCGATCCAAAGCTGCTCCGCCCGCGCGGCGTCCACCCCGAAAAGCCCTTCCTTGAGCTGTGTGCGCAGCACCTCGTCGGCAATGCCGTGCGCCCGCTGCGCCTTGGTCTCGCCGACGCAGAGCAGCGCCGTCATACCGTGACGCAGGGCGGCGTGCACCTTACGGTTTTCCATTTCATCGGTCTCGCCCAGCACATGCCGCCGCTCGGAATGGCCGATCTCCGCGATGGTCACGCCCACCTCGGCCAGCATGGTGGGCGAAATTTCGCCGGTGAACTGTCCTTCATCCTCCCATCCCATATTCTGCGCGCCCAAACGAATGCCCGCCGCGCGCGCCGTAGCGCTCACGCGGTCAAGCGCGGTGTAGGATGGGATGACGAACAGCTCCATGCTCTCCCGGCTCAGATCCGCCGTTTGGCGGCCCAGCGCTTCGAGAAACGAGGCCGTTTGCGCGATATTCTTATACATTTTTGTATTAGTGCCGATATACAGCTTGCTCATCTGTCGCTAAGCCCCTTTCGGTCAGTGAAAGTTTGCGGCCTCGGTCTCTATGATCGCCTCCACCTTGGGCGTGGAGGGACCGTCCGCAAATTCGAGCTGCACCCAATCGGACGCGATCATTTTTGCCAGCTCCGGCCCGATCACGCGCGCGCCCATACACAGCACGTTGCCGTTATTGCTGAGGACCGACCGCCGCGCGGAATACAGATCGTGACCGACCGCCGCGCGAATACCGCGAAACTTGTTGGCCGTCATGCACATGCCGATGCCCGTGCCGCAAATCAAAATGCCGCGTTTGGCAAAACCGCTCGCTATCACCTTGTCGCACACCCGGCCCGCGATATGGGGATAGAGCGTGTCGTCCGCCGCTGAATCGCAGCCCACATCCTCCACCGTGCAGCCCAGCTTTTGCAGCTGCTCCCGGATGATGTTTTTCATTTCAAAACCCGCGTTGTCGCACCCAATGACGATCTCGCGCATGCTGTTTTCCTCCCTTCGTTTACTCAGTACCGCATGATCGCCCGCACCGCGCGTTCCGTCCCCTCGGACGGCTGCAGCGCGAAGCCCACCATGCCCTGATAGTCCATCTGCGTCAAACATTGCTTGATCGCGGCAAAATTAATTTCGCCGGTGCCGGGCTCGTGCCGGCCGGGCACATCGGCAAAATGGATATGCCCCGTGATACCCCGGTAGCGCCGCAGCGATTCGACCAATCTGCCGCCGTTTTGCTGCATGTGATACAGGTCGCAGAGCAGCCGCACGTTCGGGCTGCCCACCGTTTCGACGATCTCGGCGGCCAGATCGACATGCTCCATGAACACGCCGGGGTGCTCGGTGCCGCTGATCGCTTCGACCAACAGGATGATCCCCGCCCGCTCCATGTGCGGCGCAAGCTTTTTATAGGTATCGTACATGTTCAGCAGCTTTTTGGTCGCCGTCAATTCGTCGTGGCGGCACAGCACCTCGCTTTTCGCGCCCAGTGCGTTGGAGTGCGTGACCAGCATGCGCGCGCCCGCGCGGCGCGCCATATCGGCCGAACGGCAAACCAGCTCGATATATTCCTGCTGCCGCGCGCCGTCGATCGGCGAATAGAGCTCGTCCCCGGTGAAGGCGGCGATCGGGATGTCCGCCTGCCGGGCGGCGTTGATCACCGCGTCCATATCCTTTTCCAGCCACCCGGCAAACTCCACCGCATCGAACCCCGCGTCCTTCGCGCACTGAAAGCGCTCTAAAAAGGTTTTTTCGGTGAACAGCATTTCCAGATTCGCGCTTTTTTTCATATTTTCGACCTCTTTGCGTCTTACGAATGGAAATCCGCGATCTCGCGCGTAAATTCGCGGATGAACGCTATGTTCAGCACTTCTTCCTTCCAACCCGGCTTCATGATCAGCTCCATGCCGCGTTTCAGCGCGGCTTTCGCGCCGTCCGACATATTGTCCGGATCGGCGTCGCCGAAAGAGGTATGCAGCTGTGGGCGCAGGTGGCCGGTGACAAAGGAATGCGCGACCTCGCGCGGCACGCCCATGTCGATAATAACCTCCATGGCCTCGCGCATGGCTTCAAACAGCGGCGCGGTGACCAGCTCGACCACGCCGGGCTCCAGCATGCACATCTGCTCGGGCGTGATCCAAAACACCTTTAAAACCGGCTCGAACATGATGCGCGCCAGCGCTTCAAGTCCGGGCTTGTCCGCTTCGTCGCCGCGCACCAGCGAGCAAACGATATCCATCGGCGCGACGCCGCCCCAGTAGTCCTTCTGCACCGCCGGATCGTCGCTCGATGTGAAAACAGAGGGGTGGTTGGGGTGGATGACTAAGTATTTCAGGTGCTCCACCTCGGGGATCGCGCCCGAATAGGTGGCCGCCGGATCAAGCGTAATCAGGACCGCGCCCGGCTTCATGTTGGCGACCGCGTCCTTTGATACGAATTGCAGCACGCGGTCGGGTACCGCGAGGATGACATAGTCCGCTTCGCGCACCGCGTCCTCCAAGGGCTGCGGCCGCACGCCGAACGGCGCGAGAACGGCGGCGTTTTTTTCCACATAGGTCATCTCATACGCGGGGTCGTCCTTCAGTTTGGCCACCAAGCGGCGGCCCACCTTGCCGCCCGCGCCCACCAGTGCGATTTTGCTCATTATTGCGCTTCCTTTCCACATCCGGTCTGCGCGGCCTGCCGCCAAAGCGGCGCGCGCAGCGTTTCTTCATACATTTCACGGTACAGGTCGGGCCGCCAGTCGGGCGAGCCGACCCTTTGGTTAAATTCAAAATACGGGTAATGGGGCATGGTGCGCCCCGCGGTCATATCCAGCACAGCGGAAAACAGGCCGGGCGCACCGGCGCGCGCGCCGTTCAGCGGACTGCCCGCGGCGACCTGCGCCTGTTCGATGGGCTCGGCGGGCGATAAAATATGGCTGCCGCCCACAAAGCCCGCGCCCACAAGGTTCGCCACCGCGATAGGAATGGTGTTCAGGCCGACGCGACGCGTCAATATCTTCTGGTACGCCGCGCACATAGCGGGTTCGTTGACTGCCGACGCGCTCAAAATCAGCTGCGCGCCCCTTGCCTTTAAATAGCGCAGACCTTCAAAATAATAGAGGCAATCCTCGCCGCTGAGCAGGCCCACGCGGCCATACGGCGTTTCAAAGCAGGGCGGCAGCGAGCGCCCCGGTCTGGCCCAACGCGCCTCTACGGGCGACAGGTGCAGCGCATCATAGCGGCCCAGCAGCCCTTCCGGCCCACAAAGGACCACGCTGTTGTACACCGTATCCCCCTCGCGCACCGGCATGCCGAACGCCGCGTAGACCTGAAGCTCGCGCGTCAGCGCGGCCATGCGCTTCGCTCGCAGGGCCGGGCATGGGCTCGGCCCTGCTTTCCATGGACGCGTCCAACGCGCCCGCCCCGGCCAGCGCCAGCGCCGGAAACAGGATGATGCGGCTGCCTTGCCGCGCCGCCGCGCGCGTATATTCGAGCAGCCGCGCCAGACCGCCGCCCGTATCCGCCCGAAAATTCACGACCGATACCTTGACACAAGCCTGCATCACGTCGCGCCCCCTTCCGATATGGAAAGATCGGCGGTATAAAGCTGTAACCCGGGCGCGCCACACAAGCCGCCCACATACCATACGGGCCCTTCGCCCGCGCCCACCGGGCCGAGCACGCCGCCCGCGCTGCCCGCCGCAGCGACCACGGCGCGCGCCGCGCAGACCGTCAGTCTGGTATCGGCGCGGCGGGACGCGCCGCCGCGCAGGGGGCAAAGCAGCAGCCGCGCCCCCTGCCGCAGCGCGTTAAGCGCCTGCGCTTCGTCCGGCTCCGCGCCGGTCAGCAGCGCCGCCGGTCCCCACGGACTTTGCCAGAGGCCGGTGCCGCGCCAAATATCGCCCGACGGCGAACAGACCGCGCCGCCCGTTTCCAGCCCAAAGGCCGCGTAAACGCCATGCTCCGCCGCCGCGCGCGCAACCGCCCGCACGTCTTTTTCATCCAGCGAAACGACGGGGAAAAGCGCCAGCTCCGCGCCCTGCCGGGCCGCCGCGCGCACAAAGCCCGCCATGCGTCCGGCTGTATTTTCATGGCAGGCGGGCAGGCCCACCGCCGCCAGCGTAATGATCTGCCTCAATGCGCTCGCACCCTCCTTTGCCAATCCGGATCGTTGAGCACCGTGTCGCACATTTCCTGATAGATCGCGGGCCGCCAGCCCGGCGCTTGTCCTTCCGGTCCCGCCGTGAATAGGCGGCGCGTATGGCAGCATTCGCTTTCCGCCAGCGAAAGGTCGATCGCCGCGAGGAACACGCCGGGCTGCTGGCCCGCGGGATCACCAAAGGGATAGCCCGCGTAATACGCTGTTTCACCCACCGTTTCGCCCGGCCCCAGCACGCTGCTGCCGCCCATAAAGTGCTTGTAAAGGTCTAGGCCGACCAGATTGGCGCTCGCCAGATAAATGCTGTCCGCCAGCGCCATGCTCTCCAGATCCTCCCGGTTCACATTCGGCAGGATATCCTCAAAGGGCAGCGCGGTGACGTTGATGAAAAGCTGGCCGCCGCGCGCCTTGGTCATGCGCACCAGCTCGGGGAATTTGTAGCTGTCGTAGCAAATGCCGACGCCGATCACGCCGAACGGCGTGTCGAGGAACAGCGGTTCGTCCCCCCGTCGCGCCCAGCTCGCCTCGCCCGCCGGCATATGGACCTTGCGGAAGGAGCGCACGCTGCCGTCCGGCAGGCAGATCGCGGCGGAATTGCGCGTGACGGACGGATCGTCCCCATCCACCTCGGGCATGCCGAACAGGATGTAGGCGCCCGTACGCTTTGCGATCTCGCTTACCCGATCGGTCGCCGGGCCCGGAATCGTCTCGGCGAGCAGGGTCTGCATTTTTTGATGCAGCGGCTTGTCCGCTTCGTCATCGTAGCCGGTCAGGGCCAATTCGGGCAGCACGATGATGTCGGCCCCGCACAAAGCCGCTTGCTCGGCATAGGCGCAGATTCGCTCCAAATTCGCGTTTTTATCGCCCCAGACTGTTTTAAAATTGACAACCGCTATATTTACGACCGGATTCGTCATATGGTTTTCCCTCCTTCCGGCTCTCCAAACAGCTCGCGGAACAGGGCCGCGCTGCTATGGTATCCGTCCAGCTCGGTCTTGCCGGGCGGCGTGACCTGATTTTCCAAAATCACCGCGCCGCCGAACCGGTCCTGCCGCAAAGCCGCGGCCAGCTCGTCCAGCCACGGCGCCATCAGACCGCGCCCCAACGGACAATACGTCACTTCGGCCAGCGCGCGGCGGCAGCGCAAATCCTTGATGTGAATCTCCGCCACGCTTTCGCGGATGCACGCATAGGCGCGAAGCGGTTCTTCCCCGCTGTACAGGCAGTTGGCCGGGTCCCACAGAATGCGGAAGCGGCGGCTTTTCAGCTCGTCCGCCGCGCGCCGCGCCAGCGCCGCCGTATGCAGCACGCCGTTTGTCCCGGTCTCCACCATCAGGTCGATACCCTCGTCCTCGGCGATCCGGCACACCGGCTCCATCAGGCGCAGGTACGAGCGCCACGCGCCCCCGTCCGCCAGATGATTTTCCGCGCCGCCATAACCGAACAGCACGTTTTGCTTGTCAAACGAATTGATGCGCACCAGCCCGCAGCCGTGATAACGCGCCAAACGGATCGCACCGCGCAGATGCGAAAGCTCGTTTAGAAACGCGGGACTGTCCGGCCCGGTCTGGCTCAAGCGCAGGCCGCTGAACAAATTGCGCAGAATCGCCGTGCAGGTCACGCCGTTTTCGGCAAACAAGCGCTTTAGCGTTCGCTCCTGCTCGTCCGTCCGGTCGCCGTCCTCCGCGCCCCACGCGTATTGGATCTCCGCATAGGCAAAGCCATCCTTCCGGATTTGCCGCAGTGCGAACGCCGGGTCGCGCGAAACGCCGGAAAGCAGTACGCCGGCCTTCATGCCCGCCCCTCTGGCGCGCCCCATAGGTCTATCGCGCGGCCAAGGGCTTCGCAGCGTTGGGCCGCCTCGGCGAGTGGCACGCCGTCCGCCGTCGCCTGTACGGCGGCCATCGCGGCGCGCGCCCCCTCGGTAGTGCCCATGGGATGCCCCTGCACCGCGCCGCCGATGCCGATGATGCAGTCCGGCCCCAGCTCGCGCTGGTAGGCGGCCTGACTGCACGGCGTCACGCCGCCGCCCACCGCCGTCACCACCGGGCGCAGGCCGCCCAGCGGCAGACGCTGCGCCTGCACGGTCTTGCGAAAATCATAGCAGGCGTAAGCGTCGCCCGGCGGCGGGGTCATGGTCATGACCGCGTGCGCCCCGGCCAGCCGGGGCAGCAGCCCCAGAAATACCGCGTTCGACACGCCGCAGGCGCGCGAACAAAACGCGCCCACGCCCGCGTAGTGCGCCATGATGAACAGCTTATCCCCAAAGCGCCGCGCCAGCTCGCCCAGCGCGTCCAGCCCGCCGAATACGAAATTGACAAGGCATGCCTTCGCCCCCGCTTCGACAAGCGCCGCGGCGTTGTCCAGCATCTGTGTGGGCGCGCCCGAAATATTGGGTAAGTACAGCGTCTCGCGGCCGGTTTTTTCGTACGCCGCCCGCGCCGCCCCGCGGTAGGCGGCGAACCGCGCCCGCACATCGTTGTAATCCGGCGAAGCCAGCAGTTCGTCGTCCTTGATCAGATCGATGCCGCCCATGGCCGCCTGATAGAACAGCCCCGCGCCCTCTTTTGGGGAAAAGCCCGCGCACGGCTTGATCATGTTGAGCACCAGCGGCCGGCCCGTCACGCCGGTAAGATGGCGCAGCTCGTCCATCCCCTGCCGGGGGCCTTCAAACAGCTTGTCCGCGCCGCAGGCGAGTTCAAGATCGATCAGTCTGGCGCGCAGCGCCGTTGATACATCGTTGCCCAGCAGCGCGGTGAGCAGCATGGTCAGGCTGCCGCCGAAATTGGCCGCCGGGAACGCGATACGCAGCAAGAACGACGGCGCCTCAGCCGGGCCGGCATCGTACACGCCGAGCACGCGGCCTTGATAATGCGTCACCATATCGTCCGAAACGCCGGGCACGCTGATCCATGTACCCACGGTCTGCCCGACCGCGAACCGCCCCGCCCGCTCGAGCGCCGAAGCCCAGCCGAGCTGATCGGCCGCATAGGTGGCGATCACCGAAAGCTCGCCAAGCGACTCGCTCCGTCCAAAGGGCAAATGATCAAAGCGCATAGTCCTCCTCCTTTTTCTGTTCCGCGGCCCGCAGCAGCGCTTGCAGCACACAGACCTTGGCGGTCTCCTCGACCAGCTCGGCCGTGTGCTCGGCTTTCACTGCGGTCTTGCCCACCGCGACCAGTCCGTGCCCGCGCAGAATAAACGCGGACAGACCGGGGATATCCATAAACAATCCGCGCACCCGGCCCAGCTCTTCGGGCGGCACCACGGCCGCCTTGCAATCGAGCACCGGCACCGCGCCGCCCAGCTTTAAGCCGCTCTGCCAAGTCGCGGCCGGTATTTCGGCATGTCCCGCGCTCCACGCGACCGCCCACGGGCTGTGGCAATGCACGACCGCGCCCACGTCCGGCAGCGCTTCCAGCAGGGCGGCGTGCAGCCGCCATTCGCGCGTCGGCTTCGCCGCGCCGCTGGACAGCGGCCGGCCGTCAAAGCCGATTGCCGTCCACCCCTCGCCGCACGTGCCGCAATCGCCAAACGAACCGCCGGAGGATTTTACGATCATCCCCCGCCCATCCGGCAGGCGCGCGCTCAGGTTGCCGCCGCTGCCCGCCTGTAACCCGCGCGTGTAGGCGCGGTGCGCCGCGATCGTCAGGTCGCTCCAAATTGATTCATACCGCCCCATGGCACACTTCCTTTCTGCGCGCTTACCCTCCCCCTCCAAGGGGAGGGGTTGGGAACAAAAAAAACGCTGTCTCCCTTATGGCGCCGCTCGGTTCAAAAACGCCGGTTTTGCGGCGTGTTATTTCTTAAGCAAACGGATTTTCATAGGGCATCGCCATGTTCGCGTGGAACAGGGCGGTTTTCGAGTTTTGCAGGTGCACCCGCAGGCACGCCACCGCGCCCGCCGTGTCGCCCGCGTCCAGCGCATCCAAAATTTGCAGGTGCTCCTGCATCGAGCCGCCAAAGTTGCGCTCTTTCAGGCTGAGCAGGCGGTATCTGGTGTTTTCCTCGTAAATGGTTTCCAGAATTTTGTTTAGGCTCTTGTTGCGCAGCGGCTCCAAAAGCGCCAGATGGAACGCACAGTCCGCCTTTAGGTATTCGTGCATGGAAAAGCCGGCTGGGTTTTGCGTCCAATCCAGATAGAGCGCGCGATACTTTTCCCGCACCTCGGCAGGAACGCTGGCGGCCGTCGCTGACAAAACGGTCGGTTCCAAGATCTCGCGCAGCTGAAAGTTTTCGAGCACCGCTTCGAGCGACATGCGCGATACAAACACGCCTTTCCGCGGGATGATATCGACCAAATTGTCCTTTTGCAGCAAAATGAGCGCTTCACGGATGGGCGTGATGCTGGAAAACCCAAACCGCTCGGCCAGCCCCTGCTGATCGATCGACGCGCCGAACGCGACTTCTCCCGATAAAATCCAATCCTTAATGCTTCGATAAGCCTTTTCGGCTAAAGTTTCTTTTCGCATAATGCTTTCTCCTATCCCGATGCCTCACGCGCATCGCGCTGAAATGTGCATGATATAGGAGTATTATATCACAGTTGCTATGTTATTAGGATATTTTTAGTAGTTTATTTTAGGGCGGCGGCACGGTCGTTCCATGCCGCCGTCCGCTCTTGATCCAGTGCGTGTTTTCGCTTACTTGAGCGAGGCTCTGTACTCTTCCAAATTATCCTTATTGATCACCAGACAGGGCATGTCGACGTTCTTTTTAAAGTCCTCGCCCTTGATGCATTTGAGGGCCTCGTTGACCGCTTCCACGCCGAACAAATAGGGCTGCTGCGCGATCGTCGCGGTCAGCGTGCCCGCCTCGATCGCCGCAAGGCCTTCGTCGGTCGCGTCGAAGCCGTACACGTCCACATCGGTCAGGCCCGCCGCCTTGAGCGCCTCGATCACGCCCATCGCCGCGTCGTCGTTCGGCGCGAACACGGTGTTCATGTCCTTGAACGTGGTGATGGAGTCCTCCGCCATCTTGAGCACGTCCGCGCGGTCATAGTTGAGCTTGAGCGTCAGCATGTCGTAAGGCAGCTTTTTCTCGTCGAAGAAATCCGTATAGCCGGTTCTGCGCTGCTCGGTCAGCAGCACGCCGGGCGGGGTGGAGATGACCACGGTCTTCAGATCGTCGCCGCGTTTTTCATAGGCGTACTCGCCCAGCATTTTGCCTGCGCCGTAGTTATCCGAAATGATCACGCAGTCGACCTCGTCCTTGGCGCCGATATCGACGATAAAGATCGGAATACCGGCTTCCTTGACCATATCGATCATGGCGGAGGCGGATTCGTCGTCGATCGGCGAAAGAAGGATCGCGTCCACGCCCATGCTGATGCAGTCCTCGATCTGCGTCAGCTGGGTGCCCGCGTCCGCGTTGGAGTCGTAGGTGATATACTTGACGCCCAGTTCCTTGCACTGCGCTTCAAAGCCCTTTACCACGGTATCCCAATACTGGTTGGTCACCGTCTGGGTGATGTAAGCGATTGTGTAATCGCCGCTTCCCTCGGCGGACGCGCCGGCCTCGCTCTGCGGGTCCGCGGCGTCGGGCGCGTCGCCCGTTTTGCCACCTCCGCACGCAGCCAAAAGCAGCATGCTCATCGCCATCAGTATCGCCAGAATCCTATTGCGTTTCATAATTCTCCTCCTTTTAATTCTGCTTTGTTTTCTTTTCCCGCGCTGGCTCTTGCATCTTTCCCCCTTCCCCATCAGTCTGTCATGGTATGTTTATCACTCTTTGCGCCGCACGCGCAGCTGATCGAGTATCACGGAGAACAGGATGACCGCGCCCACGGCCACATCCTGCCACGCCGCCTGCACCTGAAGCAGGTTCAGGCCGTTGCGGATCACGCCCATGATCGCCGCGCCGATAAAGGTACCAAGCAGGTTGCCCTCGCCGCCCGACATGCTGGTGCCGCCGACCACGGTGGCCGCGATCGCGTCGCCCTCGTAATTGATGCCGCCGTTGCTTAAAGCGGAGCCCAGACGGCCGGTCAGGATCAGGCTGGCAATCGCCGCGCAAACGCCCGCGACCACGTAGGTGATCACCTGATACTTGACGGTATTGATGCCCGTGACCTTGGTCGCCTGCGGGTTGGAGCCCAAGGCAAAGATATAACGGCCGGTACGGGTCTTGGTCAGGATGATATGGCCGATCAAAAACAGGACGATACAGATGAAGATCGGCGCGGAAATGCCGAACGCATGGCCGATGCCGAACCAACGCAGCCCATCGGGCAATCCGGTGACCGGCTGGCCGTTGGTCAGCGCGGTGACAAAGCCGCGCAGCACCATCTGCGCCGCCATGGTGACGATAAAGGGCGGCAGGCTGAGCGTTGCGATGACCCAGCCCTGCGTCAAACCGACGAGCGCGCCAAGTACCAGAATGACCGCGACCGCCAGCGCCACCGAACCGGTGTTCACCGCGATCAGCGAGGAAACGACCGCCCACAGGCCGACCTGCGAGCCGACCGACAGGTCGATGCCGCCGCCGACGATGACAAACGTCATGCCGATGCCGAGCACGGCATAGCAGGAAATTTGCTTGACCACGTTGATCAGGTTCAAAACGGTGAAGAATTTATCGGAAAGCGAGCCCACGATGAGGCAGAGCACGATCAGGCTGAGGATCGGTCCGATGCTCAGCAAGGCCCCGATATCCCTCACTTTAAATTTAGCAATTTTCTGTTTCATGGAGCCCTCCCCTTTTACGCCTGCTGCGCCGTCGGTTCCTGCGACACGGTCTCGCGGGTGACGGCCAGCTTCATAATTTCAAATTCGTTTAATTCATCCTTTTGCAGTTCGCCCGTGATGCGGCCCTCGCACATGACCAGCACGCGGTTGCACATGCCGATGATCTCGGGCATTTCGCTCGATATCATGATGATCGAGATACCGCTGTTGCAGATATCGCTCATGATCTTGTAGATCTCCGCCTTGGCGCCCACGTCGACGCCGCGCGTCGGCTCGTCCAGAATGAGGATATCCATATCGGAGGACAGCCACTTGCCCACCGAGATTTTCTGCTGGTTGCCGCCGGAAAGGTTGACCAGCTTTTGCGTATACCGCGCGCAGCGCACGTTCAGCTTTTTCACCACGTCCTGCGTGATGTCAAGTTCGCGTTTTTTCGACAAAAGCCCCGCGCGCACGCATTTTTTCAGGCATGCGAGGGTCAGGTTTTCGCGCACGTTCATTTTGGTGATGATGCCGTTTTTCTTGCGGTCCTCCGGCACATAGCCCATGCCCAGCTTCATCATCTGGCTGATCTTCGGCCGTTTGATCTGCCGGCCCTTGAGCTCGATCTCGCCGCTTTCAAACCGTTGCAGGCCGAACACGCATTCCATCAGCTCGGTGCGGCCCGCGCCGACAAGGCCGGAAAAACCGAGCACCTCGCCCCGGTGCAGTTCAAAGGAAATATCGCGCAGCCGCTTGGCCTTGCAGTTCAGCCCGGTCACGCGGAGCATGACCTCGTCCGACACGGTCATCGGGGTATGGGTGTACATGCCGGACAGATCGCGGCCCACCATGTGCTGGATCAGGCTGTCGCGCGTCAATTCGCGCGTCAGATAGGTGCCGACCCGCTCGCCGTCGCGCATGACGGTGACGCGGTCGGAAATGCGGAAGATTTCATCCATGCGGTGGGAGATGTAGATGATCGCGATCCCTTTGCTTTTCAGCTCGGTGATCAGGGAGAAAAGCTTTTCCGTTTCGTCTATGGAAAGCGGCGCGGTGGGCTCGTCCATGATGACCACCTTGCTGCTCACGGACAGGCACTTGGATATTTCCACCAGCTGCTGCTGCGCGACGGTCAGGTTGCGCACCAGCCGGGTCAGGGGCACGGTCAGCTTGACCTGTTCGGCCAGCTCCTTCGCGCGCTCCATCAGCTCGTTCTCATCGACGAACGGGCCTTTCATATGCTCGTTGCTTAGAAAAATGTTATCCGCTACATTGAACGCCGGGATCAGGTTGAACTCCTGATGCATGATGGAAATGTTGTGATCGATCGCTTCTCTGGTGGTCTTAAAGTCGACCACCTCGCCCTCGATCGTGTACTCGCCCGCGTCCTTGGTGTATACGCCGGATATGATCTTTGCCAGCGTCGACTTGCCCGCGCCGTTTTCGCCCATCAGCGCGTGCACCTCGCCGGGAAGCAGGTCAAAATCGACGCCGTGCAGCACCTCGACGTTCGCAAAGGATTTCCGTATGCCACGGAGCATCAGGATCGGTTCCCTCGTATTCGTCTGTTCTTTCAACGCGCATCGCCTCCCTTTTTATGCGCTTCCCAGTGCGGCCGGGGTCTCGCGCCGCGCGGCCAACTCCTCAAACGCTTCCATGCAGCGCGCAGCAAACGCTTCGTCGTTGATATGCGCCTGCACGGTTTCCACCGCGAGATCGCCGCCGCTGTCCTTTAGGCCCGCTAAAAAGCCCGCGTCCGCCTCGGGATCGTACAGCGCGCAGCCCTCGCAGTTTTGCTGGCTGGAAGCCGCGCGCCGGGATCAGCACGCGCACCTGTTCGCCCGCGTCCGCAAGGCGCTCGCCGACGAACCGCCCGGCCGCCCGCAGCTCCTCGCCGCTGGCGCGCACATGCGTGTGGATCGAATTGTGCTTAAAGTACGCCCGGTCCCGCTTGTCCGCCGGCACCTTGTCCACCCCGTTGAACAGGATAAAATCCATGCTGCCCGGAATGAACAGAAACGGAATGCCCGCCCGCACCACGGGGCGCAGCCGATCCTCGTAATGCGGCATCAGCCCCTCGCAAAGGCCGTCCATGATATCGTGCGGGGATAGATCGATCACATACGAAATATCGCCCGCCGCGACCAGATTTTCCATCACATGCGCGCCCACACCGTTGCAGTGGAATACCAGCACCTCGTAGCCCCGGCGCTCAAGCGCCTGCTTGAGCTGCGTCGCGCACGCCGTCGTCACCCCGGCCATGGTGATGCCCACCACGTTGCCCGAGCTTTTTTCGTTGGAGCGCAGCTTGACCATGCCGCAGATCGCGCCCGCCGCCTCGTGCAGCACCTTGCGCAAAACGAAGTTCAGCCCCGCGATATCCACCACGGAATGCATGATCGCCATATCCGACACGCCGACAAAGGGCCCGAATACCGCGTTGCCGTTCGCCACGGTGGATACCATGTACTTGGGCACGCCCACCGGCAGCGCCTGCATGGCCGCGGTCGCGATGACCGTGCCCTGCACGCCGCCGACCGAGATCACGCCGTCCAGCCCGCCGTTTTCATGCATGCTGAGCAGCTTGCCGCGCAGCGCCTGCTGCATTTCAGCGATCGCCTCGTCCTTGCCGAGGCGGGCGAACGCCGCCGCGCTGAAGCCGGCTTCCTCCAGCAGCTCTTCCGCCCGGATATTGGCCATGATACCGCCGGAGGGCCGCAGGCTGCAATCGATCAGCACGGTCTCGCACTCGTTCTGCTCGATCAGATCGCGCAGATACGCGGCCTCCTCGTATTTGGTATCGAGCGTTGCCAGCACAGCAACCTTGTTCACATCCCTACACCCCTTTCTCGGGTACCAGCACCACCTTGATGCCCTTGTCCTCGCCGCCGCGCACAGCCTCGAACACCGCGCGGCCCTCCGAAAGCGGATATGTCGTCACCAGTTTATCAAACTGCACCACGCCGTCCCGCAGCGCTTCCAGCGCCTGCTCAAAGTCGGACATGTAATGGCACTGGCAGCCGTACGCGGTCAGCTCGCGGCTCACCAGCTGGCGGAAATTCACTTCGGTAAAATCATGACCCATGGCGATAAACAGCAGCTCGGCGCCCGGGCTGATCACGCGGAACGCCTGTTCGCGCACCGCCGAAATGCCCGCGCAGTCGACGCAAAGATCGACCTTTTTGCCGCCGGTCATTTCCATCACCGCCGCCTCGACGTCCGCCGTGCGGGAATCGACCGTGATCGTCGCGCCGATCTCCTTTGCCGTTTGCAGGCGGCCGGGCACCACATCCACCACGGCGACGTTCTTGGAGCGGGAAATCGCAATGGACGCGGCCAGCAGGCCGATCGCGCCCGCGCCGAAGATCACCACGTTTTGGAACGTTTTCTGCCGCAGGCGGTTAAAGCCGTGAATCACGGTCGCGAGCGGCTCGGAGATCGCGGCCTCCAGCGCGGAAACGCCCTTAGGCACGCGGATCAGGTAACGCGCGTCCACCGAAACCCTTGCGGCAAAGCCGCCCGGCAGCTCCGCGCCGTACAGCTCGGCGTTCGGGCAGAGATTAAAGCGGCCCTGCTCGCACATATCGCACTTGCCGCAATAGGTCATGGTCTCCACCGTGACCGCGTCGCCCACCTGAAAGCCGGTCACGTCGTCCGCCATTTCGGCGATCGTACCGGCAAACTCATGGCCGAACAAGATCGGAAAGCGCCAAGTGCTTTCCGCGCCGCGCACCACGTGCATGTCCGATCCGCAGATGCCGCAGCCGGCGACATCCAAGATTACGTGGCCGGGCTTGAGCTGGGGCTCGGAAACATCGATCCATTCGATCGAACGATCCGCGTTGATGACTAGGCCCTTCATAATGCACTCCTCCATTTATCCCGTGGGTGAATCGATATTTGATTGGCTGAAAGCCATTGTTTTCTAAGTTTCGCGGCCCACTCCGGCCGGGGCGGTTTGCGCCGCCCCGGCCAAAGCGCCGGTGTGGGAGAGTTTGCCCCAAATGGGCAGAGAAGAATGAGAAAGAGAATGAAAAACAGGTAAGTTTAGGGGTATTGCGCAACGCCAAGATGATAGGTATCGTGCGTCATCAGCACATGGTCGGTATCCTCCGCGCGCTCCATCACCAGTTCGATGCTGTGCCACAAATCGATCATGTTGCAAAAACGGCCGGGCGGCGTGATCGGCCAGCCCTTTTGCGGCTCCGGACGCATATTGTCCCGGAGGAACATCAGGTCGCCCACCAGATAGTAAACGCCGTTTTCCGTCTGCACGGATACCGCCATGTGTCCCGGGGAATGCCCCGGCGTGGGGATCATGCGGATGCCCTCGAACACCTCGGTCTCGCCGTCCAGCAGCGTGAACGTCCGGCCCGCGAAGGGCGGCGTCAGCCCGGTCGCCGCCGGGTATTCGTAGGAAGCCCAGTAGAAGGGCAGCGGGTCGTTCGCAAACTCATATTCGATCCGGCTGGCGTACAGCGCGGCGTCCGGGAACTTCTCCAGATTGGAGCAATGGTCCCAGTGCAGATGCGTGAACAGGATCGCGTCGATGTCGCGGGGCGCAATGCCTTCCGCCGCGAGCAGCGCGTCGATCGCCCGTCCCTCCTCCTGCAAGCCGTCATGATGGTATTTCACCGAACGCTCGGTGTCCGCCATGCCGGTATCGACCAGATATTTTTTTCCGCCGCCTTCGATCAGGAATGCGAACACCGGCAAATCGAGAATGGTCCCGTGCCCGTTCCGGAAGGTGGCGTAGTCGCCCTTATCCAGATACTGGTGTCCCGTGTTCAGCGGACGGATGGTGTAATTCATACACCTTCCTCCCGACACACGCGCTCCATCTCCGCGATCGCGAGCTCATGCTCATGTACCAGCGTGTCGTGATCGCCGAACGGCTCATACCAAGCCGCCGGATTGCGGGCCGCGCCCTTGGCGTCGCCCAGTTCCAGACAATAGGGGCCGTCGTAGCTCACGTCGGCCAGCGCGCGCATGAGAGCGTTGAAATCGTTCTTGCCCTTGCCCGGCCGCCAGTGCACGTTGCTCAGGCCGTGGTTATCGGCCAGCTGCACATTGAAAATATGTTTGTTGACGCGGTAAGCAAAAATTTCAGCCAGCTCGCCCACCATCGTCAGGTTGGCCACATCATAGGTCACGCCCACATTGTCCTCGCCCAGCTTTTCAAGCAGGCGCAGCACGGCGTCCGTATTGCGCGCCCAAGAGGTGGGCTGGTTCTCGATCGCCAGCTTCATGCCCTTTTCGCGGCAGACGGCGGCGAACTGATGCAGCGTATCGAGATAATCCTCGTAGTTTTGTGCAAAATCGGGATTGTCCGGCAGCTTTACCTCCCAGACCTGCATGCTGGGCTTGTAGTGCTCGTCGATGATCTCCACATCGAACGGATAGGACGCCGCGACCGTGATGAGCTTGGCGCCGAGCGCTTCGGCAATGTCCGCCGCCCGGCGAAAATCGCGGACAGCCTGTTCCCGCTCGCTCTTATCCACGCTGGAAGCGCCCTGCGGCGTTACGTTCAGCGCGGTCAGCGCCAGTCCGGTTTGTGCAAGCTGCGCTTTCAGCGCGCTCACGCGTTCGTCGGTATAATACTGTGCAAGCTCTTCGCGGGTGCGAATGCGCAGCTCCACGCCCTTGCATCCGGTTTTTGCGATCGATGTGATCGCGTTTTCATAAGGGGGCGCCCAGTCAAACGCCCATACGGCAGCCGAATAGACCATGTTATCTCCTCCTAAATTATTCAGTATTTATACGAGCGTCAGGCCCTCTTCCCGGCAGATCTGCTTTAAGAACTGCTCGGTCAGCTTGTACTCCTTCGCAATACGCACGGGATCGGCGTTAGCGGGCTTGGCCAGCGGGTCAACCGGCTCGAACGGGCTGGACGGCAGGCCGGCCGCGCCGGGCACGTCCTCCAGCTCCACGGTGATGTTGCCGTCATAGCCGATGGCCTTCAGCGCGCGGAAGAACGCGTTCCAGTCGATCTTGCCCTTGCCCGGCCGCCAATGGCCGTTGGTCAGGCCGTCGTTATCCGAAACATGCACGCCGAACACATGGCCCGCCAACCGGTACGCGACCTGATCGGGCATTTCGCCCATCGGGAACAGGTGGCTGGGATCGATGTTCATGCCGACCCGGTCGGAGCCGACATGCTCCAGAATGCGCAGCATGGAATCGGCGTTCTTCATGTAGCGGTGGGGATGCGGCTCGAAGGCCAGACGGTTGTCCAGTTCCTCGCACACATCCGCCAGCTTGCGGACCGAGCAGATGAAGTCTTCATAGTTGCGGTCAAAGTCCAGCCCCTTGGGGATATCGAGCGAGAAGGTCTGGATATTCGGGCGGCCCATTTCCTTGGGGTATGCAAATTCAAACGGTGGGGGCGCGCAGATGATCATCTTGGGCGAACCGAGCTGATTGCCGATATCGGTCGCGCGCTTGAAAAATTCAACAAACTCGTCGCGTTTGGCGGCCTCCGCGTCGGACGAACCGCTCATACCGAAGAACACGCCGGTCAGCTCCATGCCGCGGTCCGCAATCTGGCGGCGCAGCTCTCTGTTCTTTTCCGGGGTGTAGTATTGCATGGCTTCTTCGCTCCACACGGTCAACTCCACGCCCTTCCAGCCGAGCAAGGCGATCTGATCGATGGCTCCCTCGTATGGCGGCGTCCATCTGAACACCCAGGTAGTGCCTCCTAAGAACATGACATTTCCTCCTTTTTTATAGCGCCGGTGCCTCGCCCGGCGGTTTTTCCTTTTTTACAGCGCGCAAATCGCCTTGTAGCTCTTCATCGCTCTGTCGCATATGGTCTCGATCGGCTCTTCCCAATAAGAGCGGCGGAACACCTCGACCGACAGGTAGCCGTCGTAGCCGGTCGCGCGCAGGTTCTCCATATAGCCCGCGAGGTCGAGTACGCCTTCGGTCGGATATAGGCGGTCCGGATCGGCCAGACTTTCGCCCTCGCCCGCCTCGCTGTCGTTTACATGGACGATGAACAGCTTGTCCAGCGGGATCTCGCGCACCGTTTCCACATCCACGCCCGTGCGCGAATAGTGAAAGGTATCGACCAGCGTGCCAAGGTTATCGGGATTGCCCGCCCGCCCGATCAGGTCGAGCGTTTCCAGCGGGCCGGGAATCAGCGTGTGGCCGCTGATCGGTTCGATCGCCAGACGCACGCCGTGCTCCGCCGCCATCGCGGTCAGCACGCGCAGCTCCTCGGCGTAGGCCTGCCGCGCCTTTTCCTTGCTCATCTCGATCGGCCTGCCGTAGGGACAAATGGTCAGCATATTGCAGCCAATCACGGATGCGATCTCTAGGCCGCGCGCGATATCGGCCCGGCACTGCGCGGTCTCCCGGAACGGAGAAAACGCAAACGGGCAAATGCCGATCGCTTTGATCCGGTTTTCCTCCAAAAGCGTTTTCAGTTCCTTTGCCGTGTGCGCTTCCATAAAGGCCACTACCTTGTCCCACCACAGCTCGAGCCCCTCAAAGCCGGCGGCGGCAGCCGCGGGTATCTCGGTTTCCAGCGGGTATTTCATCGCTGTCGCGCCATTCAGTGCCGGTCTCATCAATGCAATTCCTCCTTTATTTGTGTGTTGCGTTGTATTTATATCTGTTCTATATTTGTAATATATCACTGATATTTCTGTTTGGCAACAGTTATTTTTCTTTTTCCCGCTTTTTGTAGGATTGCTGTGTTTCAGGTGCCGAAACTTGTCTATTATTACGGTATGCTCCCCCTTTCTCACTGTTTTTGTGCAGTTTTTTACAGGTATAAAAAGGGCGCGAAGACCGCTTATCGCGGCTTCGCGCCCTGCGCTATCCATCGGTTTTAATGTCTCGGCCGCGGCGGCGGGCCTTCGCGCCAGCGGACAAGGATATAATCCTCGCCCATGGTTTCGATGCAGTTCCAGGGGATCACGCAGTCTTCCCTGCTGAACATGCTGAGCAGCCCGCCGCGTCCGGGCACGACGATCGCGGTGATGCTGCCGCACGCGGGGTCAAAGATCAGGTCGCAAACCTCGCCCAGCCGCGCGCCGTCGCACAAGTTAATCACTTCGCGGCAGTGCAGCTCGGAAAACCGCATACACTCCATTCCGCTCACTCCTTTTTCAGCTTTTCCATAAAGGTATCCGTGCTCACGCCGGCCGGGCGGTTGAAGCGGCCCATTTCGTAAAGGCAATCCGGGTCCCGCGTCACGGTGTTCACCCGTTCCTCGCAGCCCAGCGTGCACTGAAAGCCCATATCCTTTAGGACCTTCTCGCTCTCGTCCGAACACGCGCCAAAGGGATAGGTATAGCAGGTCGGTTCGGGCAGTCCGGCCTCAATCAGCAGTTGCTGGGTCGCCTCGGTATCCTGCCGTAGAAAGCTGGCGTAACCCACCTGATCCTCGCCGCGGCGGCGCAAACAGCCGCGCCGCTCGCCGTATTCGTGCAAATTCCAAGAGTGGTTCTGCACCTCAAACACATCGTCCATCTCACCGAGGTGCGTCAGCTTCAGATGGGACCAATAGGCGTTTTCCTGTCCGTTCTCCGTATACAGCGCGGTCTGGCTGCCGATGATCGAAACCACCGCGCGCATGCCGCGCTCCTGCAGCAGCGGATAGGCATAGACATAGTTGTTATAATACCCATCGTCAAAGGTGATCATGACCGGCTTGTCGGGCAGCGGCGTTCCCTCCCCCACATAGGCGAGCAGATCGTTCACGGTGATGGTCTCATAGCCCTCTTTTTTCAAATAGTCCAGATCGGACGCCAGCGCATCCGGATGCAGCACATATTTGCCCTGCCGCGCGCCGTCCTTTAATATACTGTGATACATCAGGATCGGCAGGCGCACCCCATCCGCTTCTCCAAACGCCATTTGCGCGCGGCCATCCCACAGTCTGCCCGCGCCGATCAGCCCGCACAGAATAAGCACCGCGCATATCGCTTGCGTGATTACGCGCCGATAACCGAGTTCCAAAACAATACCCCCTTGGAAATACATCCTCTGCCAAAGAATATGCCATAGCCGCGCGGTTTTATGACTGGCTGACAAACCCCGCGCTTGTGGCAAGGCGCGTTTTCGTTTATAATGATTATAATAGGATATTGGAAAGGCGGGTGCTTCTATGCCTCCGGTCAATTTGCTGGCCAAGCCCAGCTCCTCCGCGTGCAACATGCGGTGCAAGTACTGCTTTTATCACGCGATCGCCAGCGCGAGAGACACCGCGTTTGAAGGCATGCTGTCGGACGAAGCGCTCGAGCACCTGATCCAAAGCGGTATGGCATATGCCGACGGCTTGTGTTCCTTTGCGTTTCAAGGCGGCGAACCCACGCTTGCCGGTCTGCCATTTTATCAAAAGGCGGTCAAGCTTCAAAAAAAGTATGCAAGGCCAGGGCTTGCCGTTTCCAACGCTTTGCAGACTAACGGATTGGTGATCGACGAGGAATGGGCGAAATTCCTGCATGACGAGCATTTTCTTGTCGGCCTTTCGCTGGACGGCCCGGCGGAAATCCACGACCGCAACCGTATCGACGCGGAGGGCAAGGGCACATGGAGCCGCGTCATGCGCGCCGCCCGGCTGCTTGCGCAGCACGGGGTGGATTATAATGTGCTTTGCGTCGTTACCGGCGGCAACGCGCGGGCGATCGAAAAAATCTACCGTTTTTATCGCAAGCAAGGCTTTCGGTACTTACAGTTTATTCCCTGCTTGGAGCCGCTCGAGCGGGAGCGCGGCAGCGAACCCTACCATCTATCCGTCAAGGATTACGGTCATTTCCTGATCCGTATTTTTGATCTGTGGTACGCCGATCTGCTGCGCGGCGACTATGTCAGCATCCGCCATTTGGATAACTGGCTGCTGCTCGCGCTGGGCGAAGCGCCCGAGGTATGCACCATGTGCGGCAAGTGCAGCATCCAATTCGTGGTGGAGGGCGACGGCGGCGTTTATCCATGCGATTTCTATGTATATGACGAGTGGCGGCTGGGCACGCTGGGCGAGCGTCCGCTGGCCGAGTTCGCCGCCTGTGAAACGGCCAAGCGATTTCTCAACGCGTCCCACCCCATTCCAGAACAGTGCCGTGCATGCCGCTGGGGCGCGCTTTGCCGCAACGGCTGCCGCCGGGACCGTGTCGCGCCGGCCGATGGCGGCGCGCCGCTAAATTTTTACTGTGACGCCATACGCGCCTTTTTCTCCGCCCGTGAAACCGAATTTATGGACGCGGCCCGCCGCGTGCTTGCCCAGCGCGCCGCGAACGCCCCGCGTTAAGCGCGCGAAAACCCGCAAAGCCCCGGCGGACCGTTTGGTCCGCCGGGGCTTTGCCCGAATAGAAGGAAAAAGAAGAAGAGGTAAGCTTAACAGGGCAAGAAACCTTCGGCCCACGTTTTTTGCGCGGGCGGATAGTGGTCGACCATGTATTGCAGGCGCTGCCGCGCCTCGTCGACCGGCGCGCGGTACGCGGGGTCCGCGATACGGTTTTTCGTTTCGTCCGGGTCGAGCAGCAGATCGTAAAACTCTTCGGCAGGCGCTTCGCCCAGCCGGTAACCCAGATACTTGATATATTTGCTTCCATGGGTGGTAATACATTGCCACGCGTTTGAGCGGCCGCGCCCGCCTCGGCTGCGCATCACCGCTTCCAGCCGTCACGCCGGGCGCGCGTTCCTCGGTAAAATCACATTCGGAAAAAGCAAACGCGCGCACCGCGTCCGTTTCACCGCGCAAAACCGGCAGCAGCGAGCGGCTCGGGATGATATCGTTATAGGCGGGCCAGCTCCGGCTGAGCGCCTGCGCGGGCGCAAGGCCCGCGTAGTCGAGCATCGTCGCCGCGAGATCGCTCAGCTCCACCGGCGCTGTGTTCTCGCCGATCGGCGCCGCGCCCGGCAAGCGGATCGCCAGCGGGACATTCAGCGCTTGCCTCCACGGCACGCCCTTTTGCAGCATGAAGTGGTCGCCCAGCATATCGCCGTGGTCCGAGGTAAACAGGAGGAGCGTATCCTCCAGCATATCCCGCTCCTCCAATATGGAAAGCAGCATACCGATCTGATCGTCGATCAGCCGGAGCATCGCCCGCGCCGCGCGGCGCTGTCTCCACAGCGCTTCCTTCTGCGCGCCGGTCAGCGACTGCCCATCGGGCAGAAGAAAATCGTCCACCCGCTGCATGGGAAATAGGTCGAGGTACCGCTGCGGCGCTTCGTAGGGCTTATGCGGCCCGCAAAAGGACACTTTCATAAAAAACGGTTTGGCTGGGTCGTGCTCGCGCAGCCGCTCGGCCGCGACGCGGCCGGTCACCACGTCCACATAATCCGCTTCCTCAAACGCCCAAGGCAGCGCCTTGTCGTAATTGTGGTCGGCGGTATCGCCGTTGGCGCCGCCGCACGCGGTCATAAAATCGCGCACCGCGTCCAATAAGCCCCTATCATCCAAGTATTTGGCATAGTGGTCATAGCATTTATCCAGCTGCTGCTTGCCGCCCGTTTCCCATACGAAGTCATACCCGTACGCCTTCATCTGTTCCCGCATCGCATAAAGCGGCATGCCCATGCCGCGCGGCGTGTTCCACGGGTGCGTTTGCGTATAGTGGAATTTTCCGATCCCATACGTCACATAGCCCGCCTTTTGCAGCGCCTGCATCACCGTGGGGATCTGGGGGAACAGATCGCCCGACATGGTCAGCGTGCCGATCTGACGGCTGTACCGCCCGGTAATCAGCGAAGTGCGCGCGGGCGTGCAGATCGGGTTTACCGTCTGGCAGCCGGAGAACCAGCCGCCCTCGCGCGCAATCCGGCCGAGGTTCGGCATGACCGCTTTGCCGCCCGGCGCATAACCGACGTAGTCCGCGCGCTGCTGGTCGGTCATCAGCAGCAAAATGTTTTTCGGCATCGTTACAACCCCAGCCGTTCATATTGTTCGGGCGGCGCGTCGTGAGCGGCCAGACAGGCGCGCAGCTTTTGCGCCATTTCAGCCTCCAGCGCCGCGTCCTTGACGGGACGTTCCTGCGCATAATCCGCTTCGATATCGAACAATAGCGTTTGCTCATTATACGGCGAGCGGCCGACAAATTCCTGCGAAGCGTTGCCCCAATGGATGATATCCGCCGGGAAACGGTAGACCGGGTAATCCGTCCATGATAAGAAACGCCCCATTTCGATCCTGCCGTAATCCGCAACCTGAACCGCGTCGTTCGCGCCGTAGGTCTGCCGCAGCACGGTCGGCATGGCGGTGTATACGTATAGGGGCTGATTTTGCTTATCCTTTGCGGCGCGGAAATAGGTATATTTTCCGTCCGTCCACGCGACCTGCTTGCCGAAATAGCCGTACAGCGCGCCGTCCCGCACGGCTTCGGCCTGTCGACGCAGCAGCGGCAGCAAGCTGCGGCCATGCAGCGGGTATTGCAGCGTCTGCTCTGAAATGCCGAAGTACTCCATCACCGTGGGCATCACGTCGATATTTTGCGTCACCGCGCCGCACCGGCCGGGCGACACGCCCGGCGCCGCGATCAGCAGCGGGATGTGAAACACCTCGTTATAGGGCGCCATATAGTTTTTGGCCATGAAGCCGTGCTCGCCCAAATGATAGCCGTGATCGGTTGTCAGCACGACCATGGTGTCCTTCCACAGATCGTGCCGGTCGAGCACGTCGAGGATCTCACCGAGGTGCCGGTCGGTCATCGTGGTCAGCGCCTTGCAGCGGCGGCGCAAATGCGCGGTCTCCTCCGGCGTGAACTCATTGGGTGCATAGGAGGGGTGCGTGTAGTCCGGCCCATCATAGTCCCCCGCCTTCTCGTACAGATCCAGATAATATTTCGGGCAATCGTATGGCTCGTGCGGGTCGAACGCTTCTACCCATAGGAAAAAGTTATCCGCCCCATGGTTGTCCTCCAGCCATTCGGCGGCGTGCCACATGGTTTTAACGCTCGGATAATCATACTCGGTGCGGAAACGGGAGCGGTTTTCGCGTTCCGCCTCCGACCACGTGCCCTTGAAACCCGCGGGCGGCGTATCCGGCCGGATGCCGCTTTCACACGGGCGCGTCCAAACAGGGTCGCCCTCCTGCCCGCGGTTGACCTCCCACGCGGTAAAGCCCTTGGTATAGTTCTCGCCGCCGGGAATGACGTAATGCGCGTGGTCGGAAAACATTTGGGTGTGTATGTTCTTTTCCGCGCTCAGCACGCTTTGCAGCGACTGATCGAACGGCTCCATTGCGCCCCAAGGCTTTTCCAGAAAATTCAGCCGCCCTGTCATGATGTCGCGGCGGGCGGGCATGCAAGGCGCGGAGCCGCACCAGTGGCTGTCAAACACGACCGACCGGCGGGCCAGCCGGTCGATATTGGGCGTCATGGCCGGATCGTCCCCGCCGTAGGCCGAAAGCATGCGGCGGTTGAGCGTATCGCAGAGAATAAAGATCGTTTTCACGCGGCTTCCTCCTTTGTTACCACCATTTGATCAGATCGGTCACATGTTCGCGCAGCTCGACAAAGTCCTGCGCCATCACGTCGCGCGGCAGAGGCAGCGGATTTTGTATCACGGTCTTGATCGAGGTCGGCTTATTGGTCAGCACCATGATATTCTGGCCAAGGTAAACGGCTTCCTCAATATTATGCGTGATAAACAAAACCGTCGTCCCCGTGCGCTCCCACAGTTTTAAAAGCTCGTCCTCCAAACGGAACCGCAGGTCGATATCCAGCTGGCCGTACGGCTCGTCCATCAGGAGCAGCTCGGGGCGCGTGGCAAAGGCGCGCGCGATCACCACGCGCTGCAGCATGGAGACCGAGATTTGACCCGGATAGTAGTCCTGAAATTTGGTCAGGCCGACGATGTCGAGCATCTCCATCGCGCTCTCCTCGGCTTCCTTTGCGGGCACCTTCTTGATTTTCAGCCCCCACATGACGTTCTCCTTGACCGTCAGCCAAGGATAGGCCGAATACTCTTGGAATATGTACGAAATATTCTGCGTTTTGGGATCGACCGGAATGCCGTTCACCAGAATCTCACCGGCGGTCGGCACATACAGCTTGGTTAGGGTGTTTAAAAAGGTGGTCTTGCCGCAGCCCGTCGGGCCGACGATACACAGAAACTCGCCCTCCCGCACCTCAAAATTCAGGTTGTCCAGCACAAGGAGGTCGCCGAATTTCTTGGTCAGGCCGATCACCTTGACCTTTGCTTCTTTTTTTCTCTTGCATTTCGTCCCCTCCTTCTTACAGCGTATGGTCGACCACGTCGTTAATCTCACGCCGCAGGCGCAAAAACGCCGGGTCGGTATAGCTGCGCGGACGCGGCAGGTCGATCTCATACGCCGCCTTCACGCCGGTCGGGCAGTTGCGCAGCACCAGAATACGGTCGGCCAGATAAACTGCCTCTTCAATATTATTCGTCACAAAGATGACCGTGCGCTTTTCCTGCTGCCAAATGCGGGTCAGCTCCTCTTGCATCAGGTAGCGCGTTTGCGCGTCCAGATGGCCGAAGGGCTCGTCCATCAGCATCACAAGCGGCTCGTTGCAATAAGCGCGCGCGATGCCGACACGCTGCTTCATGCCGCCGGACAGCTTGATCGGATAAGCGTTTTCAAAGCCCTGCAAGCCGACCAGATCGATATAGTGCTGCGCGCGGCGGCGGCGCTCCTCCTTGCGCACGCCGCGCATACGCGGGCCGTATTCCACATTGCCCATGACCTTGAGCCATGGAAACAGCGCCGTTGTTTGAAATACCATGCCGCGTTCCGGGCCGGGCTTTGTCACCTTTTCGCCGTTTACCGTAATCTGCCCCTCCGTCACCTGTTCAAAACCGGCGATGGTGTTCAGAATGGTCGACTTGCCGCACTGTCCGGGTCCGAACAGCACGAGAAATTCGTTTTCACGCACCTGAATATCCAGATCTTCGATGACCTTGAATACGCCTTCCGGCGTGTCAAACTGCTTGCTCACATGGTCGCAGTGGATCAAAATGTTCTGTTCCATTTACTGTCCCCTCTCATTCCAGGCGCAAAGCCGGGCTTCCAGCTGCCGCATGATCGATACCAGCACCAGACCGGTCAGCGCGATGGCCACGATGCCGACCAGCACCTGCGGCATGTTGCTGGTCTCCTGTCCGCTGATGATGAGCCAGCCCACGCCTTCCGAGGAGCGGATCATTTCAGCCGCGACGATGGTGGCCCAGCTGCTGCCGATGGCCACTTGAAGACCGGCGAAAATATACGGCACGGTGGAGGGCATGACGATCGTGGTGAACAGCTGCCGGTCCTTTGCGCCCAGCATCTTGGCCGCGCGCACGATGGTTTCATCGACCGAGCGCACGCCCGAATAAGTATTAATGGTAATGGTCGGAAAGCAGGCCAGAAAGATCAGAAAATACTTGCTCATCTCCGCGAAGCCGAACCACGCGATCGACAGCGGGATCCACGCGATCGGCGGGATGGGCCGTATCAGCTCGATATAGGGCTTTACGATCGCTTCGAGCGGCTTGTACCAGCCCATAATAACGCCCAGAAGGATTCCCGCCGCGCAGGCCACCAGATACGGCAGCAGCATGCGGCGCAGGCTGGTCAGAATATGAAAGACCATGGTCTTGGTACCGATCGGCTCGACAAAGGAGGCGAAAAACTTTTGCAGCACCGTCACCGGGTCGGGCAGTATCTTGCCCAGCTCGGTGCCGTTCGTCGCCAAGAACCAAATCAGGCCGAACAGCAGCAGGCCGCCCGCGCCATAGGCTACCTTGCGGCCGTTTTTATTCCAGAATGCCGTCATATCAGTATTTTCCTCCCTTCAGCACGCGCTTTTCGATCAACGTGATCACGCCGGTCAGCGCCGCGCCGGTCAGGCCGATCACAATCATGCCGACGATCACGATATCCAGCCGGTAAATGCCGCGCGCCTGCTGGATCATATAACCGATGCCCTTGGTCGAAGCGAGCAGCTCCGCCGCGACCAGCGTCGTCCAAGCCGAGCCGAGGGCGATCTTGCAGCCGGTCATGATCATGGGCAGCGCCGATGGTATGGCGATCTGTGTCAGCAGCTCCCAGTTGGACGCGCCGAAGGTCTGGCCGACCCACAGGTGCACCTCCTTGGTCTGCTTGATGCCGGAATAGCTGTTGATGACCGTGGCGACCATGGCGGAGATAAAAATAACCAGCGCCTTGCTCAGCAGGCCGATGCCGGCGAGCGATACCATGACAGGGATCCAAGCGACGCCCGGCACCGTCCGGACCAGATCGAACACCGGCCGCACCGTCATTTCAATGCGGGGATACCACGCCATGATAATGCCGAGCGGAATGCCGAGGATCACGCCCAGCCCATAGCCCGACAGCGCTACCTTCAGGCTGGACAGCAGGTGCACGAACAGGGTGCCGCCCTCCGGGTTGGGATCGTACAGTTTTTTGATAAAGGTGCGGACGATGGTGTCCGGCGAAGGCAGGATGTTCGATCTGACCAGTCCCAATCCGGCCGTGACCAGCCACCACGCAAAGATACCCGCCGCAATGGAAAGAATGCTGAGCAGCAGATACCGATTGTTTTTCCACTTTCCGGTTTTCATACTTTTCCTCCGTTTCAAGCTTTGCCTGCCGGTATGACAGAATGATAAAAGGGGCCCATTTTCATGGGCCCCCTCAGGCTGTCAAAAAATTATTTTTGACAGCCTGTCGATCGAAACACAGCCCCATTTCGATCGAATATTCCGGCTTCTGCGCGCGCCTTGCAGGCACACTTGAAGTCGGCTTGTATAAAAACTGAGATACATGCTCCCAGTTTTTATGGATTTTGCCGATGCTGTCAAAATCCTATTTTATGCGCGCTGCGGCGCGAGGGGTTTTTTGACAGTCTGAGGGGCCCATTTTCATGGGCCCCATTTTTTGCCGTAAGCCCGGGGCAAATGGATTCTATTTAACCTGCGGTTTTTACCTCGATATCCAACGCGTCCTTGATCAGGCTGCCGTCGATCGCGTTTTTGACATTGTCCACCTGCGATTCCTCGATCGTACCGATGGAAGCAAAGAACTCGCCGGTGCCTACCATGCCGTATCCCAGCACGTAATCATCCGCCTGCATGTAGCTGGGCGTAACATAGGTGCGGGAGGCGATCTCCTGATCCAGCGCCTCTTCCGAGGTTGTCTTGCCGTTGTCGTTATAGAAATTGTAAGCAAATTCCTTGCGCACATCCGGATTGCTCTGCAGCTCTTCCGCCGCCTTGTACATGCCCTTTAGGAACAGCACGACATCCGCGCGGCGCTCCTCCAGCACGTCGTACCGCGCCAGAATACCGTTGAGAAATTCACCGCCGGTCGCATCCTGATAGCTGGCTACCTTTTTCATGCCCGCCTTTTCCATCTGCTCGACAAAGGAAAAATCCGAAACGCCGATCATATCGCCCTCGCCCGCAAGAAAAGCCTGCGCGGCGGCCGAGTTGTCCATGTTCAGGAATTCATAATCCTTGCCCGCGGTCAGGCCGAACTGATTCATGTAAGCCGCCGCCATGTGCTGCTGGATGGTGCTGGTCGGCCCTAAGATCTGCTGGCCCTTCAAGGTATCGGCGCTGCCGTACATATCGGGGTGCTCGGCGATTTCGCCCTGATGCGCAAACACCGCGTTGTCCGGCCGCGCGAACAGCCACGTGCTGTCTCCGATCGTATCGGTCTCACCGACCCATGCGCACAGACCGGAGGCCATGGAGAACACCGAAGCCAGCCCGTTGGACGCGATATCGAGCTGCTCCGCCGCGAGCCCTTCATTTTCCGGAGAGCCGTTCGGGAAGATCACCAGCTCCACATCGAGCCCCAAATCGTCAAAATATCCTTTTTCTTTGGCGTAAACGGTAGGCAACGAAATGATGGAGGACTGAACACCCACCACCAGCGGCTTGCTGCTGGCGCCGCCCGCGCCCGCGGTATCTCCGGAAGGCGCATCAGCGCTGTCCCCACAGCCGGATAAAACGCCCATCATCGTAGCGGAAGCCATCATGACGCTGAGCAGCCGCTTTCCCATATTCTTTTTCATCGTGTCACTGCCTTTCTTTCTCTTGATACTTCTTCTTAGTCCCCGGCGGGTCCGTTCGCCGCAAGGGGGTTCCCGATGCTGTCATTATGCCGGATTTCTGAACGGTCCGCCCCAGAAAAATCTTGACCTGTTTTTTCAACCTGTTGACTTCCGATCATGCCTCTCCGTCAACTTCTCCAATAAAGAAAGCAAAAGCATGGTCATATTGCACACAATACGGCCATGCTTTTGCTCAGTGCTTGCGACTTTCCGCCGGTGTGCCGCCAAACTGCTTTTTATATACCGATGTAAAATAGCTGACGTTGGGAATGCCGACCTGTTCGGCGATTTCGCTGACGCGCAGCTTTGTCGTCCGCAGAAGCCGCTGCGCCTCTTGCATGCGCAGCGTGAGCAGGTATTCGGAAAAGTTTACGCCCACCTCTTTTTTGAAACGGCGGCTGAAATACTCCGTATTGAGAAAAGCCGCCTTGGCCGCGTCTTGCAGCGTGATATTGTCTCGAAAGTGCTGCCGGATATAGCTTAGGGCCGATTCGATGTTTTCCGAATACCGCCTGTCGTTTTGCTCCAGCTTTTCCGCGAACTCGCCGAACATCTGCTGTAACTCCTCCAGATGCGCCGCGCCGACGATTTTAGCCAGCAGCACGGTCGTCGCCTGCGCGCTCTCCGCCGCCATTTCCGCGATAAAGCACAGCACCCGTTTCAGCCGTTCGGCGGGCACCTGCCGCTCGCACGCAAAAGCGAATAAACCTTCCGTCTGTTCGCGAAAGCTTGTCCAATCCCGCCCGGCCAACGCGTTGATCGCATTGTTGCGGAATACGAACATTTGCTTGAGCGCCGTTTCATTATCAATGGGATTTTGGGGCGGTTCCACGGTCCCTCGGTAAAAATCACGCGATAGGTTGCGTCTTGCATCGAGCAAGGCGCGTTTGAGTCCGGTCTCGTCATGATAGATGCCGCTGGCCCCCACCGGCTCCTCTGCGCAGGCGCGCAGCGCCGCGCAAAATTCAGCGAGCCGCCGCTGTTGTTCGCTGCCGCTCATGCCCCGCGCCAGATCGGCCAGCACAAAGATATCGCCGTCCTCGAGCGGCAGCGTCCATTGCCAGCGAATCCACGGAAAACGCATTTTGGCCAGACCGTCCAGCATGGATTTATTGTAACGGAACAGGCAAACAAAATAATCGCCCAGTTTATAGCTGAGCAGGTAGGCGCGCACGGTTTCACGATCCAGCAGATCGACGGCCGGATCGCTCAGCGCCTGATCCAGATACCGCCCGAACGACAGCCGCCGCGTCACGATCTGTTCCGGATGTTCGCGCAGCCGCTTTTCCGCGACCCGTTCCAGCAGGGTGCGCATGGTATCGGGTTCTATCTCGCTTTTTAAAATATAATCGGCGGCGCCCTGCTGCATGGCGCTGCGGGCAAACGCAAAATCATCGTGGCAGGTCAGCATGACCACATCGGTCTGCGGCCAACGCGCGCGGATCTGTGCCAAAAGCTCCAGCCCGTCCATGCGCGGCATGGTGATATCGGTGAGCACCAGATCGGCCGCCTGCTGCTCCAGCAGCCGCAGCGCGGCTGCTCCGGACGACGCGCTGACCACCGCTTCGCACGCCGCGCCTGATTCGCGGATGCAGTACGCAATATAGTCTTTGATCGGCAATTCATCGTCGACGATCAGAATTTTCACGGTTTATCCTCCTCCCGCACGATCACGATGCGAACGGTCGTGCCTTTGCCCTCCTCGCTTTCGATATCGATATGCGAACGTTCGCCAAACACATATTTGACCCGGCTGAGCACGTTTTTCAGGCCGATGCTGTTGATCGACCGCCGGCGGCCTTCCTCCGGTTCCCAGATATGCCGGAGCTGGCCGGGCGGCATGCCGCCGCCGTTATCCTCCACGGAAAGCACGATGTTGCCCCCAGAGCGGCAGGCGGTAAGCACGATCGCCCCCTCCGTCTCATCCAGCACGGCCAGCCCGTGAAAGATGGCGTTCTCGATCAGCGGCTGCAGGATCAGCGGCGGAATCATGAACTGTTCCAGACCTTCTTCAATATAGGCCGAACAGTGGAATTCCCGCCCATAGCGGCATTCCATCAGCGTGAGATAGCGGCGTACATATTCGATCTCATCATGCAGGCTGTGTCCATGCAGATCGGCCTTGATGGGAATATTCAGCATATCCATAAACGCGGAGAGCATTTCCAGCGCCCGCGCTCTTTGCCCCGTAACGATCAATCCCTTCACGTTCATCAGCGTATTGCGCAAAAAATGCGGGTTGATCTGCGCCTGCAAAAAGGCAAATTCAATGCGGCGCTTTTCATCCTCCTCCGCCTTGATGCTGCCGATTAGGTTGCGGATGCGTGTCAGCATCGCGTTATAGCCCGTGCTCAGCACCTCGACCTCGCGGTATTGGCGCTGCACCGGCATCAAGGCGAACTGGTCGCCTCGGATCAGCGCCATATGCCTTGCGCATTCGATCAGCGGGCGCGAAATCCGCCGGATTGACCAATAGCTTTGCAGAATGGAAAGTAGAAAGGCCGCCATAACGACAAGCAGCGTGATCAGAATGATCCGGCTGTATGAAAGAAAAAACTCGCCGACCGGCTGTTCTTCCACAAAGATCCAACCGCTGTCCGGGTCGCGGTAGCTCGACACCATCAGCGCCCGCCCGGCCTTCTTGGTCAGCGTATACGAGCCAAGCTTATATTGCCTTGTGAACGCTTCCACCGTGTACAGCCACACGCCGATCATGCTTGAGTTGGAGTGGCTGATGACGATCCCGTTTTCATCCAGTATGTAAATCGTGCTGCCGCCATCCAGCAGCTTCTGATAGGTGC
Source organism: Agathobaculum sp. NTUH-O15-33 (assembly GCF_033193315.1). Lineage (NCBI taxonomy): Bacteria > Bacillati > Bacillota > Clostridia > Eubacteriales > Butyricicoccaceae > Agathobaculum > Agathobaculum sp. NTUH-O15-33. The sequence continues at coordinate 2,724,176 of NZ_CP136187.1, forward strand.
GGAACAGCGACGACGGCGACGACGGCGACGAGCCCAGCAGGATTACGCCGATCGGCGCGCCCTGCCCATCATACAGCGTGTGCGCGTAGCACAGGCTGTAGCTGTCCAGATTCTTCGCATCCTGCACGCGCAGGTTCCAAGAGGTCACGCTTTCTCCGCTGAAATGCTTGATATACCAGTAGGATTGCATCATGCTTTTCAGCCATGCGTCGGAATGCGCGTACGAGGAGTACACCCGTTTATCGTTGAGCACCACGTCGATCGTGTAATCGCAGCCAAAGGTGGCGGCCTGCTTCTGTATTTCGCCAAGCAGATCGTTCACCTCGTTCTCGGGCAGATCCGCCGGTGCTGACCGGAATACAAAATAAGGCTCGATCTCCTCATAGATATGGCTCATGACACGGATCATGGTGCGGCGGTTACTGATATTGATCTCGCTGATCTGCTGCAACAGATCGACCCGCGCGTTGCCGCGTTCCTCCAACACGAAGCGGAAGGTCAAGACCAGCACCAGACACAACGCGCCCAGCAAAATCAGAATATTGTACACAAAGACACGTCGAAATATCAGTATCTTCATTTTGGGCGGTTTTCTGTTGTCGCGCTCAGCCGCCAATCCCATATCTGCTACGCTCCCATAATTCGTCAATTCTCGCGCTTCATTTTTTTCATTCTACCATCCTATCATCACGAATGCAACTTGAATAAATAACTGCGTTAAAAAAACAAAATATTGATAATAAATCACAAATCAACAACATTCTCCGTCGTTTATTCCCGATATAATGAGTAAAAATCCTTGCCTGTTCGGCGGGTTCTGGGAAAGAGGACGGATATAGTGACGGTGTATTTTCTCATCGCGATTTGCGCGACCACGGTCGGCGCGCTGACCGGCATGGGTGGCGGCGTGATCATCAAGCCCGCGCTCGATCTGCTTGGCGGCTATAACGCGGCGACGATCGGTGTGTTATCCTCCATCACCGTGTTTGCGATGTCGATCGTATCCATCGCCAAGCAGCTACGCCAGAAAACGCCGGTGCCGGGCGCTATCGCGTTGCCGCTGGCAATCGGTTCGGTGATCGGCGGCACGGTGGGCGAGCGCATCCTCAAAGCGCTGATCACCCTGCTGGGGGACAACCACGCGGTCGTGGTCACGCAAAACATTTGCCTGAGTATTTTGATCGGCGTGGTTTTTCTCTATATGCTGCACAAAAACAATCTGCCCACCTTACAGGTAAGCGGACTTCTGCCCTCCTCGCTCGTCGGGGTGCTGCTTGGTTTTTTTTCCTCTTTTCTCGGCATAGGCGGCGGACCGATCAACGTGGCGCTGCTCATTTTTCTTTTTTCCCTCAGCACCAAAACGGCTACCGTATGCTCGATCATCACGATCCTGTTTGCGCAAATTTCCAAGCTCGCCACCGTTTTGTTGACAACTGGCTTTGCTCCCTTCGATCTGAGCATGCTGCCCGTTATGGTTGCGGGCGCGGTCGCGGGCGGATGGCTGGGCGCGCGGCTGAATAAACAGCTTTCCGAAAAGACTGTGGAACGTGCGTTCAACGCCGTACAACTGCTCGTTTTGGCGGCTTGCCTATGCAACATCGTACGCAATCTGTAACCGGTCCGTTTTCCGCATGCAAAATGCCCCTTTCGAAAATCCGAAAGGGGCATTTTGATCTGCTTTTTAAACTTGTACCTTGTATTCTTCGATCGCGGTTTTAATTTCCTGTTTTTCGGCCTTTTTGCCGTACTGGTCCACCTTCACGCGGCTTTTCGGTTCGTGGTTTAGGCTGCACGCGCCGCCGACGCAGCCGCCGACGCAGGCCATACCCTCGATAAAGTTCTTATCCAGCTTGCCGGCCTTGGCCTTTAATAGCGCCAGCTTGCATTCCTCGATACCGTTGCACACCTCGGCCTTGACCTCGAAATCCAGCTTCTTTTCCTTGACCGCTTGCAGCACGGCCTCGGTCAGGCCGCCCGAGCGGCCAAAGATGCGGCCCCAAGGGGAAGCGTCCGCCAGCGGCGTTTCATCGAGCTGGTTCAGTTCGATCTCGCGCGCGTCCAGCATGGCTTGCAGTTCCTCAAAGGTGAGCACGCAGTCGATCCACAGGTCGACCGTCGGCTTCTGGCGTTCGGCCTTTTTGGCCGTGCACGGGCCGATAAAGATGGTCTTGACCGGCATTTCGCCGTTGATCTTTACATAGCGGCCGATCTCGGCCATGGGCGAAAGGTTATGCGAGATCTTGTCGCTCATCTCGGGCACCTGCTTTTGTATGTAAGAAACAAACGCAGGGCAACAGCTCGAAGTCAAAAAGCCCTTTTCAGCCAGCTCGTCGGTCTCCTTATCGGCAACCATGTCGGCACCCATGGCGGCTTCCACGACATAGTCGATGCCGAGCGCCTGAATCCCGGTCACCACCTGACCGAGACTGCAATCCTCAAACTGTGCGGCCAGCGCGGGCGCGACGATCGCGACCGTGCGATAGTTTTCACCGTCGCGCGCGTTGCGGATAATGTTGATCGCATCGACCATAAAGGATTTATCCATAATCGCGCCAAACGGGCACTGGTAGACGCACGCGCCGCACGCGATACACTTATCGATATTAATCTCGGCTTTTTTCTCCTCATTCATGCGGATCGCGCCGACCTTGCACGAGCGTTCGCACGGGCGCACATGCTCGGTGATCGCGCCATAGGGACAGACCTTGGCGCATCTGCCGCATTCAATGCACATATCAGGATCGATAATGGCCTTGCCGCTTTTAGATTTGGTAATGGCATGCTTGGGGCAGTTTTTAATGCAGCGCTGCGAAATACAGCCGCGGCACGATTCGCTGACCTGATAGCGCTCGACCGGGCATTCGTCGCACGCGATCGGGATGACCTCGACCACGTTCGGGTTGCGGCGGTCGCCGCCCATCGCCAAACGCACGCGCTCCTGCGCGATCGCGCGCTCCTTGTAGATACAGCAGCGCATGGTCGCCTTGGGGCCGGGCGAAATGATCTTAGGAATCTCGTAGTAGCTCTCCATCAGGTTGCCGTCGTACGCACGGCCGGCGACCTCTTTGAGCACGCGGTATTTCAAAAATTGTACATCGGTTTCAAAATTACGCACAGTAGTGTTCCTCCAGTCCCGATATCCTTATATCCTTGGGCCTTATCTTTTGTATTTCTCCATGCCTTCGCGGTACAGGTTGCCGCCCATGCAGTCCTGCGAAACGATGGCGCTGAAATTTTCCACCGTGAGCCGTTTGACCGACTCGCAGCCCAGCTCGTCATAGGCGATCACTTCCACGTTTTTGATGCTGGCCGCCTTAGCGGCGCCCGCGCCGCCGATCGCGACCATATACACCGCGCCGCATCGCGCCATGGCTTCTTCCACGGCCTTGCTTCTCACGCCCTTACCGATCATGCAGGCAAGCCCCGCGTCCAGAAGGCGCGGCGCGAACGGGTCCATGCGGCCCGAGGTCGTCGGCCCGATCGAGCCGATCACCTGACCGGGTTTTGCCGGTGTCGGACCGGCGTAGTATATGGCTGCGCCGTTTAGATCAAAGGGCAACTTTTCGCCCGCGTCCATCGCGGCGACGATCTTTTTATGCGCGGCATCGCGCGCGGTGTACACGGTGCCCGTCAGGCTGACCGTGTCGCCCGCCCGCAGACGGGGAGCCATATCTTTTAGCTGGTCGGTATGTAAATCGTAATGCGCCATGGTTATCCCTCCGTTTTGGGCTTGATGCCGCTGAGCATATCGCGAACAATACGGTTTTTCGGCTCCGCCGGCAGAACGGATTTGCTCAGCGTACCGCTGATGCGGTCGATCTCGCCGAGCACCTCGCCCGCCTTGCGCACCATCTCGGCGGATTCCGCCTGACTGCGCGAAAGCACAACCTTATAGTTTTCCTTCGCCGTGTCGAGCTGGCGCTTGACCGTTTCGATCATTTCCATCGATTGGCGGCGCAGCTTGGCCAGCTCGTTTTTTGCATCCTCTTCGATCTGCTTGGCGCGCCGGTAAGCGGACAGCTCCATTTCGGCGATTTTGTCCTTGGAGGCCGCGTATTCCCCGCACTTTTCCGAAAGCCGGGCGTTTTCCTCGGTCAGGCGGTCGTTATCCTCGGCAAGGGAGGCGGCGCGGGCGCTCTGCGCTTCGATTTCCGCCGTTTGCAGGGTGAAACCGCTTTCGATCTCGTCGAGCTTCAGGCGAATCTTGTCGGTGTCGAGCGTCATTTCGCCAAGGCGCTCCAACAGCTCCGCGTTTTTCGCGATCAGCTGATCGTTCTGCTCGCGCAGTTCGGCAAGCGCTGTTTGCGATTCGGTCAGCGCGCGCTGCAAGCTGTCCGTCTGCTCGTGGTATTGCCGGTCCATCTCTTCTATGTAGTGCAGCACATCCTCGCGGCGAAAACCGCCGAACGCAGCGCTGCGAAAGCCCTTTGCCTGTTCGTCCATTCCGTATATCCTCCATCGCCACGCGGGCGCGCTTCTGTCTATGTTAATAGTATAACAAAGTCCTTCCCGAATAGCAATACCAAAGAGAGAGTTGGCAAACTTTATCGCGCGTTTTCGCAGCCCCCCAAAATGCGTCCTTTCTTCCTATTAAAATAAAACGTGTTTTTCGCGCCGCGATCACGGTCACGCCCTTGCATTTGACGGTAAACTGTGCTAAAATAATGTTTATCTTGCTAAATGGAGAAAGAATATCATGCTTGAACTCAAGGATTTTGAAGCCGCCGCGGACCGTCTGAAAAATGTGATCCACGACGTTCCCCTGTCCACCTCCTCCACTTTTTCCGGTATGACCGGGGCCGAGGTGTACCTGAAATACGAAAACCAGCAGAAGACCGGTTCCTTCAAGGTGCGCGGCGCGTACAATAAAATCATGAAGCGCTACCGCGAGGGCGGGCTGAACGCGGTCGTCGCCTCCTCGGCGGGCAACCATGCGCAGGGTGTGGCTTTCGCGGCCTCGTCCGTCGGCGTCAAGTCGACCATCGTCATGCCCCGCTCCACGCCGATCGCCAAGGTCTCGGCAACCGAAGGCTACGGCGCGGAAGTCGTTCTGGCGGGCAATATTTACGACGAAGCCTATGCGCGCGCCTGCGAAATCTGCGAAGAGACCGGCGCGGAGTTCATCCATCCCTTTGACGACGAGGACGTGATGGCCGGTCAGGGCACCATTGCACTTGAAATTCTGCGTGATCTGCCGTTTGTCGATATGATCTTCGTACCGGTCGGCGGCGGCGGCCTGATTTCCGGCATCGCCACCTGCGCCAAGCAGATCAACCCCCGCATCCAAATCATCGGCGTGCAGGCCGAGGGCGCGCCCGCCATGGCAAATTCCTTCCGCACGGGCGATCTGACCCCGTCGGATTCCGTGCGCACCATCGCGGACGGCATCGCGGTCAAAACGCCGGGCGAGACCACCTTTGAATATGTAAAAAAATATGTGGACCGCATCGTCACCGTGTCGGACGCGGAGATATCCTCCACCGTGCTGCTGCTGCTTGAGCGCACCAAGCAGGTGGTGGAAACCTCTGGCGCAGCGTCGCTCGCCGCCGTGCTGAACGGCAAGGTCGATATCAAGGGCAAAAAGGTCGTATGCGTGCTTTCGGGCGGCAATATCGATGTGTCCTTTATCCACAAGATCGTGGAAAAGGGCCTTGTTACCCGTTGCCGCCATCTCAAGTTCTCCACCATCATGCCGGACGCGCCCGGCGCTTTGGAGCGCTTTGCCCATCTGGTGGCCGACCAAAACGCCAACATCATCCTGTTCCAGCATGACCGCGTGCAGGCCGATCTGGACATCGGCGAGGCCATCATTCAGGTCGTGTGCGAGGTCGGCGGCGTGGAGCACGGCAAGCGCCTGATCGACAATCTCACCCGCGAGGGCTATCAGATCTTTACCACACAGGTCTAAACACAAAAAACTGCTGCAAACTTTGCAGCAGTTTTTTTGCGTTTTATTCTACCGGTACGGTCTTATCGGCGGCGTTGTCGTCCGTCGCGTTGTTCACACTGTTCGTGTCGTTGTTCGGATCGTTGGTTCCGGTCAGCGCGTCGCCGGCCTCGTCCAGACCATCCTTAATGTCGTTGCCGGCATTTTCAGCCGCGTTGCCCGCGTCGTTCATGCCTTCGTCCACAGGGTTGTTGTCCGTGTTCCCCTCAGTCGTACCGTTGGTTGTTCCGTTATTGTTTGCATCGTTGGCTTCGTTTTTCTGATCGTTCGCCGTGTTTCCGCAGCCGGTCAGCAGCAGGGTAAACACCGCGAGCATAGCAATCAGCGTTTTCATTGCAGTTCCCTCCTTGCGTGTTTGCCGATAGTATGGCGAGGGAAGCGAAACATTATACGAAAAATTTGATTTTTTTAAATGCGTCAGCGCCACCGCGCAGGTAAGCCCGGTGACCAGTCCGAGCGGCACCGCCATCACGAGCAGGAACGGCAGGTAGGCGATCACGGCGTTTGTGCCCATCCAGAATACCGCCGCGATCATTTGGCCCACGTTGTGCGCCGCCGCGCCCGCCACGCTGACCCCGAGCAGCGAGCAAAACCGCCCCTCCGCTTGAAGAAGCGCCCACATGACAAGGAGCGACAGCAGACCGCCCGACAGGGAAAACAAAAAGCCGGTCACGCTGCCCATGAGCAGCGAGGATAAACCAACCCGGCAAACCAAAATGGCGAACGCTTCGCGCGGACGCAGCCGTGTCAGCGCAAAAAGCGTGACCACATTGGCAAGACCCAGCTTAACCCCGGGCACCGGAATGACCGCATCCAGCGGGAACAGGCGTTCCGCGAGGGAAAGCACGATCGCGAGCGCGGTGAGCAGGCCGCACAGCGTCAGTTTTTTTATCTTCATGCGCGCCCCCTTATGATACGATCGCGTCCACTTCGTTTTTTTCGCCCACCAGCTTTAGGACAACGCGGTTGGGCAGGCACACCGCGGCCTGCCCCGCGCGGGAAAGCGTGCCGGTGCGCACGCACACCTGATCGCGGCAGTCCGCCCCGGCCATGCGCGCGGTCAGTCCGTCGAGTACAATGGTATTGTGCCCGTCCAGATCGATGGTCTCTCGGGTATCCGGCGTGAGCGCGACGCGCTGCGTCAGTTCGCCGTCTTTCCAAATTTCGGCGTAGAGCCGGTCGCCCGCCGCCTGCATGGCCAGAAAAACCGCGAGCGCCGCCGCCGCAAGCAGCACGGCGGCGATGATGACGAAGTCGCCCCACCTCATTTTACTGCGCATAGGTATAGCCCTTGTCTTCTCCGTCAAAGGTAAAGGTGCACGCCTTTGCCACTGCGGGCGTGGTGTAGACCCGCTTGTCCGATGTGATGAACACCGCCGCGACGCCGTTCGCCTCACAGAAAGCCATGCCGTCCTCCAGCCCCATCACGAACAGGGCGGTCGTGAACGCATCCGCCCGGGTCGAATTTTCATCGATCACGGTCACGCCGCGCAGTCCGCTTTCCGCCGGGTATCCGGTGCGCGGGTCGAAGATGTGGTGATACCGCTTGCCGTCCTGCTCGAAATAACGTTCATAATCGCCCGAGGTAACGACTGATCGGTCCTCCACCGCCACGGTCGCGATATATTCTACGTTGTTATCCGGGTCGGCTATGCCGATCCGCCACGGCTTGCCGTTATTCGATCCGACCGCGTAGATATTTCCGCCCAGCATCAGCAAACCGGACGCATCCGCTTCCCGCAAAATGGCGGCGCATTCATCCGCCGCGATGCCCTTGGCGATACCGCCAAGGTCGAGCTGCGCGCCGCCCGCCAGCGAAACAAAGCCGCTGTTTTGATCGACTACAATGTTGGCCGCGCCAACGGTCAAAAGCGCCTCGTCTATCTCGCTTTGCGCGGGCACGCGGGGTTCGTCCGTGCCGATGCCCCATAGATCGGTCAGCCGGGCGGTCGTGGGATCGAACAGACCGTTTGTTTGTTCCGAAAGCGCCTTGGCCGTTTGAATATAGCCGCCCTCATCAACCATGCCGGTGCCTGACGGGGCGTGGTTGATCAAATAGACCGCGCTCGCCTTTACGTTGTTTTCCCCGCTGCGTGTGCGGGACAGCAGGCCTTCCAGTTCGTTTACCCGCCGTTCGCACTGCTGGGCGGCGTCTTGCCCCGTCTCCCCCAGCACGGTGACCGACATGAAGGTATCCATCGCGAAAAAGTCCGTCGAATATTCCTTGGGCGCGCACCCACAAAGCAGTAAAAGCGGCAAAACGGCCGCCAGCATTCGTTTCATATAGTATCTCCCGGTCTAATGATTTTCCTCACTTATTATAATGCACCGCCGGTCGATGCGCAATCCCCAATGCGCAAAAGCGCCCTCCGGATCAAATATCCGGAAGGCGCTTTTGCGAGGGATATAAAGATAAGGATAAGAAGGTGGTTAGGAGGCGGCGATATTATTCATCGTCCTGCAGCGCGTCGAAGCCCTCCGCGCCGGTGCGCACCTTGATGACGTTTTCCACGTTGTAAACGAAGATCTTGCCGTCGCCGATGTGGCCGGTATACAGGACCGCCTTGGCCGTTTCCACAACGGTCTCGACCGGCACGGCGGACACGACGACCTCCATCTTGATCTTGGGCAGCAGGTTCACATCCACTTCGGCGCCGCGGTAATACTCGGTCGCGCCCTTCTGCACGCCGCAGCCGATGACGTTCGCCACGGTCATGCCGGATACGCCGATCTGATTGAGCGCGTCCCTGAGCGCTTCAAACTTGGACTGCTTGGTAACGATGACGACCTTGGATAGCTTGTGCGCGCCCGCTTCGTCCGTCACTCTGGTAACGGGCACCGCGTGCTCGACCGCCACCGGCGCGCCCGCAGCCTGCACGGCCTGCATTTCGCCCGCCTTGGTGCCCAGCACCTGCGGAACGACCGGCATAAAATCCGCGTAGGCGGAAACGAGGCCGTGCTCGGGCTGGTCAAGACCCATGACCTCCTCCGCCGTGGAAACGCGCAGACCGATGGTGTGCTTGATGAGTTGGAACACGATGGTCATCGTGACGGCAACCCACGCGATGACCGCGACGACGCCGAGCACCTGAACGCCGAAGAAGCGGAAGCCGCCGCCGAAGAATAGGCCGAGCGGCGCGCCTGCGTCGTCCGTCAGGTAGTAGGCCAGCAGGCCGGTCAGCAGCGTGCCGGTCGCGCCGCATAGGCCGTGCACGCCGACCGCGCCGACCGGGTCGTCTACCTTGACCTTCTGGTCGATCAATTCAATGCCGAACACCACGACAAAACCTGCCACGATGCCGATGACCGCCGCGCCCACCGGCGTTACGGCGTCGCAGCCCGCGGTGATCGCGACCAAGCCGGCCAGCGAGCCGTTCAGCGTCATGGAGACATCGGGCTTCTTATAGCGCAGCCACGTGATGCACATTACCGTTACCGTAGAAACCGCGGCGGCAAGGTTGGTGGTGACGAACACACGGGCCGCGGTCTCGGCCGCGCCGCCCGAAAGGGCCACCGTGGAGCAGCCGTTAAACCCGAACCAGCAGAACCATAGGATAAATACGCCGAGCGCGCCCAGTGTGAGCGAGTGGCCGGGAATCGCGCGCGCCTTGCCGCTCTTCGTGTACTTGCCGATACGGGGGCCGAGGATCAGCGCGCCGACAAACGCCGCGACGCCGCCCACCATATGCACCGCGGCGGAACCCGCGAAATCATGGAAGCCCAGCTCGGCCAGCCAGCCGCCGCCCCAGATCCAGTGGCCCGAGATCGGATAGATCAGAGCCGAAATGACCATGGAGTAAATGCAGTAAGCGGAAAACTTGGTGCGTTCCGCCATCGCGCCCGACACGATGGTCGCGGCGGTCGCGCAGAACACGGTCTGAAAGATCAGCGTGGACCAGCTGTGTCCCTCGCCCACAACGCCGTCGGCCAGAAAATCAAAGCCGCCGAAAACGCCGCTTGCCGAACCGAACATAATGCCAAAGCCAAGCAGCCAAAAGATCGGCGTGCCGAGGGAAAAATCCATCAGGTTCTTCATGATGATATTGCCCGCGTTCTTGGCGCGGGTAAAGCCCGTTTCTACCATTGCAAAGCCCGCCTGCATAAAGAAAACGAGCGCCGCGCCGAGCAGGATCCAACCGGTGTCAAGCGCGCCTGCTAACATAGTGATGTCCATTTTGTCATGTACCCCCTTAAAATTTAAAAAGGCGTGTATTCTCCCCGCCTTTTACGGGGAAAATACACGCCTTTGTGTACGGGTCATTCAGTTTTTCCGCTGTGCGATCAAACGTAGAAGAGAATGTCGGAATAGGTCGGGAACGGCCAGCCCTTCTTAGCGACCAGACATTCCAGCGCGTCCGCCGGTTTACGCGCGGCTTCCATCGCGGGAATGACGGCGTCGTGGTAGTAATGGGCGCTCTGCTCCGCCGAGCCCTTGGGCGCCGAGGCCACCGCCTCGTCCAGCGCGTCGCAGTGGCTGGAAAGCGTTTCGATCAGGGACGAAAGCTCGGCAACCAATTTTGCTTCCATGCCGCCCGTTACGCCGATATCCTGCTTGAGGCGCGCGGTCTTGGCCACGCTCTGCTCGTATGCAAGGCACGCGGGCACGATCTCCTGCCGGATCATTTCGATCATGGTGAGCGCTTCGATGTGCAGCGTCTTGGCGTACTCCTCAAGCAGGGTCTCCTCGCGGCTTTCCATCTCCGCGCGGGTATAAACGTTGTGCTGCGCGAACAGCTTCAGGTTTTTCTCATCCGTGTAGTGCGGCAGCGCTTCGTCCGTCGAACGGAAATTGGACAGGCCGCGCTTTTCCGCTTCGACCACCCAGGCTTCGTCATAGCCGTTGCCGTTGAAGATGATGCGTTCGTGCTTTTTGATTTCGCGGCGGATCAGCGCGGACAGCGCGCTGTCGAAGTCCTCGGCCTTTTCCAGCTCGTCGCAGAATACGCGAAGCTCCTCCGCCACGGCGGTGTTGATCATGATATTGGCGCACGCGATATTAAAGGACGAACCCAGCATGCGGAACTCGAATTTGTTGCCGGTAAAGGCAAAGGGCGAGGTACGGTTGCGGTCGGTCGTGTCCTTCGGAATATCGGGCAGCACGGCGACGCCGAGGTCCATCTTGGTCTTTTCCACATCGGTGTAATCGGCGCCGGAGACGATCGCGTCCAGAATACCCTGCAATTCGTCGCCGATGAACATGGAAACGATGGCCGGAGGCGCTTCATCCGCGCCCAGACGGTGATCGTTGCCCGCGTTCGCCACCGAGATACGCAGCAGATCCTGAAACTCATCCACAGCCTTGATCACGGCGGTTAGGAACAGCAGAAACTGCGCGTTTTCGTGCGGGGTCTTGCCGGGCTCGAGCAGATTTTCGCCCTCGTCCGTCGAAAGCGACCAGTTGTTGTGCTTGCCCGAACCGTTGACGCCGTCAAACGGCTTTTCATGCATCAGGCAGATGAAGCCGTGCTTCTGCGCGACGCGCTTCATGACCTCCATCGTCAGCTGGTTATGGTCGGTCGCAATATTGGTGGTGGTGAACACCGGGGCCATTTCGTGCTGGGACGGCGCCACCTCGTTGTGCTTGGTCTTGGCGAAGATGCCGAGCTTCCAAAGCTCCTCGTCCAGCTCCTGCATGAACGCGGCCACGCGGGGACGGATGGAACCGAAATAATGGTCCTCCATCTCCTGCCCCTTGGGCGGCTTGGCGCCGAACAGCGTGCGGCCGGTAAAAATCAGATCCTTGCGCTTTGCATAATCCTTCTTTTCAATCAGGAAGTACTCCTGCTCGGGGCCGACCGTGGTGGTCACGCGCTTGACGTCCTTGCCGAACAGCTTCAGCACGCGGCTGGCTTGCAGGCTGATCGCGTCCATCGAGCGTAGGAGCGGCGTTTTCTTATCCAGAATCTCGCCGGTGTACGAGCAGAACGCGGTCGGGATGTATAGTGAGCCGTCCTTGACAAAGGCGTAGCTCGTCGGGTCCCACGCGGTGTAGCCGCGCGCCTCGAACGTGGCGCGCAGGCCGCCGGAGGGGAAAGAGGATGCGTCCGGTTCGCCGCGCACAAGCTCCTTGCCGGAAAACTCCATCATCACGCCGCCGTCGTCCGTCGGGGAGATGAAGGAATCGTGCTTCTCGGCGGTGATGCCGGTCATCGGCTGGAACCAGTGGGTGTAGTGGGTCGCGCCCTTGCTGATCGCCCAGTCCTTCATCGCCGTGGCGACGACCGCGGCAACGGCGGGGTCAAGCGCCTTGCCCTCCCGAATGGTCTGCTTGAGCTTCTTGAAGGTGTCCTTGGGCAGGCGCTCCTTCATCACGGTCTCGTTAAAGACCATGCTGCCGAACAGCTCCGGTACATTGCTTGCTGTGCTCATGAATGGTTCGCTCCTTACTGTAGTAACTTTACCTGTCATGATTTACCCGGATCCCCAAAAGAATGCGGGAAAATAAAAAAATGCGCTGCGGGTCGTGTTCCCACAGCGCCTTTGCTGTTTACACGCTAAATTATAGATTCGCCTGCCGCCTTTGTCAAGGGAAAACCCGTATTTTTTTCGTTTTCGGGCGTTTTTTATGATAAGAGAGTAAATCCGGCATGGTGAAGCGCCCGGTTTTTATGCAATTTGTGAAAACTTTGCGAAAAGGGCCCTTTTTCCGCTTGACGAACGCCCTTTCCATGCATTATGATTAAAAACACGGACAAAGGCGTCCGCTGCCCGGAAGGGGCCAAACTGCACGTTTGGTTCTTTTCGGGCGGCGGGCGCTTTTTTTGTTTTGATAAGGAGGAACCACCCATGCTGCAAAAAGAAGGTCAGGTACGCATTCCGGCCGGCTGCGCGATCTCCGGCATTTTCCATAAGGACGGCGCGCGCGAAAACGGCGCGCGTATCATAGAATCCATCCGCATGATGCACGACCGCTCCAACGGACTGGGCGGCGGCTTTGCCGGCTACGGCATCTACCCCGAATACGCCGACTACTATGCGCTCCATGTATTCTATGATACGCAGGCCGCCAAGGAAGAATGCGAACGCGAGCTGGAACGCCATTTCGATATCGTCAACCTTTCCAAGATCCCGACCCGCCGCCACCCCCGCATCAAGGAGGAGCCGATGATTTGGCGGTACTTTGTCGCCCCGCTGCCCACCCGGCTGGCCGCCAGCCAGATGGGCGAGCGCGAGTATGTCGCCCGCTTCGTCATCCGCATCAACCATACGCTTGCGGGCGCGTACATCTTTTCCTCCGGCAAGAATATGGGCGTATTCAAAGCGTCCGGCTTTCCGGAGGATGTGGGCGAATATTACATGCTGGAAAACTACGAAGCCTACTCGTGGACGTGCCACGGCCGCTACCCGACCAACACCCCCGGCTGGTGGGGCGGCGCGCACCCCTTTGCCCTGCTGGACTGGGCGGTGGTGCACAACGGCGAAATCTCTTCCTACGATGCAAACCGCCGGTTTATTGAAATGTTCGGCTACTCCTGCGACCTGCTGACCGACACCGAGGTGATCACCTATATCGTCGACTACCTCAGCCGCCGGGTCGGGCTGACGCTGGAAGAGGTCAGCCGCGTGCTCGCCGCGCCCTTCTGGTCCACCATTGAAAAGCAAGAGCCCGCTGAGCGCGAACGCCTGACCTATCTGCGCAACGCCTTCGCTTCCCTGATGGTGACCGGCCCGTTTTCCATTTTGGTTGGCTTTACGGGCGGCTTGATGGCGCTGAACGACCGGCTCAAGCTGCGCAGCATGGTCGTGGGCGAAAAAGACGAAACGGTGTTTATCGCATCCGAGGAGTGCGCGATTCGCCGCATCTCGCCCGAACTCGATTCGATCCGTGCGCCGCGCGGCGGCGAGGCGGTCATCGTCACCCTGAACTTTGGAGGGAATCAGTAATGGCTATCGATTTTTTATATCCGGAATACGAGGTCGTGCGCAACAAGGACCGCTGCATCTCGTGCCGCGTCTGCGAGCGGCAGTGCGCGAACGAGGTACACCGCTTTGACCCCAGCTTCGGCTACATGACGGCGGACGAATCCAAGTGCGTTTGCTGCCACCGCTGCGTCGCTCTGTGCCCGACGCGCGCGCTCAAGATCGTCAAGACCGACCATACCTTTAAGGAAAACGCCAACTGGACCGGCAAGGCCATTTCCGAGGTATACCGGCAGGCGGGCACGGGCGGCGTGCTGCTCTCCTCCATGGGCAACCCGGAGCGGGGCCCCATTTACTGGGATAAGATCTTGATCAACGCGTCGCAGGTCACCAATCCTTCGATCGACCCGCTGCGCGAGCCGATGGAGACCAGAACCTTTCTCGGCAAAAAGCCGGGTCGGATCGAACGCGACGAGGAGGGGCGCATCCGTCCCAACCTCTCCCCGCAGCTTAAGCTGAACATGCCCATCCTGTTTTCCGCGATGAGCTACGGCTCGATCTCCTATAACGCGCACGCCTCGCTCGCCCGGGCCGCCAAGGCGCTCGGCACCTATTACAACACCGGCGAGGGCGGCCTGCACGAGGATTTCTATGAATACGGCCCCCATACCATCGTACAGGTCGCCTCCGGCCGCTTCGGCGTACATAAAGATTATCTGGAGGCGGGCGCCGCGATCGAGATCAAGATGGGTCAGGGCGCGAAGCCGGGCATCGGCGGCCACCTGCCCGGCCTGAAGGTAGGCCCGGATATCTCCAAAACCCGCATGATCCCGGAAGGAACGGACGCGATCTCGCCCGCCCCGCACCACGATATCTATTCCATCGAGGATCTGCGCCAGCTTGTCTTTTCGCTGAAAGAAGCGACCGCATATCAAAAGCCCGTGCTGGTCAAGATCGCCGCCGTGCACAATGTCGCGGCGATCGCGTCGGGCGTGGCCCGCTCGGGCGCGGACGTGATCTGTATCGACGGCTACCGCGGCGGCACGGGCGCGGCGCCCACCCGCATCCGCGACAACGTGGGCATTCCGATCGAGCTGGCGCTCGCGGCGGTTGACCAGCGGCTGCGGGACGAGGGTATCCGCGATCAGGTGTCCGTCGTCGTGGGTGGCTCGATCCGCAACGCGGCCGATCTGGTCAAGGCTATCGCGCTCGGCGCGGACGCCTGCTACATCGCGACCAGCGCGCTGATCGCCCTTGGGTGCCACCTGTGCCGCTCGTGCCAGACCGGCAAGTGCAACTGGGGCATCGCCACGCAGCGGCCCGAGCTGGTGCGCCGCTTGAACCCGGATATCGGCTGCGAGCGCCTTGTGAATCTCGTCACCGCTTGGGATCACGAGTTGAAAGAAATGATGGGCGGCATGGGCATCAATTCGATCGAAGCCCTGCGCGGCAACCGGCTGATGCTTCGCGGCCTAGGCCTCACCGACCGCGAGCTTAAAATCCTCGGCATCAAGCACGCGGGTGAATAACGAAAGAATGAGGTAGGAGTTAGGAGTGAGGTAGGAATGAGGAGTTAGGAGTTGGATTATCGGCTTTGCCGATAATCCTAATTACCGAAGCGGTTGGCTTCCCAAACTTCCACCTTTCTAACGCCTCCTGCCGACGCTATCATTACTAATTACTAATTCCTAACTCCTACTTCCTAACTCCTAACTCCTAATTAAACGAAAGGGTGTTGATAAAAGTGACCATCACTGCAAACCTTACCTATTATAAAGAGCTGGGTGAAATGATCCGCGCGCAGCCGGACAGCGAGTTGACGATCGACCGGGTTGTGGGCCAGCGTTATATCGGCTGCGGCTCCGCCGGTAAAAGGCTCACGGTGCGCGGCACGCCGGGTAACGGACTTGGCCAGTACCTGAACGGCTCCACGATAGAGGTGTTCGGCAACGCGCAGGAAGCCGTCGGCGACACGATGAACGCGGGCGATATCATCATTCACGGCTCTTGCGGGGATACCTGCGGCTACGGCATGCGCGGCGGGCGCATTTTTATCAAGGGAAACTGCGGCTACCGCGCGGGCATCCATATGAAGGCCTATCAGGAGCAGTGCCCGGCGGTCGTCATCGGCGGGCGGGCCGGTTCGTTCCTTGGCGAGTATCTGGCCGGCGGCCTGATCTTAGTGCTTGGCCAAGGCGCCGGCGGCGCGTATCCTGTCAGCAATTTCTGCGGCACGGGTATGCACGGGGGCAAAATTGTGCTACACTGTGATAAAGTGCCAGAGGATCTGCCCCGTCAAGTGCTCGTACGCGAGGCAAGCGAAGCCGACCGCGCCGAGATCGCCCCCCATATCGACGATTACTGCCGCTTTTTCGGCGGCGACGCGGCGGCGCTCAAAGCCCAGACGTATTATGTGCTGACGGCCAACCCGGACGCGGGCTACCACCAGCTTTACACCTTTAATTAGCGCTAAAACAGGAGGTTCGGAACCATGGATCAGACCAAAAGCGAAGTGATTTCGTTCATTGAGGAAAACGATGTGAAGTTCATTCGCCTTGCTTTCTGCGATATCTTCGGCAACCAGAAAAATATTGCCATCATGCCGGCGGAGCTGCCGCGCGCGTTTGAAAGCGGCATCCATTTCAACGCCGCGGCGCTCAAGGGCTTTCTCAACGTGGCCGATTCCGACCTGCTGCTCTTCCCCGACCCGGCCACGCTCGCCGTGCTGCCGTGGCGGCCCAGCCAAGGGCGCGTGGTGCGGTTTTACTGCGATATCAAATATCCCAGCGGCGCGCCCTTTGAGGGCGACGGCCGCCAAATTCTGCGGAGCGCCTGCCGCCGCGCCCAGCGCGCGGGCTACTCGCTCACTATGGGCACGGCGAGCGAATTCTACCTGTTTGAGCTGGATGAAAACGGCCACCCCACGCTGACCCCGCACGACCACGGCGAATACTTCGATATCGCGCCGCTCGACCGCGGCGAAAACGTGCGCCGCCAGATCTGCCTGACGCTGGAGGAAATGGGCATCCAGCCGGAATCCTCCCACCACGAGCAGGGCCCAGGCCAGCATGAGATCGATTTCCGCTACGCCGAGGTCATGGAGGCCGCCGATAACTTTTTAACGTTTAAATCAGTCGTCAAATCCATGGCCATGGGCAGCGGCCTATTCGCCAGCTTTTTGCCCAAGCCCCTGCCCGACGCCCCGGGCAACGGCCTGCACCTGAGCCTTTCCATTTTTAAAAACGGAAAGAACCTGTTTCACCCCTGCTTCACCGAAGCAAAGGAAGGGCAAAGCTTTGTCGCCGGCGTGCTGCGCCGCGCGGCGGAGATCACGATTTTCGGCAGCCCGCTCACCAACTCCTATTCCCGCCTTGGCGAATTTGAAGCGCCCAAATACATCACTTGGTCGCACCAAAACCGTTCGCCGCTCATTACCATTCCCCTCATGGCGGACGGCATGCCAAACCGGCTGAAGATGCGCGCGATGGACGGCTGCATCAATCCATATATCGTGCTTGCGCTGATTATACACGCCGGGCTGGACGGTATCGACGAAAAGCTGCCGCTCGCGCCCGCGTGCGATATCGATCTGTTTACCGCCCCGCCCGAGGTCGTCGCGCGGTATCAGGCCCTGCCCGCCTCGCTGTGCGACGCGGTGCGGCTGGCACAGGCATCGGACTTTATTCGCGGCATTTTGCCCGCGCGCACGCTGGAAAGCTTTTTCGCCGCCAAACAAAACGAGCACGACCGCATCGCCTTGTCGGACGACCGGCTTTCCGCCGAGCGCCAGCTGTATTTCGAGCGATACTAAGCCTTTGTCCAACCCAATGGAGAAGGAGGGAAATCATTCGTTGGAACGCATTCTGATCGTTTCCGCAGCCGATAAGGCCTATCGCGCGCTCTGCTCCGTATTGACCGGCGGCGGCGTTAGGGCCGAATTTTCCCTTGCCCGTTCGGGGGCCGAGGCGCGCCGGGGTCTTGCCCAAACAGAATACAGCCTTATTTTTGTCAACACGCCGCTGCCTGACGAATTCGGCCACGAGCTGGCGCAGGCCGCGGCGCATGAAACGCTTGCGGGCGTGCTCCTTCTGGCCGCCGCCGAGGTATCGGACGCGGTCAGCGAAAAGGTGGAACTGGACGGCGTGTTCGTGCTGCCCAAGCCGCTCGACCGCGTGATGCTTTTTCAGGCGCTGCGCATGGCGCGCGCCGCGCGCAGCCGCTTGACCGGCCTGCAAAACGAAAACCGCAAGCTGCTGCGCCGGATCGAGGATATCCGTCTGGTGGACCGCGCCAAGTGCCTGCTCATCGAATGCCGCGGCATGACCGAACCGGAAGCGCACGCCTATATCGAACGCCGCGCCATGGACCGGCGGCAGACCAAGCGCGCCGCCGCCGAGGCGATCTTGAACGGCGAAGCTTGAACGGCTGAAAAATTTTTGTCTTTTTTTCTGCCGGATAGAGAATTTCGTACGATTTTATGATATACTGAATGGTGTATGAGCAGGTTTGAACCCGCCCATGCGCCATTTTTTAGTTCAAGGAGTGATTGCACGTGAAGCTGGCTTTCACCAAAATGCACGGCTGCGGCAACAATTACATTTATTTCAACTGCTTTGACCAGACGGTGCCCGATCCAGAAGCGCTATCCGTCCGGCTGAGCGAGCCGCATTTTGGCATTGGCGGCGACGGCGTCATACTCATTTCCCCATCGGACAAGGCGGACGCGCAAATGCGCATCTTCAACGCCGATGGGTCGGAGGGCAAGATGTGCGGCAACGGCATCCGCTGCGTCGGCAAGTACCTGTACGATAACGGCATGGTGAACGGCCGCACCACGGTTACGGTGGACACGCTTTCCGGCGTAAAAACGCTGCGGCTCGCCACCGAAAACGGCAAAGCGGTAACGGCTAGAGTCGATATGGGCGCCGCGATCCTGCAGCCGGACCTGATCCCGGTCGCGCTCGACGGCGACCGCGTGATCGACGCTCCCCTCGTCGTGGACGAAAAGGTTTACCATATCACCTGTGTTTCCATGGGCAACCCGCACTGCGTGATCTTCAGCGAGGAGGACATCGATTCGCTGGATCTGACCCGCATCGGCCCCAAGTTTGAACACCATCCGCTGTTCCCCGAGCGCGTCAACACCGAGTTTGTGAACGTTCTAAAGGACGGCACGCTCAAAATGCGCGTGTGGGAACGCGGCAGCGGCGAAACCTGGGCCTGCGGCACGGGCGCGTGCGCGGTCGGCGTGGCGGCCTGCCTTGGCGGGCATGCGCAAAAGGACAGCGATATCACCGTGCACCTGCGCGGCGGCGATCTTTTGATCCGATATACAGACGAAACCGTGTTCATGACGGGCGCGGCGACAACCGTATTTAAGGGGGAAATAGAGTTATGACAAAATACATCTTCGTGACCGGCGGCGTCGTTTCCGGTCTGGGCAAGGGCATCACGGCGGCGTCCCTCGGGCGGCTGCTGAAAAGCCGCGGCCTTAAGGTCGCCGCGCAGAAGCTCGATCCGTACATCAATGTCGATCCCGGCACGATGAGCCCGTTCCAGCACGGCGAGGTCTACGTCACCGACGACGGCGCCGAGACCGATCTGGACCTTGGCCACTACGAGCGCTTTATCGATGAGGATCTGAACAAGTTTTCCAACCTGACGACCGGCAAGGTCTACTGGAACGTGCTGAACAAGGAGCGCGCCGGCGAATATCTGGGCGAGACCGTGCAGGTCATCCCCCACATCACCAACGAGATCAAGTCCTTTATCCATTCGGTGGGTAAAAAGACCTCGGCCGATGTGGTCATCACCGAGATCGGCGGCACGACGGGCGATATCGAATCGCAGCCCTTCCTCGAAGCCATTCGTCAGGTCGCGGTCGAGGTAGGCCGCCGCAACTGCCTGTTTATCCATGTTACGCTCGTGCCCTATATCTCGGGCTCGAACGAACCCAAATCCAAGCCCACCCAGCACTCGGTCAAGGAACTGCGCGGACTTGGCATTTCGCCGGACATCATCGTCGCCCGCGTCGACCGTCCGATGGACGATGATATCAAGCGCAAGATCGCCATGTTCTGCACCGTTTCGGAGGACTGCGTCATTGAAAACCGCACGCTGCCCGTGCTGTATCAGGCGCCCATGATGTTGGAGGAGAGCCACCTTTCCGACATCGTCTGCCGCGAGCTCGCCATCGGCGCGCCCAAGGGCGACATGTCGGAATGGACCGCCATGCTCGAGCGCATCGCGGCCCGCAAGGAGCATGTCAAGATCGCGCTGGTCGGCAAATATGTAAAGCTGCACGACGCTTATCTCTCCGTTGCCGAGGCGCTTCCAGCACGGCGGCTATGAAAACGGCGTGTTCGTCGATATCGAATGGGTCGATTCCGAGGAACTGACGGCCGCGACCGTGGACAAGCTTCTGGGCGAGATTGACGGCGTTATCCTGCCCGGCGGCTTCGGCCCCCGCGGGATCGAAGGCATGATCTGCGCGGCCAATTATTGCCGCACGCAGGGCATCCCCTATTTCGGCATCTGCCTTGGCATGCAAATCGCTGTGATGAGCTACGCCCGCAATGTTTTGGGCTTTGCGGACGCGAATTCCAGCGAATTTGACGCCGATTCCACCCACGCGGTGATCGACCTGATGGAAAGCCAGCAGGGCATTTCCAAAAAGGGCGGCACGATGCGCCTTGGCGCTTACCCCTGCAAGGTGCGCCCGGGCACGATCATGGCTTCGGCCTACGGCGAGGAGATGATCTCCGAGCGCCACCGCCACCGCTACGAGTTCAACAATGTTTTCCGCGAGGAGATCGAAAGCCACGGCATGATCATTTCCGGCACCTCGCCCACGGGCGAACTGGTCGAAACGGTTGAGATCCCGTCCCATCCGTTCTATATCGGCGTGCAGTTCCACCCCGAATTTAAATCCCGTCCCAACCGCGCGCATCCGCTGTTCAAGGCGTTTGTCGCGGCATCTCTAAAAAGGAGCAACGAACATGCAGATTAATGAAAACTTTAACAATCTGGAACAGAGCTATCTGTTCTCCACCGTGGGCCGCAAGCAGCGCGAATTCGCCGCCGCGCACCCGGAAGCGGATATCATCAAGCTTTCCATCGGCGATGTGACCCGTCCCCTCGTGCCCGCCGTGATCGAAGCCATGCACGCGGCGGTGGACGAGCAGGCCCATCAGGAGACCTTCCACGGCTATGGAGACGAGCAGGGCTACGGCTTCCTGCACGACGCGCTGGTCGGCTATTATCAGACGCACGGCGTTTCGCTCGATACCGACGAAATTTTCATTTCGGACGGCGCGAAAAGCGACCTTGGCAACATCCTTGATATTTTCGGCACGGACAACACCGTGTTGGTGCCCGATCCGGTTTACCCGGTCTATGTCGACACCAACGTGATGGCGGGCCGCAAGATCGTGTTCGCCGATGCAAACGAGCAAAATGGCTTTCTGCCGCTGCCGGACGCTTCGGTAAAGGCCGATATCATCTATATGTGCTCGCCCAACAACCCGACCGGCGCGGCTTATGACCGGAAGAGCCTCAAGGCTTGGGTCGATTACGCGAACGTGCAGAACGCGGTCATTCTGTATGACGCGGCTTATGAGTGCTTCATCGAGGACGAGGCGCTTCCCCGCTCGATCTATGAGATCGAAGGTGCGAAAAGCTGCGCGATCGAGTTCTGCTCGTTCTCCAAGATGGCGGGCTTTACCGGCACCCGCTGCGGGTGGACGGTCGTTCCCAAGGCGCTGGCCGACGGACAGCTTAATAAAATGTGGCTGCGCCGCCAGACGACCAAGTTCAACGGTGTGCCTTATATCGTGCAAAAGGGCGCGGCTGCTTGCTTTACCGAAGATGGTCAGAAGCAGATCCACGAAACGCTTGCCTACTATAAGCAGAACGCGAAGGTGCTCTCCGAAACGCTTGACGAACTCGGCATCTGGTACACGGGCGGTAAATCCAGCCCATATCTGTGGCTCAAGTGCCCGAACGGCATGGGCTCGTGGGAGTTTTTCGATTACTTGCTTGAAAACGCGCACGTTGTCGGCACCCCGGGCGCGGGCTTTGGCAAGAACGGCGAAGGCTTCTTCCGCCTGACCGCCTTCGGCGATCAGCAGCGCACGCTGGAAGCCGCGGCACGTCTAAAGAAACTGCTTGGATAAATTAAATGGGCTGTCCCTCGCGGACAGCCCATTTTTTCTAACAGAAGGGAGGATATGGCTATATGGGTGTGATCTACCCAAAAAAGTGCATTCTATGCGGCGAAACGTTGCCGCTGGCGGGCACGGGCGCGGCCTTATTGTGCCCGGACTGCGCCCGCGCCGTCCGGCGGGATTACCGGGAAACGAGCGGCGTGCGTATTCCTGACACGGACGGCGCGGTAGCCTCCCTGCGCTACACCGGCCGCGTGGCCGAAGCCATGAAGCGCTTTAAATTCAGCCATTACCAGCACTACGCACCGTGGTTTGCCGCACAGCTCACGGCTGCGCTCACCGCCTATTTAGACGCATGGCAGCCCGACCTCGTCACCTTTATCCCCATCGGTCTGGTACGCTGGTATCAGCGCGGCTACAACCAGTCCGAGCTGATCGCGGCGGACGTTGCCGGGCAGCTTGGCCTGCCGCTCGTTCCCCTTCTGAAAAAGCGGCGGTTCGTGCGCAAGCAATCCGCCCGGCAAGGCAAGGCCGCGCGCACCCAAAACATCAAACACGCCTTTCTCCCCATGCCGGATCACGATCTGACCGGCAAAAATGTGCTTTTGATCGACGATATCATCACCACCGGCGCCACCCTTTCCGCGGCGGCGGATACCCTGCGCGCCATGGGCGCGGCCCGCGTGTACGCCGCCGCCCCCACGGTAGCGCGGCACAAATAAAAAACCGCCGTATAGGCGGTTTTTTATTTGTACATTACCACGTTTGCCAATCAAAGCTATCGCTCAGATCCAAACCGTAAGCGTCCTTTACGGTTACGTCAAAGCGGATGCTGCGCGCGCCCGCCGGTATCTCGTAGGCCGGGAACGCGGCGCGGCAATACAGCGTGGCGGAAGTCATCTCCTCCATATCGCTTTGGTAGCCCATATTGTCCAGCGCCACTGCACCGAGCTTAGTCTCGCCGGCGATCATGGTCGCGGTGC
Source organism: Agathobaculum sp. NTUH-O15-33 (assembly GCF_033193315.1). Classification (NCBI taxonomy): domain Bacteria; kingdom Bacillati; phylum Bacillota; class Clostridia; order Eubacteriales; family Butyricicoccaceae; genus Agathobaculum; species Agathobaculum sp. NTUH-O15-33. The sequence goes on from NZ_CP136187.1 coordinate 2,747,131, forward strand.
CGCTGACCGGATAGTTGCCCCCGCCATCGGGAATGGCTATCTTTAGAATAAAGGTGCTCTCCCCGATTCGATCATCCTGCCGATCGCCGCCTTCTGCCTCCATGCCTTCAATGGTGAGGGCATACTGGCTTCGCATGTCAAAATATTCCGTGACAGGCAGGCTACGTGTCTTACCATCCTTAGTCAGCAGCAAAAACGCCTGATAGCTGTCTTCCAGACCGATCCGCACGCTGGCGTTGTATGCGCCATCCACCCACGCGGCGTCGGCCGACTCGGTCGTTCCATTGCCCTTGAGCATGACCTGCGCGGTCTCGGCCTCGTCGCGCTCCACCGGTACGATCTGAAAGGTAAAGCACAGCTTGCCGCTGGCGCCGTCATAGTCGCACTGCTCCGTAAAGCCCGCGATATCTCCGCTTGTGAAGGAAGGCTGCGGCTCAGACGGTACATAGACCGTACCGCCGCCGAGCGGCAGGCTATCCACCTGCTCTTGCAGCCGCGCGACCCAAACGAGAGAAACCACGCTACATATCGCGCTCACGGCAAACAACAGCGCGAGGCCCCCAATGACCCACTTGGTCTTTTTCGTCAGCTGCGGCTGATCGGATACGGAAAAGCCCGCCGGCGTAACGACAGCCGCCTGCTCTTCGGAACTGTCCTGCTGCTCTTTCCCGGGGAATGGCTCGTTCGGCCGCAAGAGCGCGTCTACCGTCACGCCAAACAGCTTTGCCAGCTCGACCAGATTGTCCATGCCCGGCACGGCCTGATCGGCCTCCCACTTGGATACCGCCTGTCTGGAAAGCCCCAGCTTGTCGGCCAGCGCTTCTTGGCTCAAACCCTGTTCCCGGCGAAGCGCCGCGATCTTCTCTCCTGTCGTCATCACCCTTCACCTGCCTTTCTGCTTTCAGTGTGCGCTAAATACGCGCAAAACGCCACCAACCGGCCGTTTCTTTTTGTCAACCGGCGGTTGCCCCCTACAAAAAAGTCCCGAAAGATCACTCTTTCGGGACTTTTCACCTGCTATGTAGAACCTTACTCGATCCCTTCGTCCTCGCCCTCATGGCGATGATTCTCGGCATAATCGGGACATTTGGCCTTTGCTTCGTCCTCTGTGGCGTAAGGGCAGGCGCGCACGCGGCCCTCGGTCTCCTGCAGGGCGACACAAATCTTTTCTCCCGGATTCGCGCCTCGGCGGCGGAACAGACACCAAAGCTTTTTCATGAGGTTCCTCCTTTTTTACGCTTCGTTACATTTCTATTATAGCGTGGCGCACAGCGCTTGTCAACGAAATCGTTATAAAAATATCAATGTCTTTATTCGCCAAAGAACTGCTCATGAATGACCTTGACCGCCTTTTCGCTGTCCTCTTCATTGATCAGGACGGAGATCTTGATCTCAGAGGTGGAGATCATACGGATATTGATGCCCGCCATGGCAAGCGCTTCAAACATCTTGGCGGCAACGCCGGAATTAGAGGCCATGCCCGCGCCGACGATGGACACCTTGGCCACGCGCGTGGAGATGGAGACATCCTCATAACCCAGCATCGCGGCGTTATCGCGCAGGATCTTGCCGACGCGCTCCGCGTCGTCCTGCGGTATGGTGAAGGAGATGGACTTTTTATTGTCGCGGCCCACCGCCTGCAAAATGATATCGACGTTGACCTTGTGCTTGGCCATGAGAGAAAACACCTTAAACGCGGTGCCGGGCGTATCGTCCACATTGATAATGGCCACACGCGCGCATTTATTATCGCGGGCTACGCCGCTTACATTCAACTTTTCCATGTTAGAGCCCTCCTTGACTTTGGTACCCGGATTACGGGTAAAGCTGGAAACGACTTCGAGGTCGACGTTATACTTCTTTGCCATTTCTACGCTGCGGTTATGCAGCACCTGCGCGCCCAGACTGGCCAGCTCCAGCATTTCATCATAAGTGATCGCGTCGAGCTTGCGCGCGCCCGGTACGACGCGGGGATCGGCGGTGTACACACCGTCCACATCGGTATAGATTTGGCAAAGATCGGCGCCCAGCGTGGCCGCGATGGCGACCGCCGTCGTATCCGAGCCGCCGCGGCCCAGCGTGGTCAGATCGCCCATCTTGTTCAGGCCTTGGAATCCCGCGACGATCACGATATGGCCGTTGTCCAGCTCGGCCTTGAGCCGGTCGCCCGCGAGGCGCTTGATGCGCGCGTCGGAATAGTTGCTGTCGGTCTCCAGACCGATCTGCCAGCCGGTCAGCGATACCACCGCGTGGCCCAGCTTCTGGATCGCCATGGCCAGCAGGGACATCGAGATCATTTCGCCGGTATTGAGCAGAACGTCCATTTCGCGCTTGGACGGGCTTTCGTTCAGCTCGGCCGCGCGCTCGATCAGATCATCCGTGGTGTCGCCCTGCGCGGATACCACCACGACCACTTGGTTGCCCGCCTGCGCGGTGCTGGTCACGATATCCGCGACGTTTTTCAGCCGTTCGGTGTTGGCAACCGAGCTGCCGCCGAACTTTTGTACAATCAGACTCATAACTTTGTACCTTATCCTCCTTATACTCATCCCAAATAAAAACCAGCGTTTTTATTCACGCCGCCTTGGGCCGCGTGAGCGGGTCGCCCCGCCCGAGACGGTTACCGTCACTTAAAGCCGCTTCACGACCGCGCCGACTTCGTCGCAGCGCAAGAGCTGGGGCTTCCAATGCGGGTATTTCTCCTTGCAAAGCGCTTCGGCGCGCGCGATATAATCGCGGTCGCCCTTGTAGTTGATCGCAATGATGGACGGGCCGGCGCCCGATATGTACGCGCCCAGCGCGCCAAGCTCCTTCGCGTCTCGCGTGAGATCGAGGCCGCCCTCGATCAGCGGGAAACGATAGGGCTGGTGCAGGCAGTCGCCGGTGGCGACGTCCAAATTTTCCAGTTTGCCGGTGGTGAGCGAGCCGGCGAGCAGCGCGGCGCGCGCTAAATTAAACACCGCGTCGCGGTGGTCGATCGTTTTCGGCAGCGCGGCGCGCGCCTTTTCCGTGGAAAGCTTAAAATCGGGGATGAATACGATAAAATCGATCGCGCCGTGCACGGGCACGCGCACATGGTGCACATGGCCGTTTTCCAGCAGGGCCACGCAAAAGCCGCCCAAAATGGCAGGGGTGGAATTATCCGGGTGCCCCTCGATCGTCGCGGCCAAATCGATTACGGCCTGCCGGTCGAGCGGATCGCCAAGCAGCGCGTTCGCGCCCATGATGCCCGCGACCGTGCACGCCGAGGACGAGCCCAGACCGCGTGTTTGCGGAATGGCGCAGTCCTCCAGAATACGCAGGCCGGAAAGCGGCTTGCCGCATTCGTCATAGACGCGCTTGGCGCACTGGTAGATCAGGTTGCGCGCGTCCTTCGGCACATGCGCGCCGTTTTTATCCGAAATCTCGATGTGATCGGATTCCTCGATGTCGATGATGTTGTAAAGCTCCAGCGCAATGCCGATGGAATCATAGCCCGAGCCCATATTGGCGCTCGTTGCGGGAACGGTGATACGAACCATGCCTTTTCCCCTTTCCCGTTACAGCATACGCATGGCCGCGAGCACCTGCCCCTTTTGGGCCAGCTCGCTCGCCTTTTTCGCCATATCGTTGGTGGAGAGCTTGCGGGTGCGCACGACGACCACGCCCTGCACCGGTTCGGATACGCTTTCGACCGGCAAAACCGCTTCCGCGTCGGCGGAAGCGCCCTTGAAGCGGACATACCACGCGCTTTGCAGCGAATCGATCGGGCGGAGCAGATTCTTAGAGCCGTCGCCCCACATGATGCGGCGGCGGTGATCCGCGTGCTCGATAGAGTCCAGCATATCCGCCGCGACGGCGGAGGCGGTCGCGAGCTTGCCCGCGCCCTTGCCGTAGAACATCACTTCGCCGGTAGCGTTGCCGTCCACCATAATGGCGTTGAACACGTCCTCCACAGCGGCCAGCGGGCTTTCCTTATGGATCAGGTGCGGCGCGACGTAGGCGTAAGCCGTGCCGTCCTCGCATCGCACCGCGCGGCCCAGCAGCTTGATAACGCAGCCGAGCTTGTCGGCGTTGGCAACGTCCTCGAGCGTGATCTTGGTGATGCCCTCGCAGCTGACCGCGTCCGGGTCAAACTTATCGCCAAAGGCCAGATCGGACAGGATGCATATCTTACGGCAGGCGTCGTGTCCCTCGATGTCGGCGGTCGGGTCCTTTTCCGCATAGCCGGATTCCTGCGCCTGCCGCAGCGCATCCTCAAACCGAACGCCGTTATGGATCATCTGCGTTAAAATATAGTTGGTCGTACCGTTTAAAATACCGCAGATCTCGTTAAATTCATTCGCGGCCAGACATTGCAGCATGGGGCGGATGATCGGGATGCCGCCGCCGACCGACGCTTCAAACATGTAATTTACGCCATGCTCCTCCGCAATGCGGAGCAGCTCCTCGCCGTGTGTGGCGACGAGCTCCTTGTTGGACGTGCACACGCTTTTGCCCGCTTCGAGGCAGCGCTTGGTAAACTGGTAGGCCGCGCCTACGCCGCCCATGACCTCGGCCACGACCGAGATCTCCGGATCGTTTTCGATCACCGCGAAATCGGTCACGAATTTATGACCATAGGGCAACGCGGAAAAATCGCGCAGATCGAGCACATATTTCACCTCGACCGGCTCGCCGACGACGCGCGCGATCTTTTCGGCGTTCATCTCGAACACCTCATATACGCCCGAGCCGACCGTGCCGTGGCCCATAATAGCTGCTTTAATCATCTTTCTATGCTCCTCCCGGAATATCTATGTTGTGCCTCCCCCATCGTTCACTCAGAGGCTAGGATTTCTACCTTACCGACGCCGTCGAGCGCTTCCGCGCGGTGCATCAGCTCTTCCACCGAATATTTCATTTCACCCGTGCGGGCCGCGATCGTCACGGAAGCCTGCCCGCGCATGGGAATGGACTGGTTCACGGTCAGCAGGTTGGCGCCGGAACGCGCCATCAGCCCCAGAATGCTGGAAAGCACGCCGGGCTGATCGTGCAGCATGAAATGAAAGGTGACGATCCGATCGGTCGTTACCTCAAAGAAAGGCCGCACGCCATCCTTATACTTATAATACGCGCTGCGCGACAGACCCGCGATCTTAGCGGCTTCGCTCGCCGTGGCGGCTTTGCCGGAGGCGAACGCTTCGTTCGCTTCGATCACGCGCTGGAACACTTCGGGCAGCAGCGAGCGCTCCACCAGATAATACTTCGGTTTTACCATGCGTTGTCCTCCCTAAAAAGACAAGTGTCTTTTTCACGCTTCAATAGCATACCATACCGCGTGCCACAAAGCAAGGGAATATCTGATAAATTTCTTCATTTTCCGCAATTCCTTTTGACAAATATGACAAAGCGCCCTGTTCGCCGGACGCACGCAACCGCCAAAGCGTAACCTTTATTTCTATGGAATTCGTATATGGTCTTTTGCACAATATCTGTGGTATAATAGCCGCAAAACGGCTATTATACCCTGATTAAATTAATTATACCATCAGCGGCATTTGAGACATGTCAAGGCTTTCAAAAATACCGCCGCTGTGGTATAATATTAAAGCTTGTGACAAATAAAATCGGAGAGTAAAGAAACATGCAACAAAAAAACGGTAACGGCACTTTTTCCTCCAAGATCGGCTTCGTGCTTGCGGCTGTCGGCTCGGCGGTCGGCATGGGAAACATTTGGCTTTTTCCTTACCGCACCGGACAATACGGCGGCGCGGCCTTCCTGATTCCTTATCTTCTATTCGTCGCCCTGTTCGGCTATGTCGGCCTATCGGGTGAATTTGCCTTAGGCCGCCTGACCGGCACCGGCCCGATCGGCTCGTACGACTACGCGGTAAAGTCGCGCGGCAAAAAGGGCGGCTCTATTCTAGGCGCGATTCCGCTGTTCGGCTCGCTCGGCATCGCGATCGGCTACGCCATCATCGTCGGCTGGGTGGTCCGCTCGGCGGCGGGAGCGCTGACCGGCACGCTGATGAACACCGAACCCGAGACTTTCTTCGGCCAGATGAGCGGTGCACACCTTTCCAGCGTGCCGTGGCACATCGTCGTCGTGGTCATCACGGCAGCCATCCTCATTTTTGGTATTTCAAGCGGTATTGAGAAGATCAATAAGGTGATGATGCCCGCTTTCTTCATTCTGTTCCTTGTAATCGCGGTACGCGTCGCTTTTCTGCCCGGCGCGTTCGAGGGCTATAAATACCTGCTCGTACCGGATTGGAGCTACCTGAAGAGCCCGGAAACCTGGATCATGGCCATGGGACAGGCCTTCTTCTCACTTTCGGTCACGGGGTCAGGCATGATTATCTACGGTTCGTACCTGTCCAAAAAGGAGGACATCGTGCATTCCTCGGTCATGACCGCGGTGCTCGATACCTGCGCCGCCATGCTGGCGGGCTTTGCGGTCATTCCGGCGGTTTTCGCCTTTGGCCTTGATCCGCAGGCCGGTCCCAAGCTGCTGTTCATTACCCTGCCCCGCGTATTCCAGCAAATGCCCGCAGGCCGGTTATTCGCTTTCCTTTTCTTTATTTCGGTGCTGTTCGCAGGCATCACCTCGCTGGCCAACATGCTGGAAGCGGTATCCGAAGCCGCCCAGACCCGCCTTGGCCTAAAACGAAAGACCGCCGTACTGCTCGCGGCGCTTGCCACACTCATCGTCGGCCTGTTCATCGAATACGAGCCCTACATGGGCGCGTGGATGGACGCGATCACGATCTATGTCGTCCCGATTGGCGCGGTGCTTGGCGCGATCATTATCTACTGGGTGCTCGGCGTGACCAAGGTAAAGGAAGAGCTGATGCAGGGCCGCGACAAGCCCCTCTCCCGCTCCTTCGGGTTTCTCGCCAAGTATGTCTATGTATTTCTGGCCGCCGCTGTGGTTATTTGCAGCTTCATTTACGGCGGTATCGGATAAAAACTCATGAAAAAGCTGGCGACCATTGGTCGCCAGCTTTTTATTCAATCATCGTTATGCAGTTATGCATCTAAAAAGAAAATGCTTTCCACCGGCCGTTCCAGCAGACGCGCGACCTTCATGGCCAGCTCCAGCGTGGGATCGTATTTGTTGTTTTCCATGGCCACAACGGTCTGACGCGATACGCCGAGCAGATTTGCCATGTCCTCCTGCCGCAGCCCCTTCGCCTTGCGCAGCTCTTTAATATTATTTCGCATAAGCAGCCGCCTCCCTTTGCTTACAAAGCTAGACCAGCGATTGTCAGCAGGCCACCCAATATGCCGATCAGCGCGGCAATGCCGACAATCCAGAGCAGCGTTTTCCAAGGTGCATACGGCCGGTATTCCTCGTCGCCTTTCGTATTACGATAGCGCAGCACGAGCGTCGCGGTGCCTTGTGTCAGTAAGCCGAGCAGCAGCACGAGATTCGAGAGCGGCAAGGCCTCCCGTTTGACAAAGGAACTGTAAAATGTACAGCCAAGCAAACCAAATAACATGACATTATAGGCGATCACCACCGCTTTATACTGTATCACACGTTCCATTTCATCCATTTTGGTCACACCGAAGCGCTCCGCGACCGATCTTGCCCGTTCGGACTTTCCCTTCCTGATCCAATACGCAAAACCAAAGGACAAGCCCAGCAATAAGCAGGGTATTGCAATAAAAGCCACATATCTCATTCTCTAATCCTCCTGACAAAATGTTAAATTGTTTTGACATATGTATTATATGTCCTACTCAGCAAAATGTCAAGAACTTTTTACATTAGAGCTTTACTATGCGCTTTTATTCCTGCACCGCATTGCTTTCCACCTTGGCGCGCAGGATGGCGGCATGCAAACGAATGCTTGGATCGGTACGGCTTTTCTCATCCGCGCGGAGAAACAACTTGTTTTCCATGCCGCCGAGTCGATAGGTGACGGTGACAACGCTCGATTCGTTGCGCTCCTTCTTCGGCGCGGCGAACGCCAGAAAGCCGAGCGCCAATAGCCGCGTGGCGGTAAAGCGCTGAGAAAGCTGCTCAGTCGTGAACAGTTCCGCGCTGATGATATCCTGCAGGGGAATGGCAAACTGCTTTTTGACAACATGGTACTCGATCCGGTCCGCATAGACAAACAGCATGCCGCTTGACGACTTTTGCAGATAAGGATAACCGCCGCAATAGCGGCAGGGTAAAATCTCCTTTGGCCGTTGGGGCTTATCGTGTTTCCGGGTCTCGGTCTCGATTTCCGCTGAAATCGGCGCTTTGACAAAGGAGAGCACCCGCTCCACATTCGCCTGATTTTTGCCCCAATCAGCTAACTGCAGCGAGGCTTCCAACCGCGAGGATACGCGGACCAGCGTTTCCGCAGCACTCAGGCGGTCGATCCATATGGAGATCGACTCTCCCTTATTGGAATACCGCCCTTTATCCGCGTGCACGTCTAAAGAATAGCCGTTTTCCGTCTGCGCCGAGCGGTCAAGATGCAGATCCGTGGCCACGCTAATGCTTTGTACCAGATTTTCACGTGCCTGTTCCGCGCTGTATGGAAAACGCGCCTGTCCGGTTGCTTCTTTCGGCACTGCTTTTCTCTCCCTTCCCAAATAGAAAAAGCGCGCGGCAAACCCTTTGGTCTGCCGCGCGCCCGTTTCGCACGTTATATTTTACGGCTGGCTGGATTTCCGCTCGCCTTCGGGCGTGATCACGGTAGCCTCTGCCTGTGTCTCGGTCTTTTCATTGTTCAGCTCTTCCAACAGGTCTTCGCCGACCTGTTTATCCGGTACGAGCTCTCCGTTGTAGACCTTCTTAAACACATCGCCATCCATCGTTTCATTGCGGATCAGATATTCGGCAACGCGCTTCATTTCCTCGCGGTGCTCGGTAAGCAGCTTTTCGCAGCGGCGGTGCGCCTCTTCGATGATGCGGTGGATCTCCTCATCGATCTCGGCGGCCTTGACCTCGGAATAGCCCTTGCCCGCCGCAAAGTCGCGGCCAAGGAAGATCTCGCCGTTGTCCGCCGCGTAATCGATCGGGCCGATCCGGTCGCTCATACCGTAGCTGGTGACCATGGCGCGCGCCATCTGCGTGGCCTGCTTGATATCGCCGTACGCGCCGGTCGAAATATCATCCATCACCAGCTGCTCCGCCACACGGCCGCCGAGGCATACGATAATGTATTCCTCCATATAGCCGCGGGTGCGGTAGGCCTGATCCTCCTCGGGCAGCGGCATGGTGAAGCCGCCCGCGCCGGAGGAACGCGGAATAATCGTCACATGGTGCACCGGATCCTGCGTGGGCAGCACGTGGAAGCAGACCGCATGACCCGCTTCGTGGTAGGCGGTCAGCTTTTTATCTTTCTCGGTGATGATATGGGTCTTCTTTTTCCACGCCCATGACGACCTTGAGGAGCGATTCCTCGATCTCTTCAAGCGTAATGAATTTCTTATTGCGCCGCGCGGCAAGCAGCGCCGCCTCGTTGAGCAGGTTTTCCAGATCGGCGCCGGTAAAGCCCGCCGTCGTCTTGGCGATCGAGTCGAACTTTACGTCCGGATCGAACTGCTTATTGCGCGCGTGTACCTTCAGGATGGCTTCGCGGCCCTTGACGTCGGGCGCGCCGACGTAGACCTGCCGGTCGAAACGGCCCGGACGGAGCAGCGCGCCGTCCAGAATATCCTTCCGGTTCGTCGCCGCGATGACGATGACGCCTTCGTTCGCGCCAAAACCGTCCATCTCGACGAGCAACTGGTTGAGCGTTTGCTCGCGTTCATCGTGTCCGCCGCCGAGGCCTGCGCCGCGCTGACGGCCGACCGCGTCGATCTCATCGATAAAGACGATGGAGGGCGCGTTTTTCTTGGCCTGCTCAAACAGGTCGCGCACACGGCTCGCGCCAACGCCGACATACAGCTCGACGAAGTCCGAACCCGAGATCGAAAGGAAGGGCACGCCCGCCTCGCCCGCGACCGCTCTTGCGATCAGCGTTTTACCGGTGCCCGGAGGGCCCACCAGCAGCACGCCCTTGGGGATGCGCGCGCCAATCTGCACAAACTTTTGCGGATTTTTCAAAAATTCAACGATCTCCTGCAGCTCGGCCTTCTCTTCGTCCGCGCCCGCCACATCTTCAAACGTGACCTTGCGCTTATCATCCTGCGCCAGCTTGGCGCGGGCCTTGCCGAACTGCATCGGATTGCCGCCGCCGCCCGATTGCTTGTTCATCATAAAATACCAGAACGCGCCGAGCAGGATGATGAGGATCAGGTAGGGCACAAAGCTGGCCCACCACGGGATATTTTGCGTTTTGTACGTGAAGTCCTGCAGCGTGCCGTTTTCCATCTGCTCCAGCAGCTCGGGCTTGAGGTCGTCGTGGAAAACGCCCACATAATCGCCAAGGTCGAAGGAACGCATCGAGCCGTCCTTAAGCTGCATGGTGATGATCTGGTTTTCGTCTACAACGGCCTTTTCGACTTGCTCCTCTTTAAACAGGCGGACAACGTCGGAATACTGGATCTCCTCAGACTTCTGCGACTGGCTGAGCACATAGCTGACGCCCGCCAGCAGGAACACCAGTATGATCAGGTAAAGGCCAAAGCCTTTCATTTTGCCTTTCAATTCGGTACCACACCTTCCTTTGGGGTAATTTTACTCCGCGCCGTAAACGGCCGGCTTTAGAATGCCGATATACGGCAGGTTGCGGTATTTCTCCGCGTAGTCGAGCCCGTAGCCCACGACAAATTCATCCGGGATCTCGTAGCCGAGGTAATCGACCTTTACCTCCACCTTACGGCGGGAGGGTTTGCTTAAAAGCGTGCACAGGCGGATCGAGTTCGCGCCGCGCGCCGTGAGTATCTGCATCAGGTAATGCAGCGTGACGCCGGAATCGAGGATATCCTCCACGATCAGCAGGTCGCGCCCGTCGATCGGCTGTTCGATATCCTTGATGATCTGCACCTCGCCCGTGGTCTTGGTGCCCTTGCCGTAGCTCGATACCACCATAAAATCCACATTGCAGGGTACGTCGATCTGCCGCGTCAGATCGGCCATGAACACGTACGAGCCCTTGAGCACACTGACGATCAGCGGGTTTTTATCCCGATAATCCTCCGTGATGCGTGCGCCGAGCTCCCGCGCTTTGTCCTTTAGCTGCTGTTCGGTGAACAGCACCTCTTTGATGTCGTTCCTCATTGCCGTTAGATCCTCTCAAATCTTATTTCTATGCTATCGCCGCCCAATGGGCGGCGGGAACAGTCCATGCCCAGCCCTTCGACCGCGATGACGCCGTCCCGGTCGGCCACTACGGCCAGCCGGTCGCGTTCCTCACGGGGAATGCGGCGGTCGATCATCAGCTTTTTCAGCGTCCGGCTGCCGCCTCCGTCGGTCAGACGCAAGCGATCGCCCGCTTTACGCGCGCGAACGGACAAGGTTTCAAAGTTTATTTTACCACAATCCACGCAAAAAGTATTGAATGAATTGTAAAAAGCCGAATTTTTTTCTTGCCGATCAAGCGTGAGCCACGTGCCGGAGGGGCCGACCGGACCATGAAACGGAACGGAAAGGGGAATTTCGTCAAAACGCGGCGCTTCTTCCGCCTTTTGCACTGCAACGGTGTCATAGATCCGATACGCCCGATAGCCGCCCGGCAGATCGAGCGCGGCGGAGGGATCGTCCGCGCGCAGCAGCCCCTCCAGTAACGCGATATGCCGCTGCGCGGTCTGGCGCGGAGGCACCCCCGCTTCCGCAAGCAGCAGGCGCAGCGCGCGCGAACACACCGCGCCGTCTGCTTTCAGCAGGGTTTTCACGCAAAAGCCGCCGGGCCGCCGCGCGGTTTTCAGCGCTTCTCCCGCGAGCTTTTCCAAATAGATCTCGTCCTGCCGCGCGAGCGCGGTCAACCGGCTGACCGCCGCGCAGAGCGCGGGATTGATATCGCGCAGCACGGGCACGACCTCGTGCCGGATACGGTTTCTCGTATAATCCACGGAAAAATTGGTGCTGTCCGTTACAAACGGCTGGCCAAGGGAGGCAAGGTAGCTTTCGATCTCCGCCCTGCCTGTTTCCAGAAGCGGACGCACGATCGCGCCGCGCACGGGCGGAATACCGCCGAGGCCCTTGGGGCCGGTGCCGCGCGTTAAATGAAACAGCACGGTCTCCACGTTATCGTCCGCCGTGTGGGCTGTCGCGATACGCGCGCCCCGCGCGTCCTCCGCCAGCATTTGATAGCGCAGGTGCCGCGCGGCGGTCTCGATGCTTTCGCCCCGCTCCGCGGCGGCTGTGCGGATATCCGCGCGGCGGACCGCAAGCGGCACGCCGAGGGAAGCGCACAGGGTTCTGACAAAGTCCTCATCCCGCTCGGCTTCGTCCCCGCGCAGGCAGTGATTCAAGTGAAACGCCCGCGCCCGATAGCCCAAAGCGAGCAAGGCGCGCAGCAGCGCCACCGAATCCGCTCCGCCGGATAGAGCGACGAGCACCTCGCCGCCGGGCTCTAACATGCCGTACCGCGCGATCGTATCCGCTACTTGTTTCAGCATCGTCTACGCCTCGTGCACACGGTCGGGGTTGGAGAAGGTCGTATACTGGCCCACCCATTGCAGCTCGATCGTGGTGGTCGCGCCGTGCCGGTTTTTTGCCAAAAGGATTTCGGCGATGTTTTTCATTTCGCTCTCGTCGTCGTAGTAATCGTCGCGGTAAATAAACATAACAATATCGGCGTCCTGCTCGATTGCGCCGGATTCACGCAGGTCGGACAGCATCGGCCGTTTATCCGCGCGCTGCTCGCTCGCACGCGAGAGCTGCGACAGACAGACGACCGGCACATTCAGTTCCTTGGCCATGATCTTGAGGCTTCGCGAGATCTCGGCCACCTCCTGCACACGGTTATCCGAATGGCGGCCGCCCGAATGCATCAGCTGCAAATAGTCGATCACGATCAGCCCAAGCTCGTCGCCCAGACGGCGGCACTTGGCCTTGATCTCAGGCACGGTGATGGCCGGATTATCATCCACATAAATGTCCACGCCCGCGAGCACCGAAGAAGCGCGCGCGATCTTGACCCAATCATCCGGCGTGAGGTTGCCGGTCTTCAGCTTCTGCGATTCGATCAGCGCTTCGCTGGAGAGAAAACGGCTGGCGAGCTGCCCCTTGCCCATTTCGAGCTGGAACACACACACGCCCGTTCCCTTTTTGTAGCCCTTCGGCTTGCCCTTGACCGCCGCCTTGGCCGCGTTGAGCGCGATATTCAGCGCAAACGCGGTCTTGCCCATGCCGGGACGCGCCGCGATCAAAATAAGGTCGGATTTGTTCAGGCCGGTCAGCGCGGTGTCCAGCGCGTGGAAGCCGGTCGACAGTCCGGGGATATCGCTGTCCGACTTGGCGCGCTCGTCCAGCTCGTTGTAAAGGTCGGCAATGACCTCGCTGAGGCGGGACAGGCCCTTGATCTCGCGCCCCTGACGGATCGCGTAAATGCGCTGCTCGGCCAGCTCGGCGATTGAAGAGGCTTCTCCCCGCGCCTCCATGGCGTTCTGCTGGATCTCGGCGCCCGCGTCCGCGAGCTGCCGCAGCAGGCTTTTGTCGCGCACGATGCGCAGGTATTCGCCCACATTGCGCGTATTGGGCGTTACCTCCATCAACTGGAACAGATACGCTCTGCCGCCCGCCTCGTCATAGTAGCCCATGCGCGTCAGCATATCCAGCACCGTGACCGGGTCGATCCGCTGCGCGCCGTTAAACATGGAATAGATCACTTCAAAAATGCGCTGGTTTTCCTCCGCGTAGAAGTCCTCCGCGCGCACCTGCTCGATCACCTCAGGGATGCAGCTCGGGTCGACCAGCATCGAACCGATCAGCGATTGCTCCGCCGAAAGATCCTGCGGCACCTGCCGCATTAAAAGTTCATCCACGTTGGCATCCCCCCTTTTAATTCTGAGTTAGTAATTAGGAATTAGTAGTTAGTAATTAATTGGACCGCACCCCATTATCGCCAACTCACAAAATAGTGCCATTGAAGCCCACCCCGCAATTACTAATTACTCATTACTAATTACAAATTTATTACGCCTCAACAACCTGCACGAGGATCTCGCCCGCGATCTCGGCGTAGAGCTTTGCCTTGATGCGGTGCACGCCGAAGGTCTTGATCGGCTCCTCGAGCACGATCTTGTTCTTGGGCACATTGACGCCGTACTGCTTCTTCAGCTCCTCGGCGATCTCCTTGGCTGTGACGGCGCCGAACAGACGGCCGCCCGCGCCGCCCTTGGCCGGAACCTTGACGGGGCTGATTTTCAGCTTTTCCGCCGCTTCGCGCGCGGCCTGCTGCTCCTGCGCCACACGGCGCGCGTGCGCTTCGTCCTGCGCGCGCTTGACGTTCAGGTTATCCGCCGTAGCCGGCTCGGCCAGCCCGCGGGGCATCAGGAAGTTGCGTCCGTAGCCCTCGCTGACCTCGATCAGGTCGCCCGCTTTGCCCTTGCCCTTAACATCCGCTTTTAAAATGACTTTCATCGGTATTTGCTCCTTTTATTCTTAATTGTTATCGTTTGATTTTTCAGACTGCTGATCGCTGAGATAGCCGGCGATCGCCTCGGTAATCACGCGGCTTGCTTCCTCCGCGGCCATTCCACGCAGCTGCGCGCCCGCGGCCGCGTGGTTGCCGCCGCCGCCGAGCCGCTCCATCAGCAGCTGTACGTTGACCTGCCCCGCCGAACGGGCGGAAACCGCCATATCCGGCCCGCTGCGAAACGCCACAACGCTTGCCCGCGTGCCGATAATGGAAAGCAGCTCGTCCGCCGCCTGCGCGGCCGCGACGCGGTCGATCTCTTCCGCGCTCACCGCGAGAATAACGCCCTGCCCGCAGTCCTGCGCGGAGGAAATGAGCTTTTGCCGCTCCATATACTGGTCAAAGGTGGATTGGAACAGATGCTTGACGTCGGACACCTCCGCCCCGGCGCGGCGCAGATAAGCCGCGGCTTCAAAGGTGCGCACGCCCGTGCGCGCGGAAAAGCCCTTGGTATCCAGATAAATGCCCGCGAGCATTGCTTCGGCTTCGCCGGCGAGGATACCGGTGGTCGGCACTAAGTACTGCAATAGCTCGCTGACCAGCTCGGAAGCCGAGGAGGCGTACGGCTCATGCAGATTGACCACACTGTTTTCGATATAATCCGCCGCGCGCCGATGATGATCGATCACCGCGACCTTGTTGATCGACTGCAGCAGCGCTTGACTTTCCACATAGCCGGGGCGGTTCACATCCACCACGATCAAAAGCGTGTTGAAATCGCAAAGCACCATCGCGCGTTCCGCGTCGATGAATACATCCTTATATTCGGGAAGGCTTTCCAGATGGCCGATCAGTTCGGACGCGACCGTATGCTCCCGGTCAACGACGATATGCACCGGCTTGCCTTTTTCGCGCGCCGCGCACACCATGCCGGAGGCCGCGCCGATGGCATCCATGTCCGAATTACAGTGGCCCATGATGAGCACCTGCGAGGAATCGCGGATGAGCTGGCTCAGCGCGCCCGCGACCACACGGCTTTTGACCTTGGTGCGCTTTTCCATCTCTTCGCTCAGGCCGCCGTAAAACTCAAAGGAATACCTGTTTTTGATGACCGCCTGATCGCCGCCGCGCGACAGCGCCATATCGATCGCCAGACCCGCGTAGCGATAGCTTTCCGCCAGAGTCTCGCCGTCCTTGCCGATACCGATCGACAGCGTGGCGACGACGCCCTCGTGGTTCTGGATATCGCGCACCTCCTGCAAAACAGAGAACTTTTTGGCCGTTAGGTTGGCCAGATCGCTGTTTTCCAGAATAAAGATATATTTATCCCGATCGTACTTGCGCAGGATCGCGCTGCTGTCCTTTGTCCAGCTGGAAAGCCGCTTGTCGATGCCCGCCAAAATCGCCGATTTTTCAGAATCGGTCGTGTTCTTCATCAGTTCTTCGTAGTTGTCGATCGCGATGACGGCGATCGCGGGGCGGCTGGTCTCGGCTTCGTCGCGGAGGTGCACGAACTCGGTGCAGTCGATAAAGTGCAGCACCATCAACTGGCCCGCGCCGCCGGAAACCATACAGCCGTATACTTCAAAGCTTTTTTTGCCGATGCGCAGCTCGGCGGGCATTTGGTTCTTGCCCTCAATCAGCCAGCGGGTCTCAAAGGTAGGGGCCAGCTCGCTCATGCGCATGTGCACCGCGCCGCCAAGCTGTCCGGAAAGCTCGGCAAACGCGTCGTTCGACCAAATGATCTCGCCCGTCGTCGCCAGCGCGACGACCGTCGCCAGCGGCGAACGAATGATGGACGGGTGGATGGTGCCATCCGTATTCAGCTGGATATTATCCATCAGTTCCTGTGTGCGCCGCTTTTGCTCGGCGCGCTGCTTCATGGAGATCAGACGCAGCAGCACGCAGATCACGATACCCGCAATGCCGTAAGGCACCGAGTATAACAGACCGGCCACCGCAAATAATAGAAAAATGATAAGAAACAGCGTCTGCCCGGGCTGCAGCGACCGTTGAATTCGTTTATGCAATCGCTTCGTCCTCCTTTCGGACGCAAATATTCACGTTAATTATAACATTGCCTTGGGGTATTGTAAACAAAAATCGCCTGCGCGGATTGTCTTTTTGCCCAATTCGTGATACAGTATCCGCAGGAGAACCGAATGAATAAGGAGGAAAACCATCATGCAATTCCGTTTTGCCCACAATAATCTGAACGTACTGGACTTGGACAGATCGCTCGCCTTTTATAAGAACGCGCTCGGCCTTACCGAGGCGCGGCGTAAAGAGGCGGCGGACGGCAGCTTTATCATCGTATTTCTGTCCGATGGCGGGCTGACCCCCCATCAGTTGGAGCTGACTTGGCTGAAGGACCGCAAGGAGCCCTATAACCTTGGCGAAAACGAGTTCCACCTTGCTTTCCGCGTGGACGATTACGAGGCCGCGCACCAGAAACATGCCGAGATGGGCTGCATCTGCTTTGAAAACCCGACCATGGGCATTTACTTCATTTCGGACCCGGACGGCTACTGGCTGGAGATCATCCCCACAAAGTAATGAGCCGCCGAAAGGAGCGAAGCTTTTCTTGAACCCCTATCTCGATCTGTTCCTTACCTTTGCGCGCGTCGGCGTGTGCACGTTTGGCGGCGGCTACGCCATGCTGCCGCTGCTGCAGCGCGAAGTCGTTGAGCGGCGCGCTTGGGCGACCGATACCGAATTGATGGATTATTACGCGATCGGTCAATGCACGCCGGGCGTGATCGCGGTGAATACCGCTACCTTTATCGGCTATAAGCAGCGCGGCGTTTGGGGCGCGATCTGCGCCACAGCCGGCATGGTTTTTCCATCCCTCGTGATCATCACGGCCATCGCGGCCTTTATCGCACAGTTTTCCCACCTTGCAGCCGTGCAGCATGCCTTTGCGGGCGTGCGGCTGGCGGTATGCGCGCTCGTGCTCCGCTCGGTCTACCAGATGGCGAAAAACGGCGTGATCGATCTCACCACCGGCATTTTGCTTGTTGTCACTTTTGCCGCGGTCGCATTTTTGGGGCTGTC
The DNA here is from genome assembly GCF_033193315.1 of Agathobaculum sp. NTUH-O15-33. Taxonomy (NCBI): domain Bacteria; kingdom Bacillati; phylum Bacillota; class Clostridia; order Eubacteriales; family Butyricicoccaceae; genus Agathobaculum; species Agathobaculum sp. NTUH-O15-33. Next base: position 2,764,614 of record NZ_CP136187.1, read on the forward strand.
TCCGGTGTTGATGATCGTGCTTTCCGGGGTGATCGGCGTGATCGCCGGTCTGATCAGGAGGCGGCGCCAATGATCTATTTACAGCTGTTTTGGGAATTTTTCAAGACCGGCCTGTTCGCGGTAGGCGGCGGTCTGGCAACGCTGCCCTTTTTGCAGCAGATCGCCGCGCGCTATCCATGGTTCACGCCGGACGATCTGCTCAATATGATCGCCGTTTCGGAATCAACGCCCGGGCCGATCGGCGTCAACACCGCCACCTACGCGGGTTTCCACGCCGCGGGCCTGCCCGGCGCGCTGACGGCCACGTTTGCGCTGGTGCTGCCCTCGGTCGTGATCATCATGCTGGTATCCCGCGCGCTGCAGCGGTTTCGCGATAGCGCGCTGGTGCAGGATGTGTTCTACGGCCTGCGGCCCGCGTCCGCCGGGCTCATCCTCGGGGCGATCTGGGGCGTGTTCCTATCCGCGCTGTTCCACATTGAACGTTTTGCGGGACTGTCCTCGCTGCCCAGCGTGATCAATCTGCCCTCGCTTTTGTTTTTCGCGCTCATGCTGCTGGCCGTGTGTAAGCTTCCCCGCCTGCATCCCATTCTGTTCATTCTCTGCGGCGCGGTCTGCGGCGTTGTATTTCAATTTTAAAAAAGAGGCCGGTAAAACGCAATCCGCGTTTTACCGGCCTTTCCTTACTTATTTTCCAGCAGCTGTTCTTCGATCAGACGGCATGCGTCTTCGATACAGCCGGGGCAGGTGCGGCGAACAACGCCGTCCGTCATGCCTTTCAGCTCATGGCAGAGATAGGAGCCGTTTTTCTCCTGAAACGCCTTACCGAGCGCACGGGTTGCCTGATAGGTCCGGCCCTTGGTCTCGCCCGGGTGCGCGGTGCCCTTGCTGCCCATCACGCCCGCGAGCATGAACGCGCCGGTCAGCGCGCCGCATACCTCAAACAGGCCCATACCGGAGCCAAAGCCCTCCGCCATTTTAAAGGCGGTTTCCTCATCCAGATCGAAAGCGTCACAGTAGGCGCAAACAACGGACTGCGCACAGTTGTACCCCATCTTATGCAGGCGCTCGGCCCGCTCCATTCTGGTTTCCATTTTCTTAAAGAAGCCTCCCCTTAATACTCTACCTGCGAGAAATAGCTCATAATCGCCGTGCACTGCGCGCGCGCTTCCGCTTGCCAGTCCTCTTCGCTGTCGATAAACTTCGCGTCCTCCGCGTTGTCGATGAAGCAGAACTCACTGATCACCGCGGGAATCTGCAGTTTTGCCGCGATGCGGTTGGTGTAGTAGTAATCGCCGTTCGAGCCGACGCGGAACCAAGTCGGGCGAATGGTCAGCCCCAGCTTTTCATATTCGTAGGCAAGCTCTTCCGCGAGCAGCTTGGTCGGCCCGCCGTTCTCATCCGCGATCTGCGCGAGCACCTGCGCGCCGCGCGCCTGTGTATTGGCCGCGTTATGGTGCAGCCCGAAGAAAAGATCAACCGAATCGACATATTCCTCCATCAAATCGCCGCGCAGCGACAGCGAGGAGCCTTCTTCCAGCGAATCGCGCACCATAATGACCGTTACGCCCTCGTCTTCGAGGTATTCCTGTAAGTACTGCGCGACATAAAGGTTAATATGCTTTTCATCCATCCCCAGCTCTTCGTTCTTTGCGCCGGGGTCGCTGCCGCCATGGCCCGCGTCGATGATTACGGTGATTTTGCCGTCGAGCTGTGAGGTACGCGGCTCCGGCTCGGGTTCCGGCTCAGGTTCGGGCTTCGGGGTGGGTTCGGGATCAGGCTCCGGATCGGGCGTGGGCTCGGGTTCGGGCTCCGGGGTTTGGATCAGCACGGTCTTGCTCGCGCTTTCATACAGCGCGGTGAAGCCGATCTCGCTTGCCAGATCCGCAATCTTAAAGTAGTTATTGCCATTGATGTTGTAACCGCTAACCGCTACCTTCTGCCCGTCCAGCAGTATCTTGGAGGACGAGGCGGAAACGCTCAATTTACCGGAAGAGGAGACCGCCATTTCCCCGCCCACGGCGGAATATTTGGAATTGCTGATCATATTAATCGCCTGCGCCTTGCTATCCCATTTAACGTCGAACGTGGCGGTGGAACCGCTGAGCAAATAGGCGATATCGCGCAGTTTAAAATAATTGTACCCATCCACATTATATGCCTGCGGCTGCACCGCCTTGCCGTTTACCTTCACCTTGTGCGTGGAAGGCACGACCTTGGGCGCAACCGAAGCCGCCTTTTCAGGCGTTTTTTGCTGTACCGCGGGCGTTCCCAGCTCCGGATCGATCGCGGCGTTCGCCGCCAAAGCCTGAGCGGGCAGTAAAAAGAAAAAAGCGCATAAAAGCGCCGCAAAGCGTTTGAAATGCATGGTGATCCTCCATAGTCCTGCGCGTGAACAGCTTCCACAGGAAGCCGAGATAGTACGGAAAGTATATCACCAAATCCGATATTTTTCAATAAAAAACGGGTTACTTCGACTAATTTGTAATATTACAGCGCCCAATGCCGTATCCGCCCAATGCCTATATACAAAAAAGCAGCTTTCCCGGATGCGGCTTGCAAGCCGTTTGCCGAGAAAGCTGTTTTACTCAAATTTCTTATATCAGAGCATGGCCGCGCCGATCAGGCCGGCGTCGTTGCCAAGCTGCGCGACCACGAGCTTAGTGTTTCTTTCTTCACAGCGAAAGGTGTCGTGCTCGGTCAAACGGCGCAACGGCGCGAGCAGCTTTTCGCCGTAACCGGCCAGCCCGCCGCCCATCACGATGCATTCCGGCTGGAAGATGTTGATCACGTTGGACAGGCCGCACGCCAAATTGCGGCAGTATTCCTCAAACAGCTCGATCGCGAGCTCGTCTCCCTCGTCCACCGCGTCGCAGATCATTTTGGCGTTGAGCTTTCCCTTGTACGGCATCATGCTGCTTTCGCGGCCGGCTTCCAGCGCCCGCTCGGCGAAATTTACAAAATGCATCGCCGAGGCGTATGCTTCCAAGCACCCCAAACGGCCGCAGTTGCACGGCTCGCCGCCCTGATGGATCACCATATGGCCTATTTCGCCCGCGATGTCGTTGAAGCCGGAATACAGCTTGCCGTCTATCACGATGCCGCCGCCCACGCCTGTGCCGAGCGTGATCATGACCACATCCTTCGCGTTTTGCGCCGCGCCCGCGATCGTTTCGCCAAGCGCCGCGCAGTTCGCGTCGTTATCCAGCCCCACCGGGCAGGAAAACTCCGGCTCGAACGCGTGCGCGAAACCGACCTCGTTCATGCCGAGATTGGTGCCGAAGATCAAACGGCAGTTTGCCTTATCGAGCGAACCCGGCACGCCCAGACCGATCTGCGTCACCCGGTCGGGTTCTATGCCATGTTCGGCGCACAGGGCAAGCGCCAGCCGCTTCATATCAGCGCGCAGGCCGTCTGGGTCGCCGGTACGGGTCGGGCAGCTCTGCTTGCGCAGCAGCGAGCCGTCCTCGCCGCAAAGGGCCACCTTTACGCTTGTGCCGCCCAGATCGATGCCAATTCTCATTCTCTCTTCCTCCTTTGGCCGCTTTTAAAATAAATGGACGCCCCGGCCCGTAAAATAAGCGTTCAGCCGCTCCACGCTGCTATTGATCACCAGTTCCTCCGGAAATTCGATCTCCTCCAGCATGGCGAGCGCGCCGTCCACCCGGCCCACGGTGAATTCAATGTGTGAATCGCTGTTGACCACGACCGGCACCTCGTATTTCTTGCACAGGCGCGCGATCTCGGCGCAGTTTTCCCGGCTGCCCGGACGAATGTGCAGCGAATTGTTATTGATCTCCACAATTTTTCCATATTCGTTGCAGCGGGAAATAATATATTCCATATCAAACGGAAATTTGTTGTTGCCCGGATGTCCAAGCGCGTTCACCTGCGGATTGTGCAGCACGGCTTCGAGCGCTTCGGTGTGCTTTGCGCGGGTAGCGGGCGGGTAGCAATCATCGTGAAACGAAGCGAGGGCGAACTCGACCGCGTGCATGCCCCGGCCGCCCATTTCGTCAACATGGCCGTCCGGCGCGCAAATATTCAGTTCAACGCCGCGGATCACGGTTACGCCCTCCATCTGCCGGGGGATAATATCGAGATTGGCAAAGTGCCACTGATGCGCGCCGTCCTCCATGGCGGGGCCGTGGTTGGTGATACCAATGGCGACAAGTCCGGCTCTCTGCGCGCCTTGCGCCATTTCGCGGAGCGAGCTGTAGGCGTGGTCGGATACGCTGGTGTGTGTGTGCAGGTCTGCGACGATTTTCATATAGTACTATAATCTCCTTTGTTCATACAAAACGTACCCGTTGCCATAAACGGGCGGCCAAAGGTCGCCCCTGCGGAAACACAAGGGGCTGAAAAGCAAACCCTCCGTACCGTAGGGGCGACCCGCGGTCGCCAGCGTGCAGCGACGCTGCGTATTTTTTAGTTGCCGTACTGCCGGAGCATGCGCTCCTGCAATTCCTTGGCGGCGTTAAAGCCCATCTTCTTCTGGCGGTCGTTCATGGCGGCGACCTCGATGATCACCGCGAGGTTGCGCCCGGGCTTGACCGGAATGGTAAGGCTGGGCACGGCGATATCGAGGATGCTGGTCGTCTGCCCGTCCAGCCCCAAGCGGTCGTACTGCTTGCCGTCCTCCCAAGGCTCCAAATTGATGACGAGTTCGACCTTTTCGGTCATTTTGATCGCGCCGACGCCGAAGATGCGGCGCACATCGACAATGCCGATGCCGCGCAGCTCGATAAAGTGGCGGATGACTTCGGGCGCGGTGCCGACAAGGGTCTTGTCCGAAACGCGCTTGATCTCGACCGCGTCGTCCGCGATCAGGCGGTGGCCGCGCTTGACAAGCTCGATCGCGGTTTCGGATTTACCGACGCCGGAATCGCCCAAAAGCAGCACGCCTTCGCCGTAAATTTCGATCAGCACGCCGTGCAGCGTGATGCGCGGCGCGAGATTCACCTTTAAAGAGGCGATGATCGCGCTCATCACGGTAGAAGTAAATTCGTTGGTGCGCAGAATCGGCACCTTATATTTTTCCGCCGCCGCCATGCACTCGGGAAAAACGTCGATATTGCGGGAAATGATCATTGCGGGAATGCCGGTGGCGAACAGCCGGTCAAAGCTGGCGCTTCGCGCTTCGGGATCGAGCTGCTCCATATAGCTGGTTTCGACCTTGCCCATGATCTGGATACGGTTGGGATCGAAGAAATCATAAAAACCGGCCAGCTGCAGGCCGGGACGGCTGACGTCGTCCTTGGTGATCTCTATCTTTTCAAAGCCTTCCGGGCCATGGACGACCTCGAAGTTGAATTCCTGCACCAAATCACCCAGACTAACGCCGAACTCTTTTAACTGCATGTGGTTTCTCCCTTCTTCTATTTCGACACACACCGCGCGCGAAGCGGCTTTACCCGCCGCAGCTTTACCGGCATGGTGAAAAATTTGCTCCCGGATTATCTGTTATAACCGTATTATACCCCAGATTCGCCACCTTTTCAACGGTTTTCCAGCTCTCCCCTGCAAAACACAGAAAAACCGAAAAAGCATATCTTTTTTTCACAAAGCGCTTGCATTTGGCAGAAGTTTGTGGTAATATAATATGCGTTACTCAATGCGTGGAAAAAGGAGGTGCAGGAAAATGGCAAAGTGCGATATTTGCGGCAAGGGCGTTACCTTTGGTATTCAGGTTTCTCACTCTCATCGCCGTTCTAATCGGACGTGGAAGCCGAACGTTCGCCGTGTCAAGGCTCTTATCGACGGTACTCCCCGCCATGTCAACGTATGTACTCGGTGCCTCCGCTCCGGCAAGGTTACTCGTGCGGTCTGATTTTATCAGAGCAAACGTTGAAAAGCATCCTAAGCGCTCTGCTTGCAGAGCGCTTTTCTATTGACATTCTTTCAAAATCCGTAGGTGAGTGTTACCCATGAAAAAAGCATTCCGCCCCGCCTTCGCCGTGACTGTTCCGGTGCTGTGCGGCTATCTGTTTATCGGCTTCGCGTTCGGCGTTATGCTGCGGGACGCGGGCTTCGCGCCCCCTTGGGCGTTTCTTTCCAGCTTGACGATCTACGCGGGCTCGGGGCAGTATTTGCTCGTTTCGCTGTTATCCGCCAACGCTTCTCTCGTTACCGTCGCGGTGATGACGCTGCTTTTAAACTGCCGCCACATATTTTACGGCCTATCCTTTTTAGAGCAGTTTCAGCAGATGGGCAAGGCAAAACCGTACATGATCTTTTCGCTGACCGACGAAACCTATTCCCTGCTCTGCTCGCTCAAAACGCCGGAGGGCGTCGACCCGAGCGCCATGCGGTTTGCGATCGCGCTGCTCGATCAAAGCTACTGGATCATCGGCTCGGTCATCGGCGCTGTAATCGGCGGCGTTTTGCCGTTCGATTCGACCGGTATCGACTTTGCGATGACCGCGCTTTTCACCGTCATCTTTGTCGAGCAATGGAAGAGCAGCAAATGCCATATCCCCGCCTTTCTCGGGCTGGGCGCGGCGGCCGTATCGCTCGCGCTGCTTGGGCCGGATCAGTTCATCCTGCCCGCCATGCTGGCCATTTGCGTTATGCTGGTCGCCATGCGCGGCAAGCTGTCTAAGGAGGTGGCGTAAGTGAGTTTCGGACGCACGCTCGCCATGATCCTTGTCGCCGCCGTGTGCACCTTTGCCACGCGCGTGGCCCCTTTCCTGCTTTTCAACGGGAAAAAGCCCATTCCGCCCATCGTCCGCTATTTGGGCGAAGCGCTGCCGCCCGCGGTGATTGCGCTGCTGGTGGTGTACTGTGTCAAAAATGTGAGCTGGGTCTCCGCGCCGCATGGCGCGCCCGAGCTGCTTTGCATTGCCGTCGTCGCGCTTTTACATGCGTGGAAACGCAACAACCTGCTTTCCATCGGCGTGGGCACGGCGCTATATATGTTTTTGGTGCAGGCTGTTTTTATTTAAAATTGCTGAAAGACATGGGTTTACCATGTCTTTTATTTTTGGTAAAATAAGTACAGCTATTAAAGGAGAATTTTGATGGAAACAATGATACAGATCTTGGCCCGCGAGCTGGGCCAAAAGGAAGAGCATGTCAAAAACGTCGTTCAGCTTCTGGACGAGGGCAACACCGTCCCCTTTATCGCGCGCTACCGCAAGGAAATGCACGGCACGATGGACGACCAGCTGATCCGCACGCTGGCCGACCGGCTGGCGTATCTGCGCAGTTTAGAGGAAAAGCGCGCGGATATTCTCGCTTCCATCGAAGCGCAGGACAAGCTGACGGACGAACTGCAAGCCGCGATCATGCAAGCGCAAACGTTGGCCGCGCTGGACGACCTTTACCGCCCCTATCGCCCCAAGCGCCGCACGCGCGCGTCGATCGCGCGCGAAAAGGGGCTGCAGCCTTTATCCGAAGCGCTGCTTGCCGCGCGCAGTCCCATCCCCACCGCCGAGGAACTGGCCGCCCCCTATGTTGACCCGGAAAAGGAGGTCGCGACCGCGGAGGAGGCGCTCGCGGGCGCGTGCGACATCATAGCGGAAAACATATCGGACGACGCTTCGCTCCGCGGCCGCCTGCGCGGGCTCATCCATCGCACCGGCGTGCTCCACACCGCCGGGCTGGATGACGAAGACGCGGTTTATGCCATGTACCGTGAATTTTCCGAGCCGGTGCGCAAATTGCAAAGTCACCGCGTGCTGGCCATCAACCGTGGCGAAAAGGAAGGCAAGCTAAAGGTGACCCTTACCGTGGACGACGCGGAAGCGATGGTGAACCTGAACCGCGCTGTGCTGCACCCCAAAAATCCGTTCGGTGAGCTGCTGCGCGCCACCACGGCGGACAGCTGGAGCCGTTTGCTGTTTCCCTCGCTTGAGCGAGAGCTACGAAACGAGCTGACCGACGCGGCAAGCGAGCAGGCAATTAAAACCTTCGCGCTCAACCTGCGTCCGCTGCTGTTGCAGCCGCCCATCAAAAACCGCGTGACGCTTGGCTTTGACCCAGCCTACCGCACCGGCTGCAAGCTGGCTGTGGTGGACGAGACCGGCAAGGTACTGGAAACGGCGGTGATCTACCCTACGCCGCCGCACAAAAAGATAGAGGACGCAAAAAAGACCCTGAAGCGCCTTTGCGACCGGCACCATATTTCCTGTATCGCGATCGGCAACGGCACGGCTTCCAAGGAAAGCGAGATCTTTGTGGCCGAATTTATTCGCGAATACGGCGGCGCGCTTTCCTATATGGTGGTATCCGAAGCGGGCGCTTCGGTTTATTCCGCTTCCAAGCTGGGCGCGGAGGAATTTCCGGAATTTGACGTTTCCCTTCGTTCGGCGGTATCGATCGCCCGGCGGCTGCAAGACCCGCTCGCCGAGCTGGTCAAGATCGATCCCAAGGCGATCGGCGTGGGCCAATACCAGCACGACATGCCACAGGCGCGGCTCAGCGAAGCGCTGGACGGCGTGGTGGAGGACTGTGTCAGCTCGGTCGGTGTGGATCTGAACACGGCTTCGCCCGCGCTGCTGAGCCGGGTCGCGGGCGTCACGGGCGCGGTATCCAAAAATATTGCCGCCTACCGCGAGCAAAACGGACGGTTTGAGAGCCGGAGACAGCTATTAAAGGTAAAGGGCCTAGGCCCCAAGGCATACGAGCAATGCGCGGGCTTTCTGCGCGTGCCTGAAAGCGCCAACCCGCTCGACCGGACGGCGGTACATCCCGAATCCTACAAAGCGGCCGAAACGCTGCTCACGCTGTGCGGCTATACCGTGCAGGACGCGGCGGCGGGCAAGCTTGGCGAGCTGACCGCGCGCGTGCGCGAGCTGGGCCGCGAAAACGCGGCGGAGCGCTGCGGCGTCGGCGTGCCGACGCTGGACGATATTGTTTCCGAGCTGCAAAAGCCCGGCCGCGACCCGCGCGACGAGCTGCCGCCCCCGCTGCTGCGTTCGGACGTGTTGGATCTGAACGATCTAAAGCCCGGCATGCAGCTGACCGGCACGGTGCGCAATGTAGCCGATTTCGGCGCGTTCGTCGACATCGGCGTGCATCAGGACGGGCTGGTCCATATCTCGCAGTGCTGCAATAAGTTCATCCGCCACCCCTCCGAGGTGCTGACGGTGGGCGATATCGTCAATGTGGTCGTTCTCTCTGTAGACCCCAAAACGCACCGCATTTCCCTATCAATCAAACAAGCTTCGACACCAAAACAGTAAAAATGACCGCCCGGTCACTCAATCGGGCGGTCATTTTTTATTCTTTTCTCGATCGCGCTGTCCATCTCGTCGAAGTGCCTGACCGTTTCCCGGCGCAGCGGCGCGGCTATGACCTCGTCCGGTTCAAGCATGACGCAGCTTTCACACATACCAAATACATTAACGGTGATGCCGGGCAGTCTGCATTTTTCAGACTCATAGTAAACGCACCATTTGTTGAGGCATTCGTCGGTGATCATGTTATCACCTCCCGCCTTATTATACGGCATTCGGGCCTCTTTGTATCTCACAGAAATTTATATCAGAAATTTCTGGTTTACCATATGATGGGGACTTCTGTTAGAATCAATATGGTGATAGCGGTGAGATTTACTTATAATCAGGCACAGAATAAAGAAGAAACGACCTATAAATCTTTATATATCAAAAAATCTCTGGTTGCAAAAATCGATCGAATCGCATTGATCAACAACACCAGCTGGAACAACATTGTCATCTCCATGATCGAATATTGCCTTGAAAATGATGATCCGTAAAGAGCTTGCGGCTCCCGCCGCGGGGGCGAAAGGGAGCGGACACCTAACGTTTTCCCTTCCCTCTCGACTTCCACTCTTTCCCTGCGTCCTATCTGGGGCGGCGCTTGCCGTCTCTTTTTTAATACCTAGCGTTTTATGGTGCTGTACCGGGTTCCAAGGGATTCAGTGGACGGGTTGCTTCGCTTGGCCAGACCGGCCTAGTTTCGCGCGCCCACTTTTGCTGGGGCTGCGTTCTCGGCGCGCCGAGGGCGTCGCGCCCTACAAATTCGGTGGGAGATAACCCGTTTGCGGCGGTAGCAACCATTTCGTTGTAGGGCGGGATGCCTCGGCACACCGCTCGCGGCTACCGCCGCGCATTTTATCGCGAGCGCCAGCGAACCTCCTAAAAAAGTTTCGCGCGCCCACGTTTACTGGAGCTGCATTCTCGGCGCGCCGAGGGCGTCGCGCCCTACAAATTCGGTGGGAGATAACCCATTTGCGGCGGCAGCAACCATTTTGTTGTAGGGCGGGACGCCTCGGCCCGCCGGTCGCGGCTACCGCCGCGCATTTTATCGCGAGCGCCAGCGAACCTCCTAAAAAAGTTTCGCGCGCCCACGTTTACTGGAGCTGCGTTCTCGGCGCGCCGAGGGCGGCGCGCCCTACAAATTCGATGGGAGATAACCCATTTGCGGCGGTAGCAACCATTTTGTCGTAGGGCGGGACGCCTCGGCCCGCCGCTCGCGGCTACCGCCGCGCATTTTATCGCGAACACAGTGAGCCACCAAAACGCGCCATAAACCGTCAATATTCCGCAAATGCCAAAACCATATTCCTAAAAATGACCGTTCATTCCCTAATGTTTTCCTCTTCCTTAACGAACATCACGCAGAACACCACCGCCAAAAGCGCGCATGCCGCAAGCACAGCCTTCTCCGCGAACCAGCCGGTCAGCATACCGCCAACCACAGCGCCAAGGATGAAAAACAAAATGATCGAATAGTAAACAAGCCCCCTGCGCCGCGCGTTCACATCGCCGTTTCGCCGCCAAATGACGAGCTGCTCCGTACCTGAACGCAGGTTGCCCGTGCACATCGTCGTGGCAAAGGCGCTGCCCTGCACCTTGCGGAAGCTTTCCACCTGCATGGCGCACACGAACGATACCGCCGTATTGACCGCCATGTTATAGGCCTGCGGCGCGAACGCCGTCACGGCGAGCAGAATCAGCTCCGCCAGCACGACTACCTGCCGCCAGTGGATATTGATATCCTGATCCTGTTTTCCCTGATAATGCCCCCGAATCAGCTCTACCGCGATCACGCCGAACGCAAACGCCGCGATCGGCAGCAGATAACGCAGGGCGTGTGCCCACTTTCCCTGCGACAGATCAAGCCCCAGCAGAACAATATTGCCGGTCTGCGCGTTTGCAAAAACGCCGCCCCGGCACAGATACGTATAAACATCCAAAAAGCCGCCGACAATCGCCAGCAGCGCCCCCAGCACAAACGATTCGGACATCTGCCCGCGCACTCGTTTCACCGGAAATCGCCTCCCCTTTGTATCTATCACCGCCCTATCATACCATAAATCGCGCGGGCACGCGAGCGGAATACGAAAAAAACGCGCTGCAATCATGATTGCAGCGCGTTTTTTTACTTTTCTTCGGCGATACGCATACGGTTGATCGCCTTTTTCAGCTTGACCTGCGCCACGTTCTGCTCGTGCTCGCTCTCCTTCTGCTGGAGCTTCGCACGCGCGCGTTCGGCCGCTTCGCGGGCGCGGTTGATGTCGATCTCGTCCGCCCATTCGCAGGTGCGGGCCAGAACGACCGTGCCGTCCTTTGAAACATCGACAAAGCCGCCGGAAACCGCGGCGATTCGCTCGCTGCCGTTCGCAATGACGGTCAGGCCGCCGATGCCGAGCGCCGCCGTATACGGCACGTGGTTCGGCAGAATGCCGACATCGCCCTGCGTTGTACGCACGACGATGCGATCCACGTCGCCATCATAAAACTGGCGTTCGGTCGTCAGCACCTTGAGGTGAAAGGTAGACATATTAAGCCCCCTTCTTCGCCTGCTCCACAACATCGTCGATCGTGCCGGCAAACAGGAAGGCGGATTCGGGCAGGTCGTCGTGCTTGCCTTCCAGAATCTCCTTGAAGCCGCGGATGGTCTCCGCGACCGGCACGTACTTGCCAGCCATGCCCGTGAACTGCTCAGCCACGTGGAACGGCTGGGACAGGAAGTTCTGGATCTTACGGGCGCGGGCAACGATCAGCTTATCCTCGTCGGACAGTTCGTCCATGCCGAGGATGGCGATAATATCCTGCAAATCCTTATACTTTTGCAGGATGGACTGCACGGCGCGCGCGGTATCGTAGTGGTCGATACCGACGACGTCAGCCGCCAGAATACGCGAGGACGAATCCAGCGGATCGACCGCGGGATAGATACCCATGGACGCGATATCACGCGACAGAACGACCTTTGCATCCAGATGCGAGAACGTCGTTGCGGGCGCGGGGTCGGTCAAGTCATCCGCGGGCACGTAAACGGCCTGTACCGAGGTGATAGAGCCCTTCTTGGTCGAGGTGATGCGCTCCTGCAGCGCGCCCATTTCGGTCGCGAGCGTCGGCTGGTAGCCAACGGCGGAAGGCATACGGCCAAGAAGCGCGGATACCTCCGAGCCGGCCTGCGTGAAACGGAAAATGTTATCGATGAACAGCAGCACGTCCTGTCCCTCGACGTCGCGGAAGTACTCCGCCATGGTCAGGCCGGAAAGCGCCACGCGCATACGCGCTCCGGGCGGCTCGTTCATCTGGCCGTAAACCAGCGCGGTCTTGTTGATAACGCCGGATTCCTGCATTTCGTTATACAGGTCGTTACCCTCACGGGTACGCTCGCCAACACCGGTGAATACCGAAATACCGCCGTGCTGTTTGGCGATGTTGTTGATGAGCTCCATGATGATAACGGTCTTGCCGACGCCGGCGCCGCCGAACAGGCCGATCTTGCCGCCCTTCGCGTACGGCGCGATCAGGTCGACGACCTTGATGCCGGTCTCAAGGATTTCCGTGGTGGATTCCTGCTCCTCATAAGAGGGCGCGGGGCGGTGGATCGGCCAGCGCTCTTCGGTCTTGACCGCGGGCATGTTATCCACCGGCTCGCCGAGCAGGTTGAAGATACGGCCCAGATTCTCGTTGCCCACCGGAACGGTGATCGGAGAACCGGTATCGACCGCCTTCATGCCGCGCACAAGGCCATCGGTGGACTGCATCGCGATGCAGCGCACGGTGTCCTGACCGATGTGCTGCGCAACCTCGACCGTGACTACGCGCCCTTCGGCCTCGATCGTGATCGCGCTGAGCAGCTTGGGCAGTGCGTCGGCGTCGAATTTGATGTCCAGTACCGGTCCAATGATCTGGACAACGGTACCAATATTCTGCTCACTCATTGGCAAAACTCCCTTGATAAAGTTAGGAATTAGTAGTTAGTAATTAGGAATTTTGGCGGCGCGTTTTACGCGCCATTTGATCACCGGCCCATTACCGGGCCACCATTCCCGCTGCCTACTTCCTAACTCCTAATTAGCTGAGCGCCTTATTTGAAATTACTAATTATTCATTACTAATTACTAATTCGTTAAGCGCCTACTTGTCCCGAGCCTGCGACGATCTCGGTGATCTCCTGCGTGATCGCGGCCTGACGCGCGCGGTTGTAGGATAGGTTGAGATTTTCGATCATTTCGCTGGCGTTGTCCGCCGCCGCTTCCATTGCCATACGGCGCGCCGACTGCTCGGAGCAGAAGCTCTCTACCACGGCGCCGTATAAAACGCCGTACAGGTATTCGGGAATGATCGACTCAAACACCGCTTCGGGCGAGGGATCGTACTCGATCAGAACGGCAGGGCCCTTCTGATCCTCGTTTTCCTCCGCCTTGCTGAAGTTCGCGGGCAGCAGCTGGATGCACTTGGCTTCCTGCTGCAGCGGGGATACGAACTCGGTATAGCACAGGAACACCTCGTCCACCTCGCCGGCGCGGAACAGCTCCAGCGTACGCTCGACAATATCGTGCGTGTCACTGATCTGCATCGTTTCGGCGATACCCGGATAGTTTGCCACAACGGGCCATGCGCGTTTGCCGTAATGCTCCTCGGACTTTTTGCCGATGGTGATCACGCTTGCGCTCTTGCCCTCCATGCTGGCGGCGGCGAGCTTGAATACGTTCGCATTGTAGCCGCCCGCAAGGCCGCGGTCGCCCGCGATAACAAGGTACAGGCTGTGTTTGATCTCACGCTTTTTGGTGTAGATCGAATCAGAATCCCTTGTGGCGGAAGCCAGACGGGTGATCGTCTTGTACATGGTGTTGAAATAAGGCCGGGCGCGCAAAGCGCGCTCCTTGGCGCGGCGCATTTTGGAGGAGGCGACCAGCTCCATCGCTTTGGTGATCTGCATGGTCGACTGCACGCTGCGAATGCGGCGCTTAATGTCTTTCATATTGCCGGAAGCCATCGTTTTGTTCCCTCCTTCCTTCCGAACAAGTGGTTACTGGTTAATGTTCGGACAGGAACTTGGTCTTAAACTCTTCAATGGCTTTGCCCAGCTTTTCCTTGATATCGTCATCCATCTGCTTGGTCGCGCGGATGGTCTGCGGGATATCGCCGTAGTTGCCGTCGATGTACTCGAACAGTTCCTTTTCAAACGCGCCGATCAGGTGCGTCGGCACATCCAGCAGGTGGCCGGAAATGACCGCGTAGATGATGATAACTTGGTTTTCGACCGCGATCGGGCTGGACTGCGGCTGCTTGAGAACTTCGACGATACGCTCGCCCTGCGCCAGACGGTTTTTGGTATCGGCGTCCAGATCGGAGCCGAACTGCGAAAACGCCTGCAATTCGCGGTACTGGGAATACGCGAGCTTCAATGTGCCCGCGACCTTCTTCATCGCCTTGATCTGCGCATTGCCGCCTACACGGGAAACCGAGATACCGGGGTTGACCGCGGGGCGGATACCGGAGTTGAAAAGCTCAGTCTCAAGGAATATCTGGCCGTCCGTGATCGAAATGACGTTCGTCGGGATATACGCCGAAACGTCGCCCGCCTGCGTCTCGATCAGCGGCAGCGCGGTGAGCGAGCCGCCCTCTTGGATGTTTGCCGCGCGCTCCAGCAAGCGGGAGTGCAGGTAGAAAACATCGCCGGGGTACGCTTCACGTCCTGGCGGACGGTGGAGCAGCAGAGAAAGGGCGCGGTAAGCCACCGCGTGCTTGGACAGATCGTCATAAATAACGAGCACATCCTTGCCCTTGTGCATGAAATACTCGCCGATCGAGCAGCCGGAGTACGGCGCGATATACTGCAAAGGCGCCGATTCCGAAGCGGTCGCGGCGACGACACAGGTGAAGTCCATCGCGCCCGCGGCGGTAAGCTGTTCGACGACCTGCGCCACGGTAGAGCGCTTCTGGCCGATCGCCACATAGACACAGATAACGCCCGTGCCCTTCTGGTTGATGATCGTATCGAGGCAGATCGCGGTCTTGCCGGTCTGGCGGTCGCCGATGATCAGCTCGCGCTGGCCGCGGCCGATCGGGATCATGGAGTCGATCGCCTTGATGCCGGTCTGCAGCGGTACGTTGACCGGCGCGCGCTCGATGATGCCCGGCGCCGGGCATTCAATCGGCCGCGCCTCGGTCGTGTTGATTGGTCCTTTTCCGTCGATCGGCGCACCGAGGGCGTCTACGACGCGGCCGAGCATGGCCTCGCCTACCGGCACCTCGACGATACGGTTCGTGCGCTTGACGGTATCGCCCTCACGGATATTTTGATCCGAGCCCAGAATAACGGCGCCGACCAGATCCTCTTCAAGGTTCTGCGCCATGCCGTATACCCCGCCGTCGAACTCAAGAAGCTCGCCGGACATACAATCCTCCAAGCCATGAATGTGCGCGATACCGTCGCCAACGGTGACGACCGTGCCCACATTGGTCAGTTTGATCTGGCTTTGGTAGTTTGTGATCTGCTCTTTGATAATGTTACTTATCTCTTCGGGGCGTAATTCCATAAAGTCACCTACTTCCTTACGCTATCGTATTGGTCAGCTGCCGGGCCAGTTCGGATAGTCTCGTGCGCAGGCTGGTGTCGAACTGTTTGTTGTTCACCTTTACCACAATGCCGCCAAGCAGACTTTGATCCACCGACGTATTAAGCACGACTTCCTTGCCGGTCACGGCACACATCTTGTCACGCAGTTTTTCGGTCAGCGCTTCGCTCATCGGCGCGGCCGTTACGGCGCGCACCTCGACGATGTCGTGATCGAAATAGTACATTTCCTTGTACGCCTCGGCCATACCGAAAATCAGGCCGACGCGGCCCTTTTCCGTGATGAGCATCAGGAAATTGAGCAGATAAGGTTCGATTCTGCCCTCAAAAACCGTTTTCAGAACCTTCTGCTTGTCCTCCTTGCCGATCGAAGGCGTCGTGAGCACCTTCAAAAAATCGGGCTGTAAACGGAAAACATCGCAGACGGCGTTAAACTGATCGAGGTATTCTTTATCCTTTGCTTCACCCTGCGCCACTTCGTACAGAGAGAGCGCGTAGCGCTCGCTTACAATATCCGCCACGTTTCGCTCACCCCACCTTGCTGATGAACTCTTCGATCAGGCGTTCATGGTCGGCTTCGTTGATGTCGCGTTCCACGACCTTCGAGGCGATCATGACCGACAGACCGCCGATCTCATCCTTGATCTCGTTCAGGGCTTTCTGGCGCTCCAGCGCGATATTGGCTTCCGCCTTCTTTACCATTGCGGCGGCCTGCTGCGTGGAGTCCTTCAGGATCTCCTCGCTTCTGACCGTGGCGCGGTGCGTGGCGCTTGAAACGATGTCGGCGGCTTCCTCCTTGGCCTTAGCAAGGCGTCCGGTATATTCCTGACGCAGCTGCTCGGCCTCGGTCTGGGTCTTTTCCGCGGTAGCGTACATGCTTTGCACTTCCTCCTCGCGCGCGGCGAGCATCTTGCGCAGCGGCCCAAACAAGAAACGCTTGACGATCAGAAAGGTGATGAGCGTATTGCAGATTGTTACAACGATCTCCCACCAGCCTATATTGACAAATGGTTGCTCCACAGGTTTACCTCCTTCCTGTTTTAGGAATCACCGAGGTTTACACCTTGCCGATCAGCGGGTTGGCGAACAGCAGGATCAGCGCGATAACCAGCGCGTAAATACCGGTGGACTCTGCCATAGCGATACCGAGAATCATGGTACGGGTGATATCGCCCTGTGCTTCGGGCTGACGGCCGATGGCCGAGCAGGCCTGACCGGCCGCATAACCTTCACCGATACCAGGGCCAAGGCCGGCGATCATTGCCATTCCGGCGCCGAGAGCGGACATACCTGCTACGAATGCTTTGGGATCCATAATTTTTTCCTCCTGATTACTTCATGATGTTTGAAAAAAGTGGATTCTTTTTGTTTTTGGCGTTTTAGCCTTCACGCGCCGCGCCCACATAGGACATGGTCAGCATACTGAAAATAAATGCCTGCATGGCCGCCGTGAACAGATCGAAATACAGCGACAAAATGCCGGGGATGCCGATTTGCAGCAAGGGCACAGGCAGAAAGCCGAGAACGGCGTTCGACAGCACCTGAAGCGCGCCAAGCAGCAGCGTGGTGATGACAAGGCCGCCCGCCATGTTGCCGAAATGACGGAAGGACATGGAAACCGGGGTTGCCACTTCGCTGAGTACGTTGAGCGGCGCCATGATAAAGATAGGCTCCAAAAAGCTTTTCAGATAGCCGCCGAAGCCGCCGTAGCGGATCTTGGTGTAGGTGATCATCGCGAACGTGATCAGCGCCCAGCCAAGCGTGGTGTTCAGGTCAGCCGTGGTGGAGCGCAGACCGATCAGCGAGGCGAGCGAGCCGAAAAACGAGCTCATCAGCAACGCCGCGATATAGGGCGTATAGGCGCGGCTGCCCGGCCCCATCGTGCTGTCGACCAGATTGTCCAGCATGAGAACCAACTTTTCCGCCAGCGCCTGCTTGCCTTTCGGAATCTTTTTCAGCCCGTGGGTCAAAAAGAGACAGAGAAGCAGGATGAACCCCATTACAATCCAAGCGTTGCGCATGGTTTCGGTAATGGGCATGTCCGTTCTGCCAAAGAGATAGCAGTAGACTTTTGGTCCGGTTACCTGTGCGTTCACACATTAACCTCCTTTCTTTTGAAATACACTGGAAGTTAGTAAAATGATCTTGGGGAAGAACAACGGCAGCACGGCTGCCAGCGGATTGAGAAAAGGCGATTTGATTGCCAGAAAGACCACCGCCCCGGTCAGCACATAGCGGATGAGAAACCCACGCTGAACGATACGCTTGCCTGTTTCAGGCGGAAAGTGCACCGCTTTCACGGCGTTTTTCCCGATCATCCAGAACAGTCCCATCGCGTAGGCCGCGCCGAGCAGCAGGCTGACCGCCGTGCGCACGCCACCATATCCAAACAGGGTGAGCGCGCCGAACGCGATCAGCAAAAGCGGGACCATGCCGCGCGTCAGGCGTCCGGCTTCCTGCCGGACGATCTCCATTCCGTTCACGTATCGTCCTCCCTTTCCTTCTCGCTTTGCCTTGCCTTCTTTTCGGTGAACCGCAAAAAGTCCCGCAGTCCGACGACCGCTATCGCGATTCCCAAAAGAATGCCCGCGATTACCACGCCGTTGCCCCACTGAAATTTGTCCCGCAGCCAAACAGCCGCGAAAGCGCAGACAAGCGGCGGCGTGATCATCGTGACGCCAACCTGCGTAAAATAGATCAGGTAGCGCCAAACCGACCAATCCGTCTTCTTTTTCTTCAACCGCATCCCCCCAAGGCTTCGATTGATGCAAGAGTTCGGCCCACTTTTTTGAAGTTCAAAAAAGGCAAAGCTTCCCCCTATCCCACACATCGCTTTTATTATACCTAATGTAACCAAAAAGTGAAACACTTTTCATCATTATTTTCTAAAAAATTTTCGCCCTTTATCGCGTTATTGTGCGGAATGCATAAAAAAATAGACGCAATCTTATCGATTGCGTCTATTGCTATTTTGCAAAGACGGGTTAAGTAATTTTTAGAAAAACTTTTTGATGTTATCCGTCGCGTTAGCCACATCTTCGCTGATGGCCACGGTGATCTTCACGCCGTATTTCTCAGCAAACTGTTCGAGCGAACCCAAAAACTTTTCCGCCTGCGCCAGTTCCTTGTTGCCCGCAACCTTATACAGACCGTCGATAAAGATGCTGGTGATGTCATAATTGCCGGCATGAATGCCGCACAAGAAACCAAGCAGCGTATCATAGTCCTTGATCGCATAATCTTCCGCGTCGATCAGACGAGCGTCATGCGAGATATCAAACGTCAGCTTGCTGCCGCGCGCGATGCATACCACGCTGCCCTTTTCTTCTGTAACCGCGGCGTTGACCCGATCGATGAGTTCCTTCGTTTTGCCGGATCCGGTGCCGCCCATAATAACTTTTACCATATTAATTCCTCCCAACCGTTTGAGGTTAAAATAAGTGTAACATAGATTGTGAAAAAGCTCAAGCACCATTTCCGAACTTCTCTTAATTTATACCATTTCAATGAAGACGCGGGACCAAAACGCTATCCGCCGAGCATGCCGCCCCAAAAATCAAGGAACAGGCTGCCGATTCCCTTCGCTTCCACCGCTTCCGCCGCGGTGAGCGGCACGCGCAGCACGGTTTCGCCCCCGCTCGAAACCGTCAGCTCGCCGATCGTCTGCCCCTGCTCCACCGGCGCGGTGAGCGTTTCCGGCAGATCCAGCGTGGTTTCCAGCTCGGCCGCTTTCGCCTTTTCGATCACAAGGCTGCTGCTCTCCATCGCGGGCTGCACGGTATCCGTTTTTCCAAGCTTTACCGGGACGGGCCGCAGCACATCCGCCGGCGGCGTATACACGGCGAAATTGGCAAAGCCGTAATTCAGCAGCGCGGTCGCGTCCGCCATGCGGTCCTCCTTGGTCGGCGCGGCCATCACCACCGCCACGATCGATAGACCGTCCCGCTCGGCGCTCGCCGATATGCAAAAGCCCGCCTCCGAGATATAGCCGGTCTTGAGCCCGGTCAAGCCCTGATAGCTTTTCAGCATCTTATTCGTATTGGCCAGCCCGAATTTGCCGCCCCGCACGGTATCCATCCAAATGCCGGTGTAGTCCAGTATTTTCGGATGCTTTAAAAGCTCGCAGGAGATCAGCGCTAGATCGCGCGCCGTGGTCATCGTCTTCTGTCCGATACCGTCCAGCCCGTTGGCGTTAATAAACTGCGTGCCCGTGCAGCCAAGCTCGGCCGCGCGCGTGTTCATCCGCTCAACAAAGGCCGCCTCCGTGCCCGCCAAGTGTTCGGCCACCGCGACCGCGCAGTCGTTTGCCGAACCCACCGCGATCGCCTTGAGCATATCGTTCAGAGAAAGCTGCTCGCCCGGTTCCAGCCAGATCTGCGTGCCGCCCATCGAGCAAGCGTATTCGCTGCCCGTTATCATAGTATCCAGCGTTACCTCGCCCCGCTCGAGCGCCTCCATGGCCAGCAGCATGGTCATGATCTTGGTCACAGAGGCGGGCTGCAACTGTTCATCCGCGTTAAACTCATACAGCATCTGGCCGTTTGCGGCATATAGCGCCGCCGATTTTGCATGGAGCGCCCCCATTTCAGGCAGCGCCGCCGCCTGCACCAGCAGCATACAGCCGATCAGCGCCGTTATCAGCAACTTTTTCAACCTATCTCACCCTTTCCGCTCTATCCTATGAGCGCGTCCGGTGAAACATGCTCTAAAGATTCATCGGTTTATATATGCGCCGCATTGACATCGTCGTTCCGGTGGACTATCATAGGAATAACAGCATCCGTAAAGGGGGGTAAGCGGTCTTGCTAGACAATATCCGGCTTTTAGTCGCCCAAATCGCCGTCATGTTTTTATTGATGGCAGTCGGCTTCGTTTGCTCGCGTCTTGGCTATCTGGGCGACGCCGGCGCGGCCAACCTTTCCGTCGTCCTCAATCGTGTGGTCGCTCCCGCGGTCATCATCCATTCGTTCGAGCGCAGCTTCGATCCCGCGCTCGCGCACGATCTGATCGTGTCGGTCTTGTGCGCGTTTTTATATGCGCTGGTCTCCATCCTGCTCGCGCACGCGGTGTTTCGCAAGGGCGGCGCGCACCCCAATTTTGCGGATAAACGTTTTTGTTTGGTCTTTACCAACTGCGGTTTTATGGCGCTGCCGCTGCTCGAGGCGCTGCTTGGCTCCTATGGCCTGTTTCTCGGCTCGGCGTTCATCGTGGTAAACAATCTGCTGCTGTGGAGCTACGGCGTCGATCAGCTGTCGCAGGGCGCGCCGGAAAAGGCGCAGCACAGGCTGCGAAACGCGCTGGTCAACCCGGGCACCGTATCGCTCGCGATCGGCCTTGTGCTGTTTCTGACGCCCTTTACGCTCCCCTCTATCCCCTCGCAGGCCGTCGGTTATGTCGCTTCGCTCAATACGCCGGTGGCCATGTTGGTTCTGGGGTCCTTTCTTGCTCAATGCGATCTGAAATCGTGTTTTCGCGGGCGGGACGTTTACCTTGTCACCGGGCTGCGCCTGCTGGTGCTGCCGCTCATCATGCTCGCGCTGTACCGGATGCTGCCGCTGGAGCACGCGGTGCGGCAGTCTCTGCTGATCAGCGTGTCCGCGCCGGTCGCCATGGCGGCGCCCATGTTCGCCCGCATGTTCGGCACGGATTATCTGTTCTCCACCCGCGCCGTCGCGGTATCCACGCTGCTTTCTGCGCTGACCATTCCCGTCATGATCGCGCTTTTGGGATAATTAGAAATTAGTAGTTAGGAATGAGTAATTGTGGTAGCTCGCTCCCGCTCGCGATCATTTAATTGTGAGCGGGAGCGAACCTCCTAAATTACTCATTACTCATTACTAATTATTCATTAAAAAAAGGCGGCTTGCGCCGCCTTTTTTATTCGATTTCCAGCACGACCGGACAATGGTCGGAGCCGAACACATCGGACAGGATTTTTGCGTCCTTCACGCGGTCCATAAACCGGTCGGAGACCAGAAAATAGTCGATGCGCCACCCCGCGTTCTTTTCCCGCGCGCGGAAGCGGTAGCTCCACCAGGAATACGCCCCTTCCAGATCGGGATAAAAATGGCGAAACGTATCGGTAAAACCCGCGCCCAGCAGCTCGGTCATTTTCTGCCGCTCCTCATCCGAAAAACCCGCGTTTTTGCGGTTGGTCTTGGGGTTTTTCAAGTCAATCTCTTCATGGGCGACATTCATGTCTCCGCAGACGATCACCGGCTTTTCCGTATCGAGTTTCTGCAAATGGGCGCGGAACGCGTCCTCCCATTGCATGCGGTAGTCCAGACGCTTAAGCTCGTCCTGTGAATTGGGTGTGTACACCGTGACCAGATAAAACTCACCATAGTCCGCCGTGATCACACGGCCTTCGTGATCGTGCTCCTCGATGCCAAGGCCGTACGTCACCTGTTCCGGCTCGGTCCTCGAAAACAGCGCAACGCCCGAATAGCCCTTTTTCTCGGCGGAGTTCCAGTATTCCCGATAGCCGTCCAGCGGCACATCGGCCTGTCCCTGCTGCATTTTGGTCTCCTGCAGGCACAGCATGTCGGGCTGCTCTGCCGCGACAAAATCCAAAAAGCCCTTGCCCATGCAGGCGCGCAGGCCGTTTACGTTCCAGGAGATTAGCTTCATAAAAAAACCCCTTTTTAATTAGTAGTGAGTAATTGCGGTGCCGCGCATAGCGCGGCAAATTTGATTGGTCGGCCTTTGGCCGATTCCATAATTCCTAATTACTAATTCCTAACTCCTAATTATTTCAAAAGTATTTTGCTTTCCGCAATGCGGCGTACGGCTTCGCTCATGCGCTCCGGCGGTACGACAAGCGCAAAGCGCACATAGCCCTTCCCGCGCGCGCCGAAGCTGTCGCCCGGCACGCAGATTACGCCGGTCTTCTCCATCAGCTCCATCACAAATGCGACCGAGCTGCTGAAATGCGGCGGAATCTTGGCCCAAACGAACATGGTGCCCGCAGCGTCCGCCACGTCCCAGCCAATGGCGCGCAGCCCGCCGCACAGCGCGTCACGCCGCGCCATATAGCCTTCCCGGTTGCGCCGCACGATATCCTGCGGGCCGGTGAGCGCGGCGACCGCGCCCGCTTGCACGGGATAGAACATACCGTAATCGATCTGGGAACGAAACGCGCGGAACGCGCGAAGCACCTCTGCATTGCCCAGCGCGAAGGAAACGCGCATGCCGGTCAGGTTGTAGGTCTTGGAAAGGGAATTGAATTCAATACCTACCTCCTTGGCACCGGGAACGGATAGGAACGAGATACCCGTTTGTCCATTCAGCAGCAAGTCGGAATACGCGTTATCGTGAATGATGATCACTTCGTGTTTTTTTGCAAACGCGATCAGCTTTTCATAAAACGCACGGTCCGCGACCGCGGTCGTCGGGTTGTTGGGATAGGATACCACCATCGCCTTGGCCCGGTCGGCCACGTCGTCCGGGATATCGGCAAAATCAAGCACCCAGCCGTTCTCCTCGCGCAAAGGATACAGGCCGATCGTCGCGCCTGTCATCATCGGACCGAAGGAGAAGATCGGGTACCCCGGATCGGGCGCAAGGATCAAGCCGTCCTCGCCCGCAAAGGCAAACCCCACGTGCGCAATGCCCTCCTGCGAGCCGCACACCGCCATGATCTCGTCGTTTTCCAGCGCAACGTCATACCGCCGCCGATACCAATTCTGCACCGCCTGCAACAGCGCGGGCGTTTCGGTCAACGAATACCGGTAATTCATCGGGTCAAGGCAAGCCTCGCTCACCGCGCGCATCACATGTTCATCCGGTTGGAAATCAGGCGTACCGATCGAAAGGTTGATCACATCCTTGCCGCCCCGCAGCAGCGCCTGCTTTTTCTGATCCAGTTGATTAAAGATATTGCTCTCGGCGCACTCGCCGGCTTTGATAAACTGCATTGTTTTTCATCTTCCCATTAAAAATTCTATCACCGTGCGGTTGAACCGCGCGGGCTGTCTGGCGGCCACAAAATGGTCGCCGTCCCGGAACACCTCGACTCGGCTGTCCGGGATACGGGCCGCGATCTCCCGCGTCTGCTTTTCGCGGATCAAGTCGTGCTCGCCGACGATCAGCAGCGTCGGCGCGGTGATACGCGCCAGATCTTCCATCTTGACGCCGTACGGATGCACCATCAGACCGAGCACGTCCCTTTTATGCGCCGCTTTTCCGCTGCGCTTGCCCAGCACGGAGAGCAGGCCGTAAACCGGATACAACGGCAGTTGTATCCGCGGCTTGATCCCGCGGAACATTTCCACATTTGCGCCGTTTAGGATCAGCTTATCCACATATTGCGGATAAGTCAGCGCAAATTTAATCGCCAGATTGCCGCCGTCCGAAAAGCCTAGAATAAAAGCTTTTTCAATGCCCAGCGTGTCCAACACCGCTTTCAGGTCTTGCGCCATGAGCGCAAACGAAAGCCCCTGACTGCCGCGTTCCGACTGTCCATGGCCGCGGCTGTCCACCGCGATCACGCGGTAAAAACGTGAAAACTCGGGGATCTGCGCTTTAAAGTAGCTGCTGTCCTCCCCATTGCCGTGCAGCAGTATCAGCGGCTTGCCGCGCCCTACATCGAAGTAGGCAATGCGCGCGTCTCCACAGCCTACAAATTCCGGCTCATAACCGAACATGGCTTTATTCCAACCCTTTCCTGCAATTCTCCACAAACTCCACCGGGTGCTGAATGATCTCCGCTGTCTGTTCCACGCTGTGGCCTTCGTCAAGGTAACGTCTGGCGATGACCGCCATCGATTCGCCCACCTCGATCATATGCCAATCCGGGTCGTACAGGCGCACCACGCGCTGCTGCCACTCGTATTTCTTGGCCGGGTGCACCAAATCAACGTCCGGATGGCTGGTCAGCCTGTCCAAAAACGCGTCGAAATCGTCTACTTCAAAATAAAGCTCCATATTATTGCTCTGGTGCAGGATCGTGCTCTTGGGGATCCCTACAAGCCAATCAAAATCCTGCTGCAATGCGAATCCGCCCGAAAGCGTCACATTGCGTCCCAGATCCAGTGTGACTTGCTGATCGAACAGCTCCTCATAAAACCGCTTGGAGACCTCCACGTCCCGCACCGCTAGCAGCGGCAGCTCATATCGGATGTTCATCGCCCGTCTCCTTTCCATTCCATGTCCGTCGTTTGCATACGCCCTTATTCTACCACATTCGCGCCCAATGGTAAAGGCGGTTTTATACTTCCAATCGGTGTGCCACCTGCATACAAAGCATTGACACAGCCGCGTCACCCCGATTATACTGGGTTTATCAAAAAAACGCAAGAAGGGAACCAATATGAAGATCACAGCGATTTATGGAACCAATCATGTGGGAAGCACCGTGGAACTGGCGCGTGCGCTGATCGGCCGGCTGCCGCATACGCAGGACGAATTATCCGAATTTTTTCTGCCGCGCGATTTTGGCCACGTCTGCAACGGCTGCTGTGCCTGCTTTGAGGCTGCCGCGCCGCTTTGCGTGCAAGCGGGCGATCAGCTGCAACCCATCTTACAGGCCATCGACGCGGCCGATGTAATCATTCTTGCCAGTCCGGTGTACGTTTATCACGTGACCGGCGCTATGAAAAGTTTTCTTGATCATTTGGGCTGCCGTTGGCTTATCCACCGGCCGAACGGTTCCATGACAGGCAAGACCGCCGTCTTACTAACGACCGCTGCGGGCAGCGGTACCAAACAGACGCTGGGTGATCTAAAGGACAGCATGAATTGGTGGGGCGTGGGGCATGTCTACGCCTATGGCCGGCGCGTGCAGGCGCTGCATCCGCAGCAGGTAAAGCCGAAAATCAAGTCTGCGATCGAACAGGACATGGGCAAGCTGGCCCGCCGGATCCTATCCGCAAGGCGGTCCAAGCCGCGCATAGGCGTGCGGGCGCGCTACTGGCTCAGCAAGCGGATGGGAGGCGGCCTTACGCCGCGAGACCACGCCTATTGGCAAGAGCAAGGCTGGCTGAAAGGAAAACTTCCTTGGAAATAACAAAAAGCGAGGAACCGGTGGTTCCTCGCTCAGACTGTAGACAAAGGTCGCTCGCCGCAGCGCGCATAGAATGGAAAATGGAGCGAAGCGACGTAAAATCCGTTTTTTCGGGGGCGTGTACCTCGAAAAAACACCTCGACCCGCGCATCGGGCGCGTAACCCGGGGGTATCGAGACCGGTTTCTCCGGAACTGGTCGAGTATCTAGGGGGCATTGGATGCCCCCTAGACAGCGTGTCGGCTTTGTCGACACGCTGAGCGAGGAACCGGATGGTTCCTCGCTTTTTGTTATTTCTTATTTAGACCGTCCACACGCTTGGCGATTCCCTCCAAGTCGTCGGATACGGATTCAAATTTACTGATCAGGCTCTTGAAGCTATCCGGGAACAGGTCTTCGTGCTGTTCCAACTGCTGTACCAAATGCTCTAGTTTCCCGGCAGTCTCGCCCGCGCTGGCGCCTTTGGTACTATCCGCATTTTTCACCGCGTCCATTGCAGTTTTCAAATCCGCCGGAAGCTTGCCTTCGGCCTCCAAACGGTCGAGCTCAGGCTGAATCTTCTCCATCAGCTTGCCCAGCGCCTTCATGTCCTTGATCGACTTGAACAGATCGACAAATACACCCATGATGATTTCCTCCCGTATGTTTCATATTCTGTACCGAAACTCTACCTTTACTGTATCATGGTATTTTGCCACGTTCAATGACCGCTCGTGTTATAAACCGACATATTTTGTGAAAACGCGACAATTACCGGCAAAGCACCCCAAACAGCTCGTCCATAGTAGCGGCAATATGGTCCGCGCCCGCGTGCGATAGCTCCTCCAAACCGCCAAAGCCAAAGGTCACCCCTACGCAGGCAATCCCGTTTCGGTGCGCTCCCTCCACATCGTGGAAACGGTCGCCCACCAGTACTGCCGCCGATTTATCCGTCACGCCCAGCATAGAGAGCGCTTGCGCGACTACCTGCTCCTTTCTGCTGATTACCCCATCCAGACTCGCACCCGAAACCGCGTCAAAATAGCAGGCTATTGCAAACAGGTCCAAAATCTTTTCCACAAAGACCGTGGGCTTAGAAGAAGCGATCGCGAGCCGCTTACCGCTCCTCTTTAACGCGCTGAGCAGCTCATGCACACCGTCAAACAACAAATTTTCTCGCCAGCCGATCACACTGAATCGCTCTCGGTAAAGGGAAACCGCACGTTTGGCTCCTCCATCGTCAAAGCCATAGCAGCGGATAAACTCATCATACAGCGGCGGCCCGATAAAATGCTCAAGCGCCGTCAGATCGGGTTCTTCGATGTCCATACCGCGCAGGGCGTGCTGCACCGATTTGGTTATGCCTTCGCGCGGATCGGTCAGCGTACCGTCCAGATCAAACAGAATATACTCATACATGAAAAGGCCCTCCCTGTAATAGAAAAAGACGGCAACCGAAGTTGCCGTCTCATGAGTGTGCGCATTGAGTTATCTTCCCGGGCCGTCGCCAGCCAAGTATTGTCACCGTAAGCGAGCTTAACTACTGTGTTCGAAATGGGAACAGGTGTACCCTCGCCACCATTAACACGCACTATATTTGGTAAACACTCTCGTGCTTAACCGCTTGTCTAACATACCACGTTTCGCCGCTTCTGTCAAGTCCATTCTTTGGAATGGTGACCCGTGGGAGAATCGAACTCCCGTTTGCGGCGTGAGAGGCCGCCGTCTTAACCGCTTGACCAACGGGCCATTTCAGCTTCTCCGGTATGTCTTTCGGCACCACCGTGGGAATCGGCTTTTCCCCGATCCCACAGCGCACCGTTCTGGTACACCATCACGGGCTCGAACCGTGGACCCACTGATTAAGAGTCAGTTGCTCTACCAACTGAGCTAATGGTGCATACTTCCCTCAAGATCGCTCTCTCGGAAACTCTTTCAAGGTTTATACCCTGAAAACTGAACAACAACTACTTACAAGCTATAAGAGATTTGAGGTTACCTCTAATAATGAGGTCAAGCCCTCGGCCTATTAGTATCAGTCCGCTGCATGTGTTACCACACTTCCACTCCTGACCTATCAACCTTGTAGTCTACAAGGGGCCTTACCCCCGAAGGGTGGGAATACTTATCTCAAGGGGAGTTTCACGCTTAGATGCCTTCAGCGTTTATCTCGTCCGTACTTAGCTACCCAGCTATGCCCTTGGCAGAACAACTGGTGCACCAGCGGTACGTCCATCCCGGTCCTCTCGTACTAAGGACAGCTCCTCTCAATATTCCTGCGCCCGCAACAGATAGGGACCGAACTGTCTCACGACGTTCTGAACCCAGCTCGCGTACCGCTTTAATTGGCGAACAGCCAAACCCTTGGGACCGAATTCAGCCCAGGATGCGATGAGCCGACATCGAGGTGCCAAACCTCCCCGTCGATGTGGACTCTTGGGGGAGATCAGCCTGTTATCCCAGGGTAGCTTTTATCCGTTGAGCGACGGCATTTCCATTCACATACCGCCGGATCACTAACTCCAACTTTCGTTACTGCTCGAACCGTCATTCTCGCAGTTAGGCTCGTTTATGCGTTTACACTCAGTGCACGATTTCCGTCCGTGCTGAACGAACCTTTGAGCGCCTCCGTTACTCTTTTGGAGGCGACCGCCCCAGTCAAACTGCCCACCTGACAGTGTCCCCCGACCCGATTCAGGGCCGCAGGTTAGAATCCCAATATCCCAAGAGTGGTATCCCAAGGTTGCCTCCACACATGCTGGCGCACGTGCTTCCTAGGCTCCCACCTATCCTGTACATGGAATACCGAGATCCAATATCAAGCTACAGTGAAGCTCCATGGGGTCTTTCCGTCTAGTTGCGGGAAACCGGCATCTTCACCGGTACTACAATTTCGCCGGGCGGGCTGTTGAGACAGTGCCCAAATCGTTACGCCATTCGTGCGGGTCAGAACTTACCTGACAAGGAATTTCGCTACCTTAGGACCGTTATAGTTACGGCCGCCGTTTACTGGGGCTTAAGTTCGCACCTTCGGATTGCTCCTAAGCACTCCCCTTAACCTTCCAGCACCGGGCAGGCGTCACCCCCTATACGTCATCTTTCGATTTAGCAGAGAGCTGTGTTTTTGCTAAACAGTCGCTTGGGCCTTTTCACTGCGGCCTACTCTCGTAGGCGCCCCTTATCCCGAAGTTACGGGGCCAATTTGCCGAGTTCCTTAACAACCCTTCTCCCGTTGGCCTTAGAATACTCATCCCATCTACCTGTGTCGGTTTGCGGTACGGGCACCTTAGTATACACATAAGCTTTTCTCGTCTCTCACGCCATCGACTTCCCTACTTTAATTTCGGTCCCTTTCGCCCCGGGCAACCATCGCCGGGGTTCGACTTAATGAAAGCGTCCCTTATGCTTAAAGTTCGGTGGTTACGGAATTTCTACCGTATGTGCATCGACTACGCCTTTCGGCCTCGCCTTAGCTCCCGACTTACCTTGGGCGGACGAACCTTCCCCAAGAAACCTTAGATTTTCGGCCATTATGATTCTCACATAATTCTCGCTACTTATTCCGGCATTCTCACTCGTATGCTGTCCACCAGTGCTCTCGCTCTGACTTCGCCCCGCATACGACGCTCCCCTACCCAATACAATTTCTTGTAATGCCTAAGCTTCGGTTAGATACTTAGCCCCGTTACATTTTCTGCGCAAAACCACTCGACCAGTGAGCTATTACGCACTCTTTGAATGTATGGCTGCTTCTAAGCCAACATCCTGGTTGTTTTCGCAGTTTCACATCATTTTCCACTTAGTATCTATTTGGGACCTTAGCTGTAGATCTGGGCTGTTTCCCTTTCGACCACGTGACTTATCTCTCGTAGTCTGACTGCTATTCATCAATTAGCCGGCATTCAGAGTTTGATAGGGTTCGGTAACCTCGCGGCCCCTAGCCCATTCAGTGCTTTACCTCCGGTAATCTAAAATAACGCTAGCCCTAAAGCTATTTCGGGGAGAACCAGCTATCTCCGAGTTCGATTGGAATTTCTCCGCTATCCACAAGTCATCCCCGGCTTTTTCAACAGACGTGGGTGCGGCCCTCCATTGCGTCTTACCGCAACTTCAGCCTGCTCATGGATAGGTCACCCGGTTTCGGGTCTAATACACGTAACTTCATTCGCCCTTTTCAGACTCGCTCTCGCTACGGCTCCGGTACTCCAGTACCTTAACCTCGCTACGTACATTAACTCGCCGGACCGTTCTACAAAAAGTACCCGATCACACGTTAATGTGCTCTCGGTGCTTGTAGGCACAAGGTTTCAGGTTCTCTTTCACTCCCCTCCCGGGGTCCTTTTCACCTTTCCCTCACGGTACTGCTTCTCTATCGGTCACTGAGTAGTATTTAGGCTTGGAGGATGGTCCCCCCATGTTCCCAGCGGGTTTCACGTGTCCGCTGGTACTCTGGATCCTGCTAGCGCTCCATTCTTTTCACCTACGGGGCTATCACCCTGTTTCGCCGCTCTTCCCAAAGCGTTCGGTTAAAAATGAAAGCTACATGTCGCAGTCCTAACCCCGGAAATATTGCTACTCCCGGTTTGGCCTCTTCCGCGTTCGCTCGCCACTACTTGC